>JAJZGG010000053.1 GCA_021804965.1 Acidobacteriota bacterium
GGGTCCCATTGTCCGGCGCCATCGCGGAAGGAGTAGATGCGCTCCTTGGCGCGGGATTTCTCCTCGTCGCGGCGCGCGCCGCCAAAGGCAGCGTCGAAGTTGTAGTGGCGCAGGCCGTCGAGCAGGGCCCGGGTCTTCAGCAGGCCGCAGCAGCGTTTGGTGTCGAGCGCGATGGGGTTGGTGCCGGCGGCAATGGCCGGCTCGTTGCGCCAGACGTGCAGCTCGGCACCCACTTCGCGGGCCATATTGTCGCGGAATTCGAGCATCTCGCGGAATTTGAATCCGGTGTCGATGTGCAGCAGCGGAAAGGGAATCGGCGCGGGATAAAAGGCCTTTTGTGCCAGGCGCAGCATGACGGAGGAGTCTTTGCCGATCGAGTAGAGCATGACGGGCCGCTCAAACTCGCTGGCAACCTCGCGCAGGATGTGGATGCTCTCCGCCTCAAGCTGGCGCAGATGGCTGAGCTGCCCGGCAGGCAGGGTGGGAATGGCAGGCGACGGTGCGGAGACAGCGGTCATCGGATACCTCGGGCTGGTGAAGTGTGGAAGCTGTCAGCCGGAGATGCGATGCGAACGTACACTCGGGCTGTTCAGCTCGGGTGTGTTCTCTGGGATTGCTATCGGGAAGGAATCAGAGACTAGAGGCTACACCCGTCGATGTGCATCGACAGGCGACAACAGGAGATGTTGGCAAGCAGCTCAGTCATTAGGGAGAGACTACAGGAAGTCGCGACAAGATTCAACTCCGCGCCTGCAGACGAGGGATTGCAAGGGGCATTGTGCCCCGCACGGCGGTTGCCCGGCCTGCGGATATTCGTGCACCAGTCTTAGTGTTCCAGCTTCAGTATTCCAGCCTCAGTGTTCCAGCCTCAGTGTTCCAGCCCATCGGGAAGGCGATAGCGGTGTTCCTGAAACAAGCGGACGCAGGTCTTGACCACCTCGGCATCCAGCTTGCCCTGCGCCGCCAGGGATTCCACCTCCTGCAGCGCCACCTCCACGCCCAGGGCCTTGCGATAGGGGCGTTCGCAGGCCATTGACTCCACAATATCGGCCACGGCCAGAATCCGCGCCCCCGGCAGAATTGCGTCGCCCTTCAGGCCAAGCGGATAGCCTGATCCGTCCAACCGCTCATGATGCTGCCAGGCCATGCCGGCCACCGGCCACGGGAAGGGAATGTCTTTCAGGATTTGATAGGCCACGGTGGGATGCTCCTTCACGAGCGCAAACTCCTCCTCGGTGAGCCTGCCTGGCTTGGTCAGGATCTCCTGCGATACGGCCAGCTTTCCAATGTCATGCACCATGGCGGCCATCTCCAGTCCCTGCAGCTCGTCCTCGCTCCAGCCCATTGCGCGGCCGATCTCGACGGCCAGCCCGGAGACCCGGCGCTGATGCCCTGCGGTATATTTGTCGCCGGCCTCCAGGGCTCCGGCGATGGCTCCGACGGCAGCCGTCAGTGCATCCACAAACTGCTGCTGCACCACCTCACGTTCCTTTCGCTCCCGCTCCGCCTGCTCCCGGTGTCGCAGGGATTGCAAGCCCACGCCGATCTCCTGCGCCAGATGCTCGAAGGCATCCCCAACAACCGTTCCAAAGGCATTTTTGTTTGAGGAATAGACGACAAGAACTCCGAACTCATCCTTCCCGGTCGGAAAAGGGATGGCCATCAGCGACTGAATTCGGAACTGTTGCGCACGCTGACGCCAGGAGGCAAAAATCGGATCCGCGCAGGCATCGGAGATCACCAGGGATTTTCTGGTTCGAAAGGCAATTCCCAACGGCCCCTGCCCGCTTGGCAGATGCTTTGAGCCGCTGATTGCAATGTCATCCAGATAGCCGACGGCGCTGCCTGCCTTGCCATGGGTATGCACGACGAAATCCGGAGCCGGTCCCACAATCCCCACATAGGCAAGCAGAAACGGGGAGTCCTGCGTGATGGCATCGCAGATATCCTGCAGCAGCGTCTCGGAAGACTCGGCTTGAACCAGTGCCATGGCGGCAGCCGCATAGGCACGCAGTGCCCAGCGCTTGGCCAGCAGGCGATCTTCCATATCCTGTTCCAGGGCTGCATTGCGCAGCTCCAGAATCCTCACCGGACGATCTTCCGAATCGAACGGCTTGGAAATGGTCATCCATACGGGGATCGTGTTCCCGCGCAGTGTTGTCATATGGGTGCGAAAGGCAGTCCCGCCTTCGGAGGGATTTGCCTGCAGGAACTGCCATTCGGAGGGAACCAGATCCGGCAGGATCTCCGTCACGACGCGTCCGAGCAGGGAGCCGAACTCGGCCTGTGCAAGATGCTCCATGATCGGATTGGATTCGAGGATGGAGTAGGTCTCAGCGTCCAGAACCAATGCTGCAGAAGGCAGGAACTGATATTGGGTGGTACTGCGCATGATGAGCAGGCTCGTCTCCGACATGACATATCCTCCTTACGCCAAACCGCGGTAACGTCGCCGGTAACTTGCATTGGCTCGTGCTGTCCCGGATTCTGCGCGAAATCCGATGCGGGACCCTGTTTCTGCAGCAGGTGGCAGTCCATCCTGCCTTACTTGTGCAATATTGATACAGCCAAAGGGATGGCGTGTCAATGACGCTTTTGGCGGAGGAAATCCATCCTCTCCGTATCCATCCAAATAGCTCTTTCCCGTTTTCAGCGCTGCAATTCCGGATGGCACAGGGGCTGCTCCGACGAAAAATGGCGAATTCGTAATCTTTCATTGACGCACGGGGGGGATTGGACTAGCCTGTGTAGGCAATTTGATAAGGCAATATATACGTCCTGAATTTCGTGTATGGATAGGGAAGATTCCGGAGGGTTGAACCAAAATATGGGAGCTTGCAGGAGCAAGTGAAAGAGCTCCACATGAAACTGCTGGAGGGTGACCTCAATGGCGGACGAAGACGTCATGCAAAAGTCGGAGAGCTGGTACTCGGCTCGGTGGAACCACCTGCCTGCCGCGACCCTGGTGGTGGATGCCCAATCCCGGTGCATCGTCGAAGCCAATGCCATGATGGGGCGCATGTGTGGTCGCGAGTCCGATGCCCTGGTGGGTGTGTGTGTGACCGAGCTGTTGCCGGAGATGCTGGATGCGGGTCTGCGTTTGCTGCTGGCCAATCCTTCCGAGAATGGAATTTCCATCCGGACACAATTGAAGATGCAGGATGGCAGCGGGATCCCGGTGTGGGTGGTGCTGTCGCGTCCATTTGATTTTGAAGGCCGCTCGTTGATTGTCGGCGAGGTGCGGAATGCGGCGCGCGAAGTGGACATGGAGGATCGCCTTGCGGCCAAGCGCTGGGCGCTGCGTGCCTATGCTGCGGCGGCATTGACGCTGGTCAGCGCCAAATCTTCTGCAACGCTGCTGCAGGATATCTGCGATGCCATCACGCAGGACTCCCCGTTTCTGCTTGCCTACGTGGGGATTGTGGGCCCGGCACCGGAATACAGGATGACGGTCCAGGCCAAGGCGGGCCGAGCCGAGGCCTATCTGGAAGGCATTGAAATCAGTGGTTCGAAGGACCTGCAGAGCGGGCAGGGTCCGGTGGGCATGGCCTTCCGGACCGGGGTAAGCCAGATCGTGGCCGATGTGGACACGGACTTGAATTATGTTCCGTGGCGGGAACATGCCCAACGCCATGGAATTCGCTGCTCCATGACGGTGCCGTTTATGATCGCAGCGGAGCAAAAAGGCATTCTGGGGGTGTACTCGGGGAGCGGGAATGCCTTCGGTCCGGTGGTTCGGGAGGCCTTTGCGCATCTGGCGCAGGAGATTGCCGTGGGTATGGAATCGCTGCGTCGGCGGGAGCAGATTGACCGGGAGCGACTGGCACGCGAGGAGGCGCAGCAGAGCTTTGTGAATGCGCTGACGGCAGCCGTCGGGGCCATTGCCGGAGCCGTGGAGGCGGGCGACCCTTTTACGGCCGGTCATCAGCGGCGGGTATCCAAAGTGGCCTGTAACATTGGCCGCGCCATGGGCTGGAGTGAGTACGAGCTGCAGGGACTGGAGATGGCCGCCATGGTGCATGACATTGGAAAGCTGGCCGTGCCGCAGCAGATTCTGAACAAGCCGGGCAGGCTGACTCCGGAGGAGTTTGCCAGGGTGAAGGTGCATGTCAATGTGGGCTACCGGATTCTGAAGGACATTCCCTTCCCGTGGCCGGTGGCCGGCATGGCCTGGCAGCACCACGAAAAACTGGATGGATCGGGCTATCCGCTGGGTCTGAAGGGTGACGCGATTCTGCCGGGGGCACGGATTCTGGCCGTGGCCGATATTGTGGAGTCGATGGCCTGTGATCGCCCCTATCGCAAGGCGCTGGGCGTGGACGTGGCGCTGCAGGAGGTGGAATCCCTGGCGGCGCAGGGCAAGCTCGATGCCGAGGTGGTCGAGGCCTGCGTCCGCTTGTTTCGCGAAGAGGGCTATCAGCTGCCGCGCGCCGAAGAGGACGAGTATCTGCATGCAGAGATGCTGGCGGGATTGGCCAGAATGGACAATCCCAGTGCGCTTGGCAGTCTGTCCGGGTAACCAGGATGATAGGATGGGCCGGTAGATTTCTGAGAAGGATATCCGGCCATGGATTTACTGCGTTGCAAGACTTCCGTCCTGAGCACCAAGACAGATTCCCGCGAAAATGATTTTCAACCTGTGCGCAGCCTGCCCCGATGGGCGGGATGCTGGGCTGCGCTGTTGCTGCTGGCCGGGGCATCCGTGTGGGCCCAAAGCACGCAGGAAGCCAAATGGATGGCAAGCCAGCCCGAGGTCGCGCGCACGGCGATGACCAGCCTGGCCTCCCTGGCGGAACTGCCCGACGGGCAGTGGCGGATGCATGCCGGCGATCTGGCGCATGGGGAGGACCCGGCGCTGGACGACAGCAGCTGGACGCCGATGGCTCCCAACAGCAAGGCTCCCAAGGATGCCGTCTGGTTTCGGCAGCGGGTCACCGTCCCCACGCTGTTGCATGGCTACGATCTGACCGGAACGCGCATCTGGTTCCAGTTCCACACCTACGCCAACGGCCCGATGCCGATGATTCTCTACTTCAACGGAAGGCGCGTGGCGCTGGGCGATGATCTGGAGCCGGTGGTGCTGTTTGACGGTGCCAAGCCCGGCGAAAGCGTGCTGGTGGCCGTCAAGCTGCTGCATACCGTGGATGACAAGTCCTTCCATGGGGCAACGTACCGGGTGGATTTTTCCCCGTCGCGCCCGAATCCGGTGGATCTGGGCAAGGAGATTGAAGTCTCGGCGCTGCTGCTGCCGAGCCTGGCACCGGGCAATGCTGCGCTGGAGCAGGATCTGCAACGGGCCGTGAAGAGCGTGGACCTGAAGGCTCTGGCTGCCGGGGATCAGAAGCAGTTTGATGCCTCTCTGCTGCAGGCGCAGCAGCAGATGCAGGTGCTGAAGCCGGTGCTGCAGAAGGCCACCTGGCATTTGACGGGCAACTCGCACATTGATGCCGCATGGCTGTGGCCGTGGACCGAAACGGTGGACGTGGTGAAGAGAACCTTCGGCACGGCACTGCAGTTGATGTATGAGTATCCGCGCTACACCTATACGCAGTCTGCTGCGGCATACAACGAATGGATTGCCGACAAGTATCCGGAGATGAATGACGAGATCCGGCGGCGCATCCGGGAGGGCCGCTGGGAGGTGGTGGGCGGCATGTGGGTGGAGCCGGATTTGAACCTGCCCGATGGCGAGTCGCTGGTGCGGCAGCTGCTGGTGGGCAAGCGCTGGTATGAGAAGGCCTATGGTGTGGATGTGCGCGTGGGCTGGAATCCGGATTCCTTTGGCTACAACTGGCAGCTTCCGCAGATCTACAAGAAGAGCGGCGTGGATTACTTTGTGACCCAGAAGATGACCTGGAACGACACCAACCAGCTTCCGTTCAAGCTCTTCTGGTGGGAGTCGCCGGATGGATCCCGGGTGCTGACCTACTTTCCGCACGACTATGCGAATGGCAATCTGAATCCGGTGCGGCTGGCACGGGATCTGGTTTCGGCCCGCGAGCATGCCACGGGCCTGCCGGAGATGATGGATCTGTATGGCGTGGGCGACCACGGCGGCGGACCCACACGCGCGATTCTGGACGAGGGATTCCACTGGTCGCCGGACGGCGCATCGCCGGCAAACTCCACGGCCACGGTGGTGCCGAAGATCGAGTTCGGTCTGGCGCTGCCGTACTTCCAGTCGGTGGAGAAAGAGATTGCGCCCCAGAGCCGCACGTGGGATTACACCTCGATTGCGCAGGGGTATGTGGAGCCGCCTGCGGTTGCGGGAAAGATCAGCATTCCCACCTGGAAGAGCGAGCTCTATCTGGAGTATCATCGCGGCGTCTACACCACCCAGGCCCTGCACAAGCGGAGCATGCGCGAGAGCAGCGAAGAGGTGCTGAATGCCGAGAAGTGGGCGTCGCTGGCGTGGCTGGATGGCCGCAGCTATCCGACCGATGAGCTGACCGAGGACTGGAAGAAGGTGCTCTTCAACCAGTTCCATGATCTGGCGGCCGGATCGGGAATCGGCGTCATCTACAAGGACGCGCAGAAGGATTATGCGGTGGTGCGCTGGTCCACGCGGGCCATCACGGACGGCGCACGGCAGACCCTGCTGGAGCGGGTGAATACGCAGCATGCCGGGACACCGGTGGTGGTGATGAATCCGCTGGGCTGGACGCGCTCCGGCGAGGTGACGGTGCAGCTGCAGATGGCACCCGGTGGCACAGCCACCGACTATGCCGTGGCGGGCAACGGTGCCGGACACGCAGCGGCGCATGTGGTGCAGCGCGATGCGGCCACCGGCATGACGACACTGCGCATTGACGCGCAACAGGTGCCGGCACTCGGCTACAAGGTGCTGTGGGTGCAGCCCACGGCTGCGGCTGCCGATCCGGATGCACGAGCAACCGTGCACGAGGAGGATGCAGACTATCTGCTGGAGAATGCCCGGCTGCGGGTGAATATCCGCAAGCAGGACGGCTGCGTGACCAGCCTCTATGACAAGCAGGCACAGGCCGAGATCCTGGCCCCCGGTGCCTGTGGCAACGAGCTGCAGGCCTTCCGGGATACGCCGAAGGACTATGATGCGTGGAATATTGATCCGGGCACACTGGACCGCGCACCGACCGAGTTGACCATGGTGGACTCGGTGACGGCCGATGCCGACGGGCAGTCGGTGACGGTGAAGCGAGAGTGGCAGGGTTCGGAGTTTGTGCAGAGCCTGCGGCTGGCTCCGGAGGCCGATTCTGTGGATGTGGACAACCGGATCGACTGGCATGCCACCCATGTGCTGCTGAAGGTGGCCTTCCCGCTGGCGGTGCAGAACAACTTTGCAACGTACGAGATTCCCTTTGGAAGCATTGCCCGAACAACCCAGCGTCGGAATTCGTGGGAAAAGGCGCAGTTTGAGGTTCCGGCGCAGCGATGGGCGGACCTGAGCGGCAGCGATGGCCGGATGGGCATGAGCCTGATCAACGAATCGAAGTTTGGCTATGACTGCGCGGGCAATGTGCTGCGCCTGACCCTGCTGCGCTCCCCGACGTGGCCCGATCCGAATGCCGATCGCGGCAGCCAGCACTTCCACTACGCGCTCTATCCCCACGCCGGAGACTGGAAGCAGGCGCTGACGGTGCGGCACGGCTGGGAGTACAACTACCCGCTCACGGCCGTGGCAACCACTGCCCATGCCGGAGCCATGCCTGCGGAACACTCCTTTGTGGCCGTGGATGCGCCGAATGTGGTGCTGACGGCGGTGAAGAAGGCGGAAGACAGCGATGGGCTGGTCCTGCGCATGTATGAGTGGGCCGGCAAGGCAACCCGGGTGACCGTCCACGTGCCGCAGGGCGCCGATGGGGCCACCGTGACCAACATGATGGAAAAGCCGGAGGGCGCGCCACTGGCCTTGCAGGGCAATCAGCTTCAGCTGGAGATCCACCCGTATGAGATTCTGACGCTGCGCGTGCACTACCCCAAAGGCAGCGGGCAGAGGCAGGCGGAATAGGCCTGGAATCTGCCCGGAATCGTCTGGGATGGGCCGGATGGGGAATTGGATCACGGCCCCATGGATGGGGTGTACTGCGTGGTGCAGGGAATTTGTGCGGTTCGTGCTAGTCTGAAGTCGAGGGGTTTTCGATGAATATCTATTCGCCGTTTTTCGTTGTGCCGCTCCTGGCGGTGGTCTTTCTCTGCTGCGTGCTTTGGGCTACGCTGACCAGCCGTGGCAAGGAAGACTCGCACCACTGAGTCACTCCGGCTGAATCGGAAGCGCCTGCCCGGCATCCCTGCCGGGCAGGCGTATCTGCTTATCTTTCTTTGGGATGGCTGCATGCCAGCCGCTGCGTTGTTCGATTTCTGAAGGACGCTGCGGCGCGGATTTGCGCGGGAAAAAGCTGCCGGACGGATGTCTGCGCGCCAGCCCGTGGGCGAAATCCATCCGGTGTGGATCTTCTGTTCGCCCGGATCTGAATCACTTCCAGTTTTCTTCCGAATACCGACCATTTTGCGCCGGATGAGGGCGCTTGCTTAGCGCGCTGCCGGGGGCGAGGTGGGTGGCGTGGCGGGCTTGCTGCTGTTTGTGGCCGTCCCGGAAGTGCTGGCACCGGTTGCACTGGAGCCGGTTGCTGGCATGGTTGCGGGTTGTGTCGCTGGAGTAGAGGAAGTATTTCCTTTTCTTGTGTTTGCAGGAGTTTCCGGGTTGGAGCGAATGGGAGCGGGTTGGGTTGCCGCGGCAGGGGCAGCGGTGGGAGCCGCGGCCGTTGGAGCCGGAGCGGGATTGGCCTGGCTGCCCGCAGCTTTGCTTCCCGATGCGTCGCCAGTTGCGGCACTGCTGCCAGCGGCAGGGGCCTGCGAATCTGGACTGGCAGGGCTGCCGGCTGTGTCGGTTGCGGCGTCGGCAGCAGGATGGCGCCCGGCATTGCGGGCAGCGCGTGCGGGATGCTCGACCGGCGAAGGGATGAGCGTGACGGCGAGGGTGACAGCCTGCACGGGCTGGGGATCGTCGCGCAGGTGCAGATAGAGCGTGGCCTGGCCGTCGGTGTGAGGCAGGTCAGTGAGTGTGAGGGCGTTGCCGGCAAACTCGGGGGCAATCTGCTGGGCGTTGGCCATCTCCGGAGTGGTGCCGATGGCGGTGATCAGGAAGAGATTGTTTCCGGTGAGGGTACAGGGACGCGAGGCTGCGTGGTAGCAGTGCAGGGCGTCAATCTGCGGGAAGCGGATGAGCGAGCCCAGCGGAATCCAGTCCCCGGCGACGCCGTTGGGCGCGATGACGCGCATCTGAATGGGTCCGAAGGCGGAGGGACCGAAGCGGGCCAGTGGATCGAGCGTGGCCACGGCGGTATGGGCATCCTCCAGCATCAGGGAGCCGTCGGCAAGGCTGAGCATGGTCTGGAAGCTGCCATCGCTGGCAGCGACCTCAATTTTGGCCTGGCGCGGAAAGACCGCAGGGACACGCGAGCGCAGGAAGAAGACGATTTTGCGGCCGAGGACGAAGTCACTGGCGCTGCCCAGATGCAGGGTGTCTGCGGTGTCCGCAGTGGGCGCGGGCTGGGATTTGCTGAGCAGATCCAGCTGCGGCCGGGGTGGTGCAACCAGAGCCTTGACGTGGAGTTCGCGGCCATCGCGAAGCTGGACGCGAGCCAGATAATCCGAGCTCGGCTGCAGCGTGGAGGTGAGGCCGGTGGCATTCAGCGTGAGCTGGTCGTGATCCTCGACCCGGTGCAGGGCCGAAGGGGCAAAGGTGATGCCGGCCATGTCGAGCGACCGGACCTCATCGAGGCGGTTGCCGCGCAGCAGGGCGGTGGTGTCTCCGGCATTCAACTGGAAGCTGTCGAGCGCGGCAGCCTCGGCAAAGGTCTGCATCGGGATGGATTGCGGCTTGTCGAGCCCATACTGGTGGACGAGGATGGAGACCTCGCCGGGCGTGGCGTTCTTGAGCGGCAGGGAAAGCTCAAGCTGGTCTGGCCTGGGATGCTTCCAGGGGATGGCAACCGGATCGGTGTTGCCGAGCTGCATCTCGACGCTCTGGACGCAGAGCGGATTGGCGCCGTTCAGATGCAGCGTGTCCGTGCGGCCAATGATGAGCGCGCTGTGGTCTGCGGCAGCCGGAGTCCAGCCGTCGGGCTGCGGCATGGTGAGGTTGAAGGAGGGTCCCTGCCAGGTGTCATAGCCCCAGAGACCATGAATCTGCGCGGTGACCTGGGGCGCATCGAGCAGCGGGATGGGTTTTTGCAGGGTAAAGCCGCCCTTGAGGATGCTGCGCTGGAGGGGAATGTCAAAGGCTGCGGGGCTGCGGGACTGGTCGCCGCCAACCGGCTGCACGTGGAGCGTGAGTCCGGAGGCCATGGAAGAGGCAAAGACGAGTGGGGCACCCTCGACCTGAAGGACAAGATTGGGGGCCAGCGCACATTCATTCTGGGCGGGGTGAACCGGCTGCAGCAGGGGAAGATGCGCGGCCACCTGGTCGGCGGCCAGCACCGGCGGCAGCGCCACGACGATGACGGATTTCGGATCGCGGAAGGAGGGTGGAACGTTGAGCCGGAGATTGAGGGTTTCCCCCTGCTGTTCGGGTCGTTCGGAGGGATCCTTGAGCGGCAGCGCGAGGGCGGGGATGTACTGGTACTTGGCGGTGTGTACGCTGCTGAAGATGCGAACCACATCGACGATGGCGCCGACATAGGGGCTGTAAACGCCGCCTCCGGCAGCCGTGGAGTAACTGAGCTGGTTCATCAGGTCGGCAGCCGAGCCGTTGGCCAGCTGCGTGACGCGGGACTGGGCATTGCTGTCATCGAGGACGATGCCGTCGGTGTGCTGGCTGAGGCAGGGCGCCTGCTGCTCGGTGGGTTTGTCGAAGCACTCCTGATCAAGGCGCATGCCGAGGGTGCGTGCCGCCAGTTCGGAGTCCTGCTTGAGGTGGCTGGGGTCATTGGCGGCAACGGTGCGTACCTGGGCCAGCCATGCGTTGAGGCGAAGGCGATCCCAACTGGCCTGCTGCAGGTCCTGAGCGGCCCGAACGAATGCTCCCGGACGGCCGCGGACGGCGGCCCGGAGGGTGCTGAAGTCGCCATTGGTTGCCGGAGCAAGAAACAGCAGGGCATGCTGGGCCTCGGGTGGCACGTTGACGAAGATGCCCTCCTGACGCACGGATGGGGACAGGGTGTCGACGCGGTGGAACCAGTCATCGGGCGGCGGATTGGTGGCTCCGCGCAGAAAGGCCACGATCAGGATGTAATGGGCGGACTGGCTGGGCGGAAAATCGGGATGAATCCAGAGACGATCGCCGGATTCAAGCCAGGGAACCTGGGCGATGGGTAGCGTGCGTCCGTGGCGCTGCACGTGGACGTCGATCTTGGGGCCGAGCAGATCAAAGGCTGGGGCATCGGCGTGCGCGCAGGACAGACCAAGGAAACCGAAGCAAAGCAGGAATGCAAGGAGACCGCGTCGCGACAACATATTAAATATTGTACGTATCAGCAGATGAAATGACAGCAAACGGGAGAAAATGCTCCGGGAAAGGAACAACAGCAGCCATGCCAAAAAGACAGGAGAATGGGTTTACCTACGGATCAGCATTGACAGCGTCAAAAGGAAAACGGGGAATTTTGCGCCTTGCGGCTTTGAAACAGGGTGGGTGAGGGGAATTCTGTAGGGGAAAGAATGCGCTTGCGTGACAATAGGGAAAGACGATATACGTTTCATCCGTTGCCCTTGTACAAACGTACCCTGACAGACGCACTTGGAATCGAAGCCGGGGACAGACAAAGAAGGTACAAGGAAAAACTAGAGAGGATAGGGTTACGTATGAGCACTTGGCATAAAGCGGGATTGAATATGCAGCCGTCGGATATGAGCATTCCCGAAGCAGAGGAACTGATCGAAGAAACGCTGGAGAATCTGGCCGAGCAGGAGAATGCCGATTTGCAGCGGGCGCTGCGCTTCCTGGCACCGGAGGGATACCAGGTGGTGGTGGAGCTGTGCAGCGAAAACGGGCGCAGCAAGCGACGCGGCGCCTCGGCGGCAAGCTGGAATCCGGAAGAAGACGAGATTCGCATCTACTTTGAACGGGCAGGCGAAGACGGCGAGGACGAAGAGCCGTCCGAGCCGTGGAATCGCGCCACGCCGCCGATGCGGGTTCGCAGTGGTGGCCGCAGCCTGCGGAGCACGCCTGCGCGGAGCTGGAGTCCGGAGCCGGTGGCGCTGCTGCCGGAAGAGATGGACGCAGCGGTGGAGCAGCTTTGCCTGGCCCTGGCGGAGGCAGAGCGCGGAGGCCACGCCTTCATCGCCTTGAAGTGGTTCCGCGATGCCTTCCTGCCACGCAAGATGTATGGCTGGACGCGGCATCCGGAGCAGCGGCAGATGATTCTGGCCGAGTCGATCCAGCGTGGACGCGTGATTACGGGCAAGATTCCGAATCCGAAGTCCCCGGCCTTCCCGACGACCACAATCCAGCTGCATCGCAGCGAGTCCGGCAGCGGGTCGGGTAGTGAACCGGCAGCCGAGTCAACCAGCACCCCTGAGGACCGGCAGCCGGCAGCAACCGAAGCCTGAGATCAGGTGGCAGAACGGGTCCGCATCCGCCATGCGGAAGCGGACCCACGCAGACTGTGGTGCGCGGGAGTGGCAGACTTCCAGTGCAGGATTCCAGTGCGGGCTTCCAAGACAGGCTTCCAAGACAGACTTGACGCGGCGTCGGGTCTGCGGCGGCAAAGCGCAACGATTGGCTGTGCCATCAGAAGTGGGCACCGGCTTGGGCACGAGACGGGTGTGCTCTGGCTGCGGGTTGCTGCTGGTGCCGCGGCGGAGCTAGGCCGAGCGATGGCGGAAGAGATCGTCCTCTTCCTTGCCTGGGCATCGCGTGCATCCGACACAGCAGAAAAGCAGCACGCCCACGCCCAGAGTGATCAACGCGGCCAGCAGAAAGCTCGCGGACGACAGGGTGTGTATGAGTGAGTGCATCATGGCTGCCTCGACATCCTTCCAAGATGGGCCGGTGCAATCCGGCCCGTAATTCTTTAGACGCAAAAAGTCTATCGGCAGTTCCCTCGGTTCAGAGAGCCATTGGCAGAAAAATCGGAACAGGGAGCTGTCGCAGGCAAGTGTAGCACCCGGAAGAATGGATGGGACAGAAGAAAATTTGCTTGCCAAAAAGCGAAAATAAGGAGAAAATCCAAGCTGAGAAATGGCAGACGGAGCAGACCGCAAGGCCAGGGCAGGCGAGATGGCGGACGCAACGGCAGAATCCGGCAGACAGGCAGGCGCGACGGGGCGAAAGCCTGCGGCGAAGCGGACGGCGCGGCGGGAGCTGAACTGGATTTTTGTGGATCTGAACTCCTACTTTGCCTCCTGCGAGCAGGAGGATCGTCCGGAGCTGAGGAATCGCCCGGTGGCGGTGGTGCCGCTGGAGGCGGATACGACCTGCTGCATTGCGGCCAGCTATGAGGCCAAGGCCTTTGGCGTGAAGACGGGAACGATGGTGGGCGAGGCGCGCCGGATGTGTCCGGGGATCGTGTTTGTGGAGGCCCGGCATGAGCTGTATGTGGAGTATCACCATCGGATTGTGGCGGCGGTGGAAAGCTGCCTGCCGGTGACGGCGGTTCTGTCGATTGATGAGATGGCATGCCGGCTGCTGGGACGCGAGCGGGAGCTGACGGAGGCGCTGCGGCTGGGCGAGCGGGTGAAGCAGGCGATCCGCGAAAAGGCCGGTGGGACGCTGCGCTGTTCGGTGGGCCTGGCCCCGAATCGCTGGCTGGCCAAGATTGCCAGCGATATGGAGAAGCCGGACGGGATGGTGGCGCTGACGCCGGAGCTGCTGGGCGAGGCGCTGGCCGGATTGCAGCTGCGGGATCTGCCGGGCATTGGTGCGCGCACGGAAAAGCGGCTGCAGGAGCAGGGGATTCGGACGATGCCCGAGCTGCTGGCGCAGAGTCGGGAGCAGATGCACGGGCTGTGGGGATCGGTCTGGGGCGATCGGCTTTGGTACTGGCTGCGGGGGGAGGATTTTGATCTGGAAGACTCCGGGCATGCGCAGTCGATTGGGCATCAGCATGTGCTGGCTCCGGAGCTGCGGACGATGGAAAAGGCCTGGGCTGTGGCGCTGAAGCTGCTGCACAAGGCTGGGATGCGGATGCGCAAGGAGGGATTGTGGGCCAGCCGGGTGGGGGTGAGCGCGAGCTTTGTGGGCAAGGCTCCGGTGCGGTCGGTCTCCGCCTTTGGGCCGGGACGGGCGGAGAGCTGGCATCGGGAGGTGGCGATTGCCGAGTGCCAGGATACGGCAACGCTGATTGAGGTGCTGCGGCGGCTCTGGGCGACGATGCCCAGGGACAAGGCCCATGCGCAGCCGTTTTTTGTGGGGGTGACGCTGGGAGGACTGGTGAGCGATGCCGAGCATGCGCTGACCCTGTTTGAGCACGAGGACGGCAGCCTGCAGCGGCGGCGACTGGCGCAGGCCATGGATGCGGTGAACCGCAAGTATGGGCTGAGCACGCTGGCACCGGCGACGATGCTGGCCGCGCTGAAGGCGGCACCGACGCGGATTGCGTTTGCTTCGATTCCGGAGCTTTTCTGAGGCTGGGCCGGCCCTGGCAGGAATCAAGGACGGCATGGGGAACGGCTGGCGAGGAGAGCCGGGAGTGCGTAGACTGACAGCGTGGCCACGCGAAAGACAGAGATTGTGCGCTCCCGTGAACCGCGCTCCAGTCTGGTGCGCTCCGGTCCGGTGAGCTCGAGCTATCGGGGACGGCTGGCCCCGTCGCCGACGGGACTGCTGCATGTGGGCCACGCCAGGACATTCTGGACGGCCAGCCAGCGGGCGCGTGAGGCCGGGGGGACGCTGATTCTGCGCATGGATGATCTGGACCCGGAGCGGAGCCGGAGCGAGTATGCCGAGGCGGCGATGGAGGATCTGCGGTGGCTGGGGATTCGCTGGCAGGAGGGTCCGGACAAGGGCGGCAGCTTTGGTCCGTATGCGCAGAGCCGTCGCCAGGCCCACTATGCTGCGGCCCTGAACAAGCTGATACGCCGGGGATTTGTGTATCCCTGCCGGTGTTCGCGACGGGAGCTGGCGCAGACGGCACTGGCGCCGCACGAGGGGAAGGCAGGCCGCGGCCAGGAACTGGGCCAGGAACTGGGCCGGGAGCTGGGTCAGGATCTGGACGAGGAGCCGATCTATCCAGGCACCTGCAGGACGTTTGATGTGGAGCTGGCACAGCTGCCGGGGCCAACCTCTGCGCGGCTGCTGCCGGAGCATGTGAACTGGCGGTTTCGCGTGCCGGACGGGGTTGCGGTGGAGTTTGTGGACCAGAATCTGGGGCCGCAGCGCTTTGTGGCCGGGGTGGATTTTGGAGATTTTCTGGTGTGGCGGCGGGACAACGTGGCCAGCTACCAGCTGGCGACCGTGGTGGACGACGGGATGATGGAGATCAGCGAAGTGGTGCGCGGTGCCGATCTGCTGAAGTCCACCGCGCGGCAACTGCTGCTGTTTCGCGCGCTGGGCTATCCGCCGCCCAACTGGTACCACTGCGAACTGGTGGCCGACCACAACGGGCAGCGGCTGGCCAAGCGGCACGATGCGCTGGCCTTGCGCACGCTGCGGCAGCGCGGGCTGACGCCGATGAACATCCTGTCGGCAGCGATGCCGACGGTGGCCTGAGACGGGCAGCACTGAGTAGGGCAGTGCTGCGATGGTCCTACTTCAGCTTGAGTTCCATGCTCAACTGCGTCCGGGAATCAAAGGAGCTGATGGTGTGCGTCCGGCTCTTGTGCGCGTCCTTCTGGGCCCAGATCTGGTAGTCATCGGTCATGCCGACCTGGGCGAAGCTGAAGACTCCGTTGGCCGTGCTGATGAAGCTGCGAATGTCGCGGGTTTTGAGGTTTTCCAGAAAGACGGTGGCACCGCTGACGGTTTTGCCGTCCGTGCCGGTGACGATGCCGCTGATGTCGCGCCGACTGAAGTTTTGCGCCGAGGAGGAAAGCGCAGGAGCGAGCAGAAGAGCAAGCAGGGCCAGCGACAGGCTCCGGAACAGGCCCCGCGACAGGAAGGAACGTCGCGACAGCAGGCGGACAGAGCGGAGGCGTGAGTCAGCGGGACTCATTCTTCGTCCTCGCCTTCTTCAAAGAAATCCTCGTCTTCCTCGTCGTCCAGATCGTCGGGATCGACGGCAGCCAGTTCGAGCGGCTCGACGGCGACAACCTCGTATTCGGCGCCGCATTCATCGCAGACAACAATATCCCCTTCGTCGAGGCTTTCCTCGTCGATATCCAGCGGGCTTTCGCATTCAGAACAATCAGGCATGGATGCAACCCTCCCCCGAGAACGGTGCAGTGTGGCGGGGCGGTTATGATGACTGCAAAGAAGTCGCCCCGACTTGGCTAGTTTCAGGCGAGTGGCCGGGCGTGGTCAAGCCCTGCGGATGGGCGGCAGCTCCGGGAAGCAGCATCCAGCGATGCCGAATGCAGGAACGCGAAATGCAGGAAAGCGGATTTTTGCCCGGGGTTGCCGGAAGCCGACGGGGAATGAGGGACAGGCATGGAGGAGAAGCGCGTGGAGGATCGAGGAATGCGGCAAGGGATGAGCAGGCGATGGCGGCGGTTGGCTGTCCTCAGTGTGGGGTTGGCCATGGCGGCCGGAGTGGCCATGGGGGCAGGATTGGCCGAAGCGCAGGGGACGCCGAGCCACGGCAGCCAAGCGGTTGGCGGGCTGGATTATGAGACCTTTGGCCGGCGCCTGAGTCCGGCTCCGGCCGATCCGCAGATTACGGCCGCGCTGCGGCAGATTTCGGCGGAGCGGATCCGGAAGACGATTGCGACGCTGGTGAATTTTGGCACGCGCAGCACGCTCTCCAGCATGGAGACGGATCTGTCGAAGGGCCAGGGCGTGACGGCGGCAGCGGACTGGATCTATGGCCAGATGGAGGCGATCAGCCAGCAGTGCGGGGGATGCCTGGAGGTGCGGCGGGATACGTTTGTGCAGCCGGTCTCCGAACGCGTGGCACGGCCGACGACGATCACCAATGTGTATGCGATTCTGCGGGGCACAGAGGCCAACGGGCCGATGTATCTGGTGACCGGGCACTATGATTCGCGGAACTCGTCCAACTCCGATGACCATGGAGCGGCACCGGGTGCCAATGATGACGCCTCGGGCGTGGCGGTTTCGCTGGAGTGTGCGCGGGTGCTGTCCCAGGCCAGCCGCAAGGGCCACTGGCCGGGTTCGCTGGTGTTTGTGGCGGTGGCCGGCGAGGAGCAGGGATTGTATGGCTCGATGCACCTGGCCCAGCTGGCGCGGTCGCAGGGATGGAATCTGGCCGGGGTGCTGAACAACGACATTGTGGGCGGCAATACGACTCCGGGCGAGACGCTGCAGCGCAAGGATCGCGTGCGCGTGTTTTCCGAAGGGATTCCGGCGACGGCCGGCCCGGTGCAGCAGCGGCGGATTCGTGCGCTGGGACTGCAGGATGACGCCCCCAGCCGCCAGTTGGCACGGGCCATGGCGGCAGCGGCCCAGACCTATCTGAACGGGCTGCACGGGATGCAGCGCTTCACGGTGTTTCTGGTGGCACGGCCGGACCGGTACCTGCGCGGCGGGGACCACATGAGCTTCAATACGGAGGGATTTCCGGCGGTGCGCGTGACGGAGTGGCGCGAGGACTTCCATCATCAGCACCAGAATGTGCGCATGGAGGACGGGGTGCAGTATGGCGACCTGCTGCAGTTTGTCGACTTCCGGTATGTGGCCAACGTGGCACGGATGAATGCGGCCACGCTGGCCACGCTGGCTGCGGCACCGGCAGCGCCAGGCGGGCTGAAGATCCATGCCGAGCGGCTGGAAAATGGAACCACGCTGAGCTGGAATGCGCCGAATCCGCTGCCTGGCGGGAAGTTCCACTATGAGCTGGTGTGGCGGCTGACGGATGCCGCGGACTGGCAGTATGGCAAGGATGTGCCGGCCGATGGCGCTGCCGAGGGCCGGATCACGGTTCCGGTCTCCAAGGACAACGTGATCTTTGGCGTGCGTACGGTGGATGCCGCCGGGCACCGAAGCGTGGTGACGACGGTCGAGGTGCCGGCTCCGGCGGGAACACAGACCGGGACAAAGCGGGGATGGGAATCGGCCAGCTGAAAAGCCGGTTGCCGCGCATGACAGCGCGGCAACCGGAGATGTAACCTGAGCATGGAGCGAAGCCCGAACGCCATGCCAGGATATCGAACCGCACAGTTTGCCTTTCCGGAGTTCTCCGGCGCCACGCGGAAGCTGATTCTGTGGAACGTGGCGGCGTATTTTGTTCTGCTGCTGGCGGGAACGCTGCGGCTGCCGGGAAGCGGCCTGCTGGTGGGGCTGCTGGGGCTGACGCCGCCGTATGTGCTGCATGGAATGCTGTGGCAGCCACTGACCTACAGCTTTGTGCATCTGTCGCTGCTGGGCACGGCGCTGGAACTGCTGAGCCTGTGGTTCATTGCCGGCTTTCTGGAGTCGTTCCATCCGGGCAACTGGGTGATGGGGCTGTACGCGGCATCGGTGATCGGTGCCGGGCTGACGGCGGTGGCGATCTATGGCGTGGAGCGGATGCTGGGCACAGGTGGCGGCCTGAGCATTCTGACCGGCTGCATGGGCGGCATCTTTGGCCTGATTACAGCGATCGGGATTCTCTACGGCGAGATGGAGTTTCAGCTGTTCTTCGTGCTGGGCATCAAGGCGAAGTATCTGGCGATTCTCTACGGGCTGATCGCGCTGGCGGAGACCTTTGGCAGCCAGCGGCTGTATGCCTTTGCACAACTGGGCGGGGCACTGGCGGCCTTCCTGTATCTGAAGCTGGCACCGCGGCGGGGGCTGTTTTTCAACCTGAGCGAAGTCTGGTACGGACTGCGCAATCGCTACTATCGCTGGAAGCGGCGACGGGCTGCGTCACGCTTTGAGGTGTATATGCGCAAGCAGGGACGCACCGTGCGCTTTGACAGCCAGGGACGGCTGATCGACGAAGAGCGCGAGCCGCTGGACGATCGCAGCCGCTGGAACTGACGACTGCTTCCCATGAGTTTTTCTCAATGATTCCGCTCTCGTCCCGGGGCCTGGACTGCATGCAGTTTTCCCATGCGACGAACTCCCCATGTGACTCCTTGTCCCTCCGTTCCGGTGCTGCCGACGATTCTTCCCGGCTCGGGTGAGATTCCAGAGCTGCCGGCGGTGGAGAACACGACGCCTTTGCGGGAGGATGTTTTTCCTCTCCCGGCGTATGCCGAGAATTTTCATTGCATCGGACCGCAGTGCGAGGATAGCTGCTGCAGGGCCTGGGATCTGCGTCTGGATCGGGCGACCTATGAGCGCTATCAGTTGATTCCAGCCGAAAGCCTGCTGGGGCGTACGGTTGAGCGGTCGGTGAGGCTGCTGGCCGAGCCACGCACAGACCATGCTTATGCGCGGATTCTGCTGAATGATGCGCTGGAGTGCCCGTTCCTGACCGAGGAAAGCTGGTGCGGAATCCAGCAGACACTGGGCGAGGAGGCGCTGTCGCAGACCTGCCGGAGCTATCCACGGATTAAGCGGAACTCCCCCACGGGACAGTTGGAGACGACGCTGCATCTTTCGTGTCCGGAAGCGGCGCGTCTGGTGTTGCTGGATGCGGGGTCTGAGAAGCCGAACGGCAGGAGGCACGAAGATTCCGGACACTCTGCGGAAGCGGCCTATGAGGCGGTCGTCGTGCAGAGTACGCGCCGGATGGCTGAGGCGGAAGGGAAAGAGATTTCCGAGGGGATTCTGGGCGCGATTCGCGGATTTTTGCTGGTGCTGCTGCGGGATCGACGATACTCCGTGGGGGAACGCGTCTGGCTGATGGGAGTCTTTGCGGGCCGACTGCAAAGCGAGATCCGCGGCGTCGATGCAAAGTCCGTGCAGCGATTGCCGGAGTTGCTGGGGGAGTTTTGTCGGCTGGCTGCAGCCGGAACGCTGCTTCCGGCCCTGGAGCAGGTTGCCGGTCAGCCGACCATGCAACTGGCATTGACGCTGCGGATGATCAATCAGCGGCTGGATCGCGCGATGAACAGTCTGCGGTTTCTGGACGACGTGAAAGTCTTTCTGGATGGGAGTGGCTACGCGCCGGGCAAGACGCCGGAGGATCTGGCGCCGGCATTGCAGCGGGCCGAAGACGAGTATTTTGCGCCGTGGCTGGAGGCGCATCCCTGGCTGCTGGAGAATTATCTGACCCATGCGCTGGAGCGCAGCGGCTTTCCATTTGTGAGGGACTGGAATTGCTTTGAGCCGGCGTCTGCGTTTCACGCGCTGTGTACGCATTATGTCGTGATCCGGACCCTGCTGGCAGGTCTTGCCGGGGCTCACGGAGAGGGTTTTCGCGTTGAACATGCGGTGCGTCTGGTGCAGGCATACAGCCGCATGGTGGATCATCATGCGGAGTTTCTGGCGGCTTCGGCGGGGATGCTTGGCGATGTCAACTGGACGGATGCGGGCAGTCTGGCCGGTTTGCTGTTGGAGGGTCGGCGGATTCGTCCGAATGCCCCTGCCATGGCATAAAATGCAGAGGATATGAGCACAAAAAGCATTGCCTTACTCTTTCCCGGACAGGGTTCCCAGACGGTGGGCATGGGCCGCGCCCTGGCCGAGGCATTTCCCGTGGCTGCAGAGACCTTTGCCGAGGCCGATGAGGCGCTTGGGTTTGCCCTGAGCCGGATCTTTCTCGATGGTCCTGAGGATGAGCTGCGGCTGACGGAGAATACGCAGCCGGCGATTCTGACGGTCTCCGTGGCTGCGCATCGCGTGCTGGCCTTGCATGGGGTGAAGCCGTGGCTGGCCGCCGGGCACTCGCTGGGCGAGTGGTCGGCGCATGTGGCCGCCGGGACGATTGGCTTTGCCGACGCGGTGCGGGCGGTGAAGGCGCGTGGGCGGGCGATGCAGCTTGCCGTGCCCGCAGGCGAAGGCGCCATGGCGGCTGTGCTGGCGCTGGATGCGGCGACGATCACCGCAGTCTGCGCGGAGATTGCCGCCGAAACCGGGCAGGTGGTCTCGGCGGCCAACTTCAATTCGCCGGATCAGACGGTGATCTCCGGGGCGAAGGATGCGGTGGAAAAGGCAGGAGAAGC
>JAJZGG010000054.1 GCA_021804965.1 Acidobacteriota bacterium
AGCTGCTGCTGCTGCCGAGGATTGTGGCGCAGGCGGGCAAAGGTGCTGCCTGGGTGAGGACAGGACGGGAACGTGGCGAACAATAACACTGACGAGCAGGCGAAGACAGACGGCAGCGAACATCGGGAACCACCACCGCTGCGACGAAATGTGTTGACGACGATTGTGGCTCGCGGGCTGTACATGATTACGCGGGTGGGGATTCCGCCGTTTGTGCTGGCGCGCATCGGGCTGGAGGCCTATGGGTTGTGGACGACGATCTTTCTGCTGGTCTCCTATCTGGGCCTGTCGACGCTGGGCGTTTCCAATGTGTACATCAAGTACGTGGCGGAGTATCACGCGCGGCGCGAGTACGGGAAGGCCAACACGCTGCTGTCGACGGGACTGTCGATCACGGTGCCGCTGTGCTCGGCGCTGTATGCGGCCATCTGGCTGGGATGGGCATGGGTGGCGAAGCTGCTGCATCTGCCGGCCTCGCATGCCTCCGATGGCAAGGAGGCGGTGCTGATTGTGGTGGGGATTTTTCTGGCGTCCATTTCACTGAATGTCTTTTCGGACACGCTGAACGGGATGCAGGAGATTGCTGCGAACCAGTACTTCTGGACGGCCGGGTTTCTGGCGGAGTTTGTGCTGATTGTGGTGCTGGTGGGCAGTGGTCGCGGGATTCGCGGACTGGCGGAGGCGTATCTGGCGCGGACGGTGATTGAAGACGGGCTGAAGATGTGGTGGGCGTGGACGAACCTGCCGTGGCTGCGGCTTTCTCCGCGACTGGCGCGGCGTGAGGCGCTGAAAACGGTGATTCATTTTGGCGGCCTGGTGCAGTTCCAGAGCCTGCTGACGACGGTGATCAACTCGATTGAGCGCATGCTGGCGCTGGTGCTGGTGAATGTGAGTGCGGCGGGACTGATGGACTTTGCCAAAAAGTGGCCGCAGTCGTTTTCCACGATTCCGATGGCGTTTTTTGCGGCATTTCTGCCGGCGGCCTCGCATCTGGAGGCCTCATCGGATGCGGAGACCAAGCAGAAGAAGCTGGGGGATTTCTATCTGCGCGGGGCGCGGTACGCGAACCTGTGCACGGCCTATTTCTGCTCAATGATGGCGCTGTGGAACTATCCGATTCTGCATGTGTGGCTGGGGGCGAAGATGCCGATGCCGGCAATTCTGACGGCGCTGTTTCTGGCCTTCAGCATTTCGATGCAGTTTCATATGCTGACCGGACCGGGGACGTCGATTCTGCGCGGGATGGGGATGGTTTGGGAGGAATTTTACTACTCAGTTCCCAACCTTGTATTTCTCGCGATTACCGTACCGGTTTCCTATCTATACTTCAAAGCATGGACGACGCTCGGAATCGGTCTGGCAGTGGCTGCAGCCACAATTTTTTCCGCGTGCGTTCTGATGACGCGAGTGGCGTTTGTGCTGCGGCTGAAGGCTGGGGATTACGTGCGGCAGGTATTGCTGCCCGGATGCGTGCCGTATGGCTCGGCGCTGCTGCTGGCGTGGCCGGTGTGGTGGCTGACGGCGCGGCTGAATCGCTGGGAAGGCGCAGCGGTGGTGCTGGCCGCGGGAACGCTGCACGGCCTGATGATGCTGGGGATGCTCTATGCCAGCGTGCTGAACGACAGGGAAAAGCAGCAGGTGCGCAGCATTCCGGGAGTGGCCGGTCGATGGCTGCAGAGCGCAACGGCTCAGTGAGCCTCGGGCGGCGATCCATCCAGAGAAGCGAAGCGGGAAGGTGCGGGACGGCGGCAGCGCTGGTGGCGATGGTGTGTCTGCTTGCCGCGGCGGCGACTGCCCAGAGCGTGGCGACTGCCCAGAGCGTACCAAGTGCCCAGGCCGGCGTACCGAATGCCCAGACCAGTGCCGCCCAGACCAAGCCGTTGCCGGATGGAGCCAGCAGCCTGAGCGTGAGCACGGAGCCGAGCGTGGATGCGCTGCTGAGCGCCTTTGAGGCTGCTCCGGAAGAGGAGTATCGACTGGGTGCCGGCGATGAGGTGGAGATTGATGTGGCCGGTCGGCCGGAGCTTGCACGCAAGGAGACGGTGGGGCCGGATGGCCGGGTTACGATGCCGCTGCCGGGCGAGATCAAGGTGGCCGGACTGACGCGACGCGAGGCGGAGGCAACGATTGAGGCCTCGCTGCGGCAGTACTATGTGGAGCCTTCGGTGTCGATCGTGGTGACGCGGTATACGTCGAATCGCGTGCTGCTGCTGGGTGCGGTGCAGCATCCAGGACAGGTGACGCTGGACGATACGCCGACGCTGCTGGAGGTGCTGGCCGGCGGCGGAGCGCTGACCACGGGGAGCAACAGCGCACTGAATCATACGCAGGATCTGCCGGAACGCTGCGAGATCTTTCGCGGGGACAACCGCATGGTGTGGGTGAACGTGAAGCGGCTGGTGGAGACAGGCAACAGCCTGGCGAACCTGCGGCTCGAGCGCGGCGATGTGGTCTTTGTGCCCAGTCCGGACCAGCGGTATGTGACGGTGCTGGGTCAGGTGCTGCAT
The DNA here is from genome assembly GCA_021804965.1 of Acidobacteriota bacterium. GTDB lineage: Bacteria > Acidobacteriota > Terriglobia > Terriglobales > Acidobacteriaceae > Acidicapsa. The sequence continues at coordinate 2,508 of JAJZGG010000054.1, forward strand.
CCGGGAGCGATTCCGGTGACGGATGCATCGACGCTGGCCGAGGTGATTGCCCAGGCCGGCGGGCTGACTCCGGCGGCGGGCTGGAATCCGAAGATTCACGTCTTCGACCCGGTCACGCGCAGGCAGGTTGCCATCGGATTCAACGACCTGAAGCGGGCCAGCCGCAAGCAGATGCCGGCGCTGACGAATGGCAGCATCGTGTTTGTGCCGGAAAGCGGGCTGGCAAAGATTGGGTATGTCCTGCAGCAGTTTGGCAGTATCACGGATCTGGGAACCCTGGTATTTCTGACCTATCATCCATGACGGAAACGCGCGCGACGACGACGGAACAAGGCTCCCGATGGAGCACGGGCGGCGTACTCTCCGGAAGGGAACTGAATGCGCAGCCGCTGGGTGAGCAGCCGCTCGTGCGGCTGAATCTGCGACGCGCCCTGCGGATGCGCAGCCGCTGGATCTGGGGATTTCTGGCGGTGGGTCTGCTGATGACCGCAGCGCTGGTGATGCGACACAAGCCGAACTATTCGGCGACGGCGATGGTCTATGTGCCGCCGTCACCGCAGCCGATTCTGCCCAATGGCATCCCGCGCTGGCCGTATGATTCGCCGACGTACGAGATGCATATTCAGGAGCAGATCAACTCGTTTTCCCGCTCGGACGTGCTGGCTGGAGCCTTGAAGCGCCTGCAGGGCACGGGATTGCAGCGCGGCAGGGAGAGCGAGCAGGCTGCGGAAACCCGGCTGCTGCACATGTTCTCGGCAACCCGGGATGGGAACAGCTACCAGATTGCGGTCAAGGCGCAGTCTTCCTCGGCGGAAATGGCGGCCCGGCTGGCCAATGCCGTGGCGGAAAGCTACCTGGAAAATCAGCGTATCCAGGAGGATTTTGGAGCGACGCAGCGGATCCATCTGCTGCAGGAAGAGCAGAAGCGCGTGCAGACGCTGATGGCCAGCGACCGCCAGGAGCTGGAAGGCGTGAACCGGCAACTGGGCGTGGGCGCAATCACAGCCACGATGCCTGATCCCTATGACCAGGAAGTGGCAACGCTGCGTGCCGAGCTGGCCAAGGCGCGCAGCGAGCATGATCTGGCAACGGCCCAGCTGCTGTCTGCGCAGAGCGGCGCTTATATCGGGGACACGGAAAATCAGGCGCAGAGCGATCCGGGGCTGATCAGCCTGAAGACCGGACTCTACGAACGCCGCAGCGCACTGATTGCGCAGATGGCGGGATTGACGCTGCAGCACCCGCTCTACAAGCAGGATACGGTGGAGCTGCAGCAGCTGGACAAGGCGATTGACGAGGTGACGCACAAGCTGGAGACGGCTGCACAGGAGCGTATCCAGAAGAAGCTGCAGGGGCAGGTGAAGACGACCGAGGATGAGGTGGAAAAGCTCAGCGAGGAGCTGTCGAAGGCAACCACGGCGGCAGGCGATTCGACCCAGTACATGCAGCAGGCCGGCGGTCTGAATACGGAGATTGAGCGGCTGCAGAAGCGGTATGGGCTGCTGGATGAACAGATCCACGATCAGATCCTGGAGCACGAAGCGCCAAATGGAATTCATATTGCATCCGAGGCGATTGTGCCGCAGAAGCCGGATGCGTCCAAGGTGCTGCTGCTGTCTCCGGCGGTGGTGATCTTCTTCGGATTCCTGGGGCTGGGTGCTGCGGTGGTGCGCAATCGCATGGATCCGCTGATCTATGTGGCGCAGGATGTGGAGCAGGAGATTGGTGCCCGTCCGCTGGTGGTGATCCCGGATACGAGCGAGGTTTCCAGCCGGTTTGTGGAGCAGGCTGCGCTGCGCGCCGTGGCGGCACTGCAGAGCGTGCGCCGCGGGGAAAAGGCGCGTCGCGGACTGATGACGGCGCTGGCGCAGGAGACGCTGCTTGAGGATGTGGCCGCGGTGATCCGGCGCGGACAGCGCAGTGTGGATCCGGGGTGGGAGTGGATGCGGACAACGGATGGCGAGACGGAGCCGGGCAGCGTGCTGCCGATCCGCTTTGAGCAGGCAGCCGCGCGATTTACCGCAGAGGCCGGCGGAGAACGCTGCCTGATGATCGAGTGCGAGCCATTCCTTCGCTCGGGCGAAACCGAGTACCTGACGCGATTCAGCGATGTGGTGCTGGTGGTGGTCGAGTCCGGCGTGACCCGTCGAAGCGACTTGCGCACCGTGAGCGAGGCGCTGCAGCGGATGCCGGTCAAGCGGGTGGGTTTTGTGCTGGCAGGCATGAAGCTGGCGCAGGCCGACGCGAGCGAGGAAAAACGGATTCGCGAACTGGACGATGCCGCGCGAAGACAGACCCGGCAGGAGGAGCGGCAGTCGCGGCTGATTGGCAGTCGCGGAACGATTCCGCCGTCCGGGGCCTCGCTGGATTTGGATCCGAACAAAGAGCCATAGACAGAGAGCTGGAGCGGTCGGCGACTCCGTGCCTGCTCCGCACGCGGCTCCACGCAGGATTGCGTGGCATCGCGTGCGCTAGCGGCGGTCGATGCGGCGCAGCAGACGGTTGTAAAGATTGAGCCATGGCCGACGCTCCGGCCAGACGGGACGAAGTAGCTCGGCTGCGAGCTCCGGCTCATCCTCCGGCCGATCCACGACGGCAGTGGCAAGAGCGGGATCATCGGCGGGAAGTTGATGCGCCTGCGGGAAAAAGGCGAAGCGCGGATGCACGGGCAGGGCAGGCGACGCGGTGGACAACGGCGTGGGGAGAACGCGACTGAGAGCGGCATCGGCGAGAGTGGCGAATGCCTGGCCGGATGGGCTGCCGGTGTCCGGAGCGAGCGGGATGGTGCACAGCTGCGTGGCGCGCGGATTGATCTCCAGCAGCCATGGGTCGCCGGTCTGCCCGTCCAGAATGAAGTCCAGCCCGAAGAAGCCGGAAAGCTCCAGATGCGCTGCCAGCTTCTGGGCCGCGGTGAGAATGGCGGGGTGGAAGATGCGATCGACGACGACGGATGCGCCGGTGGGTGTGAGCGTGCGGACCGCCTTCACTTGCAGGTGAGCGAGAATGCGCCCCTGATCGGCGACAAACAGTCCATTGGCTGGGGTTCCGGGGACAAAGACCTGTTGCGTGATCTCGTCTGCCGGCAGGGTTGAGGAGCGGAACAGCGTGGTGACATCGCCGTTGATGCAAAGCCGTTTCAGGCGGCGGAGCGGGAGTCGATGGCGCAGGAGCATCCGGTATCCGGAGTGCAACTCCGCGGCATTCTGCGCGATGACCACGCCATAGCCGCCGCTGGTGCCGTCGTATTTAAGCACCGTCGGGTAGTGGTCCTGCTCAAGGAGTGACTGCATGTCCGCTGCGGAGCGAATGACCCGGGGAACAGGGCAGGGAATTGCGAGCGATTGCGCCAGTTCCAGAAAGGCGCGACGGCTGCGGAGCAGGGGGAAGTGCCGGCTCCGGCCGAGGGAGCGCTCGACCAGAGGCAGCATCTCCGGCCGACGCTGCGCCAGATCATGCAACAGCCAGACGGCGGTGTCATCGGTGGGCAGGATGAGAGCGGGCGAGGCTGCGGCGTTGGCGCGATCCACCGACTGCGCAATGGATAACGGGCGAAGCTCATGGATGCCGGCAAGGCCGCGCACCGCATGCATCATGTGGTGCGGGGGCACCAGCGCGGAGACGGAAGCGCCCAGATTGCGCAAGCGGACAGCGAGACGGGCGGACAAAGGCCACCAGACGGTGGACAGAATCAGGATGGAGGGCGGGAAGGAATCCTGCGCATGCGGAGCAGAAGGAGCAGATGACAAAACGCAATTCCTCTCAGGCAACCGATAGCGGTTTTCAGTCCGTGCGGTGCACTTGGGGGATCAATGACGAAATTGTAATCGAATGAGAGAAAGAAGGGCGGCGGGAAGTTGGGGGAAGGAACATGCAGACGCAACAGGGGGATGGTTGCGCCTGCATGGTGGACGATTTAGCGGTTGGTCAGGGCTTCGACGCCGGGCAGCTTCTTGCCTTCCAGGAACTCGAGGCTGGCACCACCGCCGGTGGAGATGTGGGTCATCTTGTCGGCGACGCCGGCCTGGTTGACGGCGCTGACGCTGTCTCCTCCGCCGATGATGGAGGTGGCGGCGGAGGTGGCGGCGACGGCGCGGGCGATGGCGTTGGTGCCCACGGCAAAGGCGGGAAACTCAAAGACGCCTGCCGGACCGTTCCAGAGAATGGTGCGGGCCGAGGTGACGATGGCTGCAATCTTCTCCACGGTTTTGGGGCCGATGTCGAGACCCTGCCAGTCTGCCGGGAAGTTGACGGTGGAGTCCCAGGGCTGGGTTTTGGCATCCGGGCTGAAGCTGTCGGCGAGGATGTTATCCACGGGCAGCACAAGCTGAACGCCACGCTGACCGGCCTTGGCCAGAGCCTCGCGGGCGACTTCAATCTTGTCTTCTTCCACGAGGGACTGGCCGGTGGTGATGCCGAGTGCGCGCTGGAAGGTGTAGGCCATGCCGCCGACGATGACGAGGGTGTCCACTTTGTCGAGCAGGTTGTTGATGACGTCGATCTTGCCAGAGATTTTGGAGCCGCCGATGATGGCAACGAATGGTTTTTCCGGATTTTCCAGAGCGCGTCCCAGGTAGGTCAGCTCCTTTTCCATCAGCAGGCCTGCGGCGGCTGGCTGCAGGAAGTGCGTGATGCCCTCGGTGGAGGCATGGGCACGGTGCGCGGAGCCAAAGGCGTCATTGACGTAGATCTGGGCGAGGGAGGCAAGCTGCTGGCTGAAGCTGGGATCGTTGGCTTCCTCCTCGGCGTGGAAGCGGAGATTTTCCAGCAGCAGCACCTGGCCGGGCTGGAGGGCTGCGGCAGCCGACGATGCGGGTTCTCCCACGCAGTCGGTGGCAAAAAAGACGGGGATCTCGCGGCCCATCTCCTCGGCGAGCAGCTGGCGCAGGCGAGCTTCCACGGGGCGCAGCGAGTACTTTGCATTGGGCTTGCCCTTGGGACGGCCCAGGTGCGAGGCCAGCACGAGCGAGGCATTCTGTTCCAGGGCAAAGCGCAGCGTGGGCAGAGTGGCGCGGATACGCGTGTCGTCGGTGATGGTGGCGCCGTCCTCAGTGAGCGGAACGTTGAAATCGACACGGACGAAGAGGCGCTTGCCAGCCAGATCGAGGTCACGAATGGAAAGTTTGGCCATGAAAATTATCTCCCGGAGAGCCTGAAGGCGGGGTGAAACGTGCAGAGGTCGATGTGCGATGCGGAGGGGGATGCGCGGCGGATGTGGCTGGAAGCCAAAACAGCGAGGAAGGACTGCATGCGGGCAGTCCACTCCTCGCTGCGAGCGGCGATTACAGTCCCTTGCTGACGAGGTAGCCGATGAGGTCGACGACGCGGTTGGAGTAGCCCCACTCGTTGTCGTACCAGCTGAGCACCTTGACCGAATTGCCGATCACCTTCGTCAACGGTGCATCGACGATCGACGAGCGTCGGTCACCCTTGAAATCGGAACTGACCAGCTCATGCTCCTCGTAGCCCAGGATGCCCTTGAGTGCGCCCTGGCTGGCTGCCTTCAATGCGGCGTTCACGCTTGCCACATCGGTCGTCTTTTCACTGATAAAGGTCAGATCGACGATGGAAACATTGGGAGTCGGCACGCGCATGGAGAATCCATCCAGCTTGCCGGCCATCTCCGGAATCACCAGCTTCAGCGCCTTGGCGGCGCCGGTGGAGCTGGGGATCATGTTGAGCGCGGCTGCACGGGCGCGACGCAGATCCTTGTGGGGGAAGTCGAGGATGACCTGATCGTTGGTGTAGCTGTGGATGGTGGTCATGATGCCGCTGACGATGCCGAAGTTCTCCATCAGCACCTTCACAAGCGGAGCGAGGCAGTTGGTGGTGCAGCTTGCATTCGAGATGACGTTGTGCTTGGAGGCATCGTATTTGTCCTCGTTCACGCCCAGCACCAGGGTGATGTCCTCGTTGGTGGCCGGAGCCGAGATGATGACCTTCTTGACGGTGGAGCCGAGATGGGCCTTGGCCTTGGTGGCGTCGGTGAAGTGACCGGTGGACTCGACCACGATCTGTGCTCCCACCGAGGCCCAGTCCAGCTTGGCAGGATCGCGCTCGGCATACACCTTGATCTTCTTGCCATCGACGGAGATGAAGTCCTCGCCGGCGACGATCTCATGGGAAAGGTTGCCGAGGATCGAATCGTACTTGAGCAGATGGGCGAGAGTTGCCGGACTGGTGAGGTCGTTGACGGCGACAAACTCGATGTTGGGGTTGCCGAGTGCAGCGCGGAACACGTTGCGGCCGATGCGTCCGAATCCGTTGATGCCAACCTTAACTGCCATGAATCATCTCCTTAGAAGTGTGTGGAATGCATTGAAAAAAGTCTGCTGCAACATACAGGGATAGAGCGGAAACAGCTGTTTGCCGGAGCACCGGACCCCATGAGTCGGGTGAAAATTTCGAGGGCACCACCAAACTACTCAGAATAGCACTGTTGTCAATGGGATGAAAACGAATTTTGCGGGAGCCGGGCGCGGAATCCACGGTGGGGACTGCGCCGAAAACGGGGGGTGACGGACTGTATCCATGCGCCGGAGTCGCAGCAGAAGGGCAAACGGGCAGGTGGAGTGCGCGTGGGATAATGGCACCAAGATCGCGTGTGCGGCGCTCCGGGAGAACCGGAAACGGCACACAGCCGGAAATTGCATGAAGCTTGCCACCGGATCCGGGAGTTGGATTTGACCGGGCGAAAGCAAGCCGGATCGAAAGCCACCCATGAGACGACGCACCCGCAGAGAGCCCAATACCTCCGAGGCAACCGGCAAGACCGGTCGCGAGATTCCCACCAACCAGCCGCGCCCGCTGAGCCCCAGCTACCTGGCCGACCTGCCTGCACCGCAGCGCAGTGCCGAGCTGCCGCGCGTCGAAGAGACGCCGCGCGCAGAAAAGTTGCCGAGACATGCGGAGCCATCCCGGGCCGCCGGCGGTTCGCGCACGGCGGAGAAAGCCAGGCCTGCAAGGACGGAGCGAGCCGCTGATCCTGCGCCGTCACGGCGCATGGAGGTGGAGACGCAGCCGGAGCTGCCCACGGCGGCAGCCGGCGGCGCAGAGGCATCTGCGCCTTCCAGCACGGAGCCTAAGGGATATGTAGTGCTGACGATCGGGCTGCCCGGCTCGGGCAAGACCACCTGGTACAAGCGACGCGGGGTAACGCCGCTGAGCAGCGACATGCTGCGCACCATCCTCTTTGATGACATTACGGAGCAGCGCTACCAGGGACTGGTGTTTGCCACGTTGCGCTCGCTGCTGCGGGCACGGCTGATTGCCAAGATGCCGTGGAACTATGTGGACGCGACCAATCTCTCGGCCCATGAGCGCCGCCAGTGGATCAAGATGGCCAAGAGCTTCGGCTATGAGGTGCAGGGAGTGTACTTTGACGTTCCGCTGTCGGTGTGCCTGGAGCGGAATGCGATGCGCGACCGGCCGGTGAGCGAAGAGTCGATGCAACGCATGGCAGAGAAGCTGAAGGCTCCGGACTTTGAGGAAGGCTTCTCGAAGATCACGGTGGTGCGCGTGAAAAGCGCCTGAGGCAGCGCATGGAAGCAGGCAGCGAGGGGATGCAGCAGAGGGCTGAGAAGCCGGTGTCCGCGCCGGAACCATGGCTGCGCGGTACGCATGGCGAGGTTCCAGCCGTGGCGCGCGGCGTGGTGCATGCGCTGGAGCTGGCGCGGGAGGATGCGGCCCGATGGACGGCCGGCCTCAGCGAGCAGGCGCTGCACAGCAGGCCGATGGGATTGCCGTCCGTGGCCTGGCAGATGCGGCACATGGTGCGCAGCCTGGACCGGCTGCTGAGCTATGCCGAAGGCCGACAGCTGAGCCAGGCGCAACTGCAGGCCCTGCAAACCGAGGATGAGCCGTGCAGCGGCGGGCAGTTGCAGGCGGAGTGGGAGCTGGGGTTGCAGGATGCGGAGCGTCGCGTGAAGGCGCTGGCAGCGGTGGACCCGGAGACACCGCGCGGAGTGGGCCGCAGGCAACTGCCGACCACGGTGGGCGGGCTGCTGGTGCATCTGGCCGATCATACACAGCGACACCTGGGGCAACTGGTGACGACGGCGAAGGTGATCCGCGCAGGCTGAGCGGGCCATCCGTGGCTCGCGATCAGGGCTGCGGGGAAATTTCGTTCAGCAGATGACCCATCTTCTGCTGCTTGGTTTCCAGATAGCGGCGGAAGGTATCGAGCGGGGCAACCTCGGCGGAGATCCGTTCGCTGACGGCGATGCCGGCCGACTCCAGCGCAGCGACCTTTTCCGGATTGTTGGTCATAAGCCGTACGGCAGTGACGCCGAGCAGGCGCAGAACGGCAGCCGGCAGTTCATAGCCGCGGCAGTCGGCGGCAAAGCCCAGTTCCAGGTTGGCCTCGACGGTGTCACGCCCCTGATCCTGCAACTGGTAGGCCTGAAGCTTGGCCATCAGTCCGATGCCACGTCCCTCCTGCTGCTCATAGAGCAGGATGCCGCTGCCCTCCTCGGTGATGCGCGCCAGAGCCAGCTCCAACTGCGGACGACAGTCGCAGCGCAGCGAGCCGAAGACATCGCCGGTGAGGCACTGGGAGTGGATGCGGACGATGGGTGGCGCGGCATGGATATCGCCATGGACCAGTGCGACCAGGCCATCGACGGCGGGCGCGGCAGCCGGGTCGGGTGGGCATCCGGGTGCGGAGTCGGCACGCAGGCCTTCAAAACCAAGAATGCGGAAGTGGCCCCAGCGGGTGGGGAAGTCGGCTTCAGCTTTTTTCTGTACGCTGGTGTACGGCATGATCTGATTGTAAGATGCGCGAGGATGGCTGGGGATTCGTCCCGCGCCGGAGCAGGTGGAAGCGCAAGCCGGGAGTGACGCGATGGCCGATCACAAACTCATACTGATCACGCTGCTGGTCAAGCTGGGCATTGCCGCATCCGTGGCCAGCGCGGTGGGGCGGTCGAGGGCATTTCAGCGCAGGATGATGTCTCCGCAGCGGACGGCGCGGGAGACGGTGGAGATGCTGGCGTTTGTGCTGGTGCCGCTGACGCTGGGGGTCTGGGCGCGGATTACGGTGCCGAATTTTCTGGCGGCGGATATGTCGCTGGAGACGGTGACGCTGGTGGGCCTGCTGATGGGGCCCGGATGGGCGATGCTGAGCGGGATTGTGATGGCGGTGCCGGCGATGCTGCATCGGGAGTATCTGGCGATGCCGTTTCTGCTGGGGGTGGGCATGGTCTCCGGCATTGCCGGGATGGTGATTGAAAAGGAGGAGATCTGGTCGTTCACCCCTTTTGTGGATCTGAGCCTGTGGCGTTGGGTGCGGCGCACACTGCGGCAGCCGAAGTTTGATCGGCAGATTCTGCTGCTGCTGTTGATTGCCGGAATGGAGGCGGTGCATTCATGGCTTGCGTGGGAGTTTCCCCGTCGCATCTTTGCCCTGCGGACCGATGCGTGGTGGCTGCGCGCGATGGTGTGGGTGAGTGCTCCGGTGGTGGTGGGCATCTGGCTGAAGGTGTGGAATGCGCTGCGCGTGGAGATGAAGCTGGAGGAGCAGAAGCGGCTGGTGCTGGAGGCGCGACTGGATGCCCTGCAGCGGCAGATCAATCCGCATTTTCTCTTCAACACGCTGAACTCGATTGCCTCGCTGGTGCGGCATCGGCCGGATGAGGCGCGGGTGATGATCGTGAAGCTGGCAAGCCTGCTGCGCGCAATGCTGAAAGACCATGACACGCTGGTACCGCTGGGCGAGGAGATGCGGTTTACGGAGGATTATCTGGGGATTGAGATTGTCCGCTTCGGAGCGGAGAAGCTGCGCGTGGTCAAGGAGATGGATCCGGAGACGCTGGGGCTGAAGGTGCCCAGCATCCTGCTGCAGCCGCTAGTGGAAAACTCAATCAAGCATGGGCTGGAGCCACGCATCACCGGCGGCACCATCACGCTGCGCAGCCGCTACTGCGATGGGCAACTGATGATTGAAGTGGAAGACGATGGCGTGGGGATGGTCGAGCGGCAGTTGATGGCCCAGCGCAGCAGTGGAATCGGGATGCGGCTGGTACGCGACCGGCTGCAGATGCTCTACGGGCCCAAGGCATGCTTCACGGTGGAGTCGCGGCCGGGGCGCGGCACGCGGGTGTGTTTGAGTCTGCCGGTTGCGGCTCCGGTGGCGGCTCCGGTTGTTGCTGCGATTTCCAGTCCGGATCAGCCGACGAGCGAGTGGTAGAAATCCACGTAGCGCGGGATGATGCGCGTTGAGCAGAAGCGGTCCTGTGCGGTCTTCCGCGCTGCCTGGCGCATTGCCATGTGCCGCTCGCTGTCCTGCAGGAGCGAGACGGCCGCGGCAGCCATGCCATCCACATCGCCGATGGGGAAGAGCAGTCCGTCGTGGTCGTGGGTGATCAACTCTGGAACGCCACCCACGTGGGTGGCAATGGCCGGCGTCTGGCATGCCATGGACTCCAGCGCAGCCAGTCCGAAGGACTCGTTTTCGCTGGGCATCAGCAGAAGGTCGGCCAGCGGCAGCAGATCGTGGACGCGATCCTGCTTGCCGAGAAAATGAATGCGATCATGAATGCCGAGGGAGTGGGCAAGCCACTCGGCGGTGGAGCGGTCCGGGCCGTCTCCGATGAGCGCGAGCCGCGCGGGAAGCTGCCTGGCAATGCGGGCAAAGGTCTGCACGACATCGACCACGCGCTTGACGGGCCGGAAGTTGGACAGGTGCATCAGCAGGAACTCATCTGGAGAGGCAAAGCGGGCGCGCATGGCGGCGCGCTGTGCCGCATCGCGAATGGGCTGGTATTGGTCGCAGTTGACGAAGTTGTGGATGACTTCAATGGAGCGCGTAATGGAGAAGTTTTCCACGGTTTTGTCGCGCAGCCAGCCGGAGATGCTGGTGACGCCATCGCTCTGCTGGATGGCGTACTGGGTGATGGGGAGATAGGAGTGATCCATGCCGACGAGCGTGATGTCGGTGCCGTGCAGCGTGGTGACAAACGGAAGATGGCGCGAGCGGGCGGCAAGCATCTGGCGCGCGAGCAGAGCGCTGACGGAGTGGGGAATCGCGTAGTGCACATGGAGCAGATCCAGCCCGTAGTATTCGGCAACCTCTGCCATGCGCGAGGCCAGCGCCAGATCGTAGGGCGGAAATTCAAAGAGCGGATAGTTGGATACCGGGACTTCGTGATAGCAGATGCCGGTTTCCCGACCGGAAAGACGGAAGGGTTGCGAGTAGCTGATGAAGTGAATCTCGTGACCGAGCGCAGCCAGTTCAATGCCCAGCTCCGTGGCAACGACGCCACTGCCGCCGTAGGTGGGGTAACAGGTGATTCCGATGCGCATGGTGGACAACCTTCTGTACGGGAAAATGATCCTTGGTATTGGACGCGACAGCGCAGGCCTGCGATGCGGAAACTGCACGAGAAAATCGCTCTAGCTTGAGGTGGTATCGATGGCGGCGAAGGAGATGCGTTGCAGGCTGGATGCGGACGAGACGGCCTGCAGCGCATCGATTTCTGTTTCCCGCGAGCGGCGAAGGCGGGTGCGGATTTGATCGAGTGCGGCGTCGTTGTAACCGGGATGGGTGACCATCTCCCAGCGTCCTTCCGGCATGGCGCTGAGAAATTGGCTGGCGAGCGCGCGATCGAGAGCGCCGGTGGCCAGCACGGCAATGGCTCCGTCCGTGGTGGCAAAGCCATGCCGGGCAACGGTGCGGAGAAAACTGCGCCGGAAAAGCTGGAGTATGCGGAAGGGAATCTGCCGCGTTATCGGCACGGAAGGCGTCAGCCGCCGACTCCATGCCGGCTCAAAGGGGTTGCGGATGCGATGGATGCCGGCATGACGCGCGGCTTGCAGGACCGGGCGCAGAATGGCCGGGAACTGATGCAGGTGCTTGTGGGTGTCCACATGGGTGAGCGCGACGCCGGCCCGCTGCAGGCGCTGGATCTGGGCATGGGCTTCGGCCTCCAGCAGCGCTTCCTGCTGGCGGCGACCCATGCCTGACGTAAAGAGCGCACGCAGAAGCTGCCCGGGAGTGGCTGGCAGCATCCCCAGCCCGTCGGGTCCCGGTGTAATCCATGGGCAGCGGCGCTGCATGGCTGCGTCCAGGCAGGAGATGCCATCGACGAGAACGATGTGGCAGCCGACGCCCAGCTCCGGCGTGCGCCGGGCCAGCTGAATGGCTTCCTCGGTGGCAGGAGCCGCGGCCATGAGGGTTGCGCTGGTCAGGCAACCGGCAGCAACCAGCTCCACGATGGCGCGATTGACGCCAGGAGTGAGACCGAAGTCATCGGCGTTGAGGATGAGTTGCCGCACGAGGCTGAGTGTATCAGGCATGCCACACGCAGAAGACGTGCGGCGATGGCCAGTTGCGTTCGATTTCAGACGGCGGCAAAGTCAATAAACCCGCGCTGCGGATTGGTGCTGACCAGCCGGACCTGAAGCTTGTCTCCGACGTCCAGCCCGTGCGCTCCATGAATGAGCATGCCTTCCACATGCGGCTCCAGGGCGCGTACGAAGGTTCCGGCATGGGAGACGCCGGTAACGATGGCGCGAAAGTGCTGGCCGATCCGCTTGTGCAGGACGACGGCAGCGATGCGCTTGGCCATCTCGCGCTCCACGTGGCGCTCGTTGTCCTCCATGAGGGTACAGCGCGAGGCAATGGCGGCGAGGCGCTCGGCGGAATAGGGCGTGGGCGCGGCGGACAGATGAGCCTTCAGCAGGCGCTGCGTGACAAGATCGGCAAAGCGGCGATTGGGCGCGGTGGAGTGCGTGTAGTCCTGCACGGCAAGGCCGAAGTGCCCGGGAGGGTCTTCGCCGGGACGGACCATGACGTATTCGCCGGGGCCCATGAGCTTGATGATCGTGAGCGAAAGATCCGGGAAGCGGATGGGATCCTCCTTGCGACGCTGACAGAGAAAATCATTGAGGGCTTTGGAGTCCGGGGTTGCCGGCAGAGTGGTGCCGAGCTCGTCGGCAACCTGCACGATGCGGTCCCAGCGTTTGGGGATGCGGACGACGCGACGGATGGAGGCAAGACGAGCGGAATCGAGCGTACGCGCCATCACGCCGTTGGCGGCAACCATGAACTCTTCGATCAGGCTGGTGGCGCGATTCTTGAGCTGACGGGCGAGGCTGACAGCTTCTTCGTGAACCATGACGGGCCGCGTCTCGATGGTCTCCAGATCGAGTGCTCCGTGCTGAAAACGCCCTCCAACCATGCTGCGCGCGGCCTGGTCCTGGAGTTGGATCTGTCTGGCCAGCTCGGGGTTGCGTTGGATCTTTTCCGGAGCCTCTGCGGAGCCGGAAAGCCAGGCTCCGACGGCATTGTAAGTGAGCTGGGCATGGTTGCGAACGAGTGCACGAAAGATGCGGCCGTCGGTTGCGATGCCGCCGGAGTCCACGACAAACTCTGTGACCACAGCCGCGCGATCCTCGTTCTCGTTGAGCGATGTGATGCCTTCGGAAAGCTCGACGGGAAACATGGGGAAGACCGTGACGCCGGTGTAGACACTGGTGGTCTGGCTTGCGGCGTGCGCATCCAGTGCCGTGTCGCGAAGAACGGTTCCATCCACGTCGGCAACGGCCACCCGCACGCGTATCCGGCCATCGTGCAGGCGCTCGGCCCACTCAATCTGGTCAAGATCCCGCGAGGTGTCGTTGTCAATCGAGGACCAGAGCAGCGAACGCATGTCTGCGACCGGCGAATGGTGACCCGCCTGCGGCAGCGAAAGACCACGAGCCAGCAGGAGGGCCAGTTCGCGCTCGGCGTCCTTGGATAATTGCGGCTCGAAGCCGTGCTCCTGCATGGATGCCAGTGCGGCAGCCTTGAGATTAAAGGAGTGCGATGCAGTCAACGGGAATCCTCCTGAAGGCCGGCTCCTGAAGGCCGGATGGAGCAGCCAACACAGAAGGCTATCGCATGCACCCTGTCCTGCGCACTGGGCGGGTGCCGGGATCATGCCGTTACGCGGGATGCGATGGACTGAGATGGATCATGCTCGCAACCAGTTTGGGACAAACTGCTTTGGGCCGAACTGCGCCTGCAGGCAGGGGCGCGAAACACGACGGTGCGGTATCATGGAGTGAACACTGGAAAAATAAATGGATTTCCAGTTCTGCTGTGTGCCCGCAGTTCGGGGCGGTTAGCTCAGTTGGTTAGAGCGCCTGCCTTACAAGCAGGATGTCGGGGGTTCGAGTCCCTCACTGCCCACCATTTCCCATCCCGATCGTCTCATGAAGTACGAGTCCGATGCTTTGGGATATGAGAATCAATCCGTAAAGTCCTGCCGTGACATGGTTGTAGGTAAAATCCTGGGACGTTACGCGATCCGGAACCTATAGACCGATCAGACCCGGAAAACTCGTTCTTAGCAGCAAATCGACAGTAAGCCCCAGGTAGTCTCGGCAACGGCTCCGGCAAAGAGTGCGACCCAATGCGCAGGATGTAGAACACGACGCGAATCTGCTGAAAGATGAGGCCGAAGATGTCATCGTGCGGAGTCAAAATTTCGTCTTATCAGTGCCACATATGGAATGGACCTTTCCGGAGTCAGGCACAGGACTGTAGCGGTTGCATGCAGAATGTTCCAGGTGGAATCTGAGGGTAAGTCGGGAGTTTTCTGAGAGAACCCTCATGAGATATCGGTATTCCCAATTCAGAACTTTTCCGTTTTCATCCAGAATTGATCGAAAACAAAACCGCATCCTCGATGAGAAATTGCATTCTTGATATGATGAACATATAAATACTGCTGAATTTTATTGGGTAGATGTTTGCCTTGGTGTGTTTCTTGTGGAATGGAGTATGGATATGCACGTTTGGATCACTGCGGAACATTTTTTCAAAACCGGCTTACTGACTGAGGCGATCCTTTGCATTTGCGGCATGCTTGCGATATCCATCTGGATGTGGCGGGCCGCGATGGACCCGCTTGAGGGCAGTCGAGAGATAGCGCTGGATGGAGGGATTGCGGGTTATCGTCCTAACTCTCCGGTGGATTCGCTGCAGTATGCGATGGTGAAGCGAGTCATGGATATTGTCGTCTCTGCGCTGATGCTGGCGGTCGTATTGATTCCATGCTGCATGATTGCTGCGATCATCGCGGCAACGTCAAAGGGTTCTGTCTTCTATCGGGAAAAGCGAGTCGGGCGCAACGGAAACATCTTTCGTATCTGGAAGTTTCGCTCCATGTATGTGGATGGTGACAGGCGGATGCAGCAGATCCGAGACACGGGGAATGAGGAGGAACATCATTTCTTCTGGAGAACCAGCAAGCATGAGACCGCTGTGGATCCCCGCATCACGCCGATTGGACATTTCATCCGACGCTGGAGTCTGGATGAGCTGCCGCAATTGCTGAATGTGCTGATGGGAGAGATGTCCCTGGTCGGTCCCCGGCCAGTAATTGCAGCAGAGTTGGAGCTCTATGGCAATCTTGCCGGTTACTATATGGAAGTGACTCCGGGGCTTTCCGGTCTTTGGCAGGTTTCCGGTCGCAGCAAAGTGGGTTATGAACAGCGGGCCAATCTGGACTCGCAATATGCCCGTCAGTGGAGCCTGATGCTGGACCTGAAGATTCTGTTGCGCACCCTCCCGGTTGTGTTGAAGCGTGTGGGTGCGAAATAACTCCAGCTGCCATGCGCTGAGAGTTTCCGTGTCACGGGACTCCACCCCCGTTCGCTCCTAGAGAAGTCCTTGCAGCAGCCGAGTAACGCTTCGGGGAGTATTCCCGTAAGCCGGTATGGACGTGTCTCTGGTGGCTGTACTAGGGCGTGGGTTGTGGGAAGTTTCCATCCTCCAAGTTTGCCTGCCAGCCTGATAGCAATGCTGCAGTTTGCAGCTGGTCTGGTAGAGTGGGAGGCATGTTTGGAAAGCGACTCTCAATTCTGCTCTCGATGATGGCTCTGGCTGTGGCTGGTGCGGCGCAAACACCCCAACACTCTTCCCCTGCAAATCCGTTGCGCGTCTTTGATCCGACGCTGGTGGATGCCTCGGTGAATCCCTGCCAGGACTTTTTCCAATACTCCTGTGGGAACTGGCTGAAGAAGCATCCGCTGCCGGCGGATCAGTCCTACTATGGGCGCTTCAGCGAGTTGTATGACCTGAATCGTGAGCATTTGCGGGGCATTCTGGAGCAGGCCGAAACGGGAGCCAGCCGGACGCCGAATGAGCAGCGGATTGGCGATGAGTATGCCAGCTGCATGGACCTGAAGACGCTGAACGCGAAGGGCATTGCTCCGCTGGAGCCGATGCTGCACAGGATTGCAGCGCTGCACTCGGCGGCTGAGTTGCCGGCACTGGCGGGGGACCTGCAGCGCATGGGGGTGCGGGTTTATTTCGACATGGGCTCCAGTCCCGATTACGCGGATTCAACGCGTGAGATCGCCTTCTATGATGCCGGTGGCAAGGGATTGCCGGAGAAGGGTTTCTATACCCGCACGGATGCCAAGTCGGTGGAGATTCGCAAGCAGTATCTGGCGCACATGGCAAAGATGTTGACGCTGGCCGGGGAGCCGGCAGCCAAGGCCGATGCCGATGCCGCCAACATTCTGGAGTTTGAGACCAAGCTGGCGGATGCCTCCCTTTCTGCAACGGAGGAGCGGGATCCGCAGGCGGAGAATCACCCGAGCGATGTGAGCACGCTGGGCGGACAGATGAGCCACTTCTCGCTGGCGGCCTACCTGAAGGCTTATGGCGGACCGGCGAGCGGGAAGATCAATGTGACGCAGCCGAAGTTCTTTGCGGCGCTGAATGAACTGATTGCCACCACGCCGCTGGAGACGCAGCGGGCGTATCTGCGCTGGCATCTGCTGCACACCTTTGCCGCGACCAGCCTGCCGGAGAGCTTTGAGCAGGAGAACTGGCACTTCTATTCGCATATTCTGGGCGGCGCGGAGAAGCAGCAGGATCGCTGGAAGACCTGCGTGAGCCGTGTGGACCGGGAGATGGGCGATGCGCTGGGGCAGGTGTATGTGCAGCGATATTTCCCGCCCCAGGACAAGCAGCGCACCCTGGAGCTGACGCAGGCGATTGAGCAGGCGATGGGGCAGGATATTCAGAGCCTGGACTGGATGAGCCCGGCAACCAAGGCGCAGGCGATGATCAAGCTGCATGGGGTGATGAACAAGATCGGCTATCCGGACAAGTGGAAGAGCTACCAGACGCTGACGATCGTGAAAGGGGACGCGCTGGGCAACCAGATGCGTGTGGGCGAGTACAAGACGAGGCGGGATCTGGCCAAGATTGGCAAGCCGGTCGATCGCGCCGAGTGGCAGATGACGCCGCCGACGGTGAATGCCTACTACGATCCGCAGGAGAACAATGTGAATTTCCCGGCGGGGTATCTGCAGCCGCCGTTCTTCAGCTCCAAGGAGGACGATGCCGCCAATTACGGCGATATGGGATCGACGATTGGCCATGAGCTGACGCATGGCTTTGACGATGAAGGGCGCCAGTTTGACGCGACGGGAAATCTGAAGGACTGGTGGACCAAGAAGGACGAGACGCAGTTTACCGATCGCGCCGCGTGCATGGTGAAGCAGTACGACGCCATCGAGGTGGTGCCGGGGGTTCACTTGAACGGTAAGCTGACGCTGGGTGAGAATCTGGCCGATCTGGGCGGGCTGCGACTGGCGTTGATGGCCTGGCTGCAGAAGGCCGACGAAGCGCATGTGGACATGCAGTCCAAGATGGATGGTTATACGCCGGAGCAGCGATTCTGGATCGCCTATGCGCAGCAGTGGTGCTCGCAGACGCGGCCCGAGGCGCTGCGAACCCAGGCGCAGACCGATCCGCATGCTCCGGACAAGTACAGGACGAACACCATCCTGCAGGATATGCCGGAGTTTGCCAAGAGCTTTGCCTGCAAGAAGGGCGATGCCATGGTGATTGCCCAGCCCTGCCGCATCTGGTGAGGGAAGTTTCGATCCCCGCCTGCTGACCATGGGGCGGAAACAGCAGAAGGCCCGCCGGGATGGCGGGCCTTGCTGTTGGGAGGGTTAGCTCGCATGCTTTCCTTTTCTGCGATAGCTGACTGGAACGCGGTCGTCCGGCTGCGGTCGAAGCTGCGAGGTGGGACGGTCCAGAACTGCAATTGCCTGTGCCAGAAGCTCGGGAGTTGCTTGTGGACGATGAGCAAGCCATTCTTCGTGTTGCAGGTGGGCCAGTTTCTCGGCGACGGCAAGGTTGATGAACTGGTTGAGCGAGACGCCTTCTTTTTGTGAGAAGCTCTCTGCGGCGCGGCGCACGGATGGCATGAGTCGCAAAGGAAACTTTGCGCTGGTCGGTTTTTTCTGCAATTCAGGCATGGGAGGATCTCCTTTTTGCAATCTCGAGCAGCAACTCGGAAGGCGTGAAAACGGGCAGGTGAAACCGATTTGCCGCAGCGAGAAAATGGCGGGTATTGCCTGTGACCAGCGCATCTGCCCGTCCGTTGAGTGCGACATCGAGAATCAGATCATCATTGGGGTCGGCGGATAAGGGCCGATGCCGGAAGGCAACATAGATCGGCTGCGCAATTGCCTCCAAAGCATTGAGAATATC
>JAJZGG010000055.1 GCA_021804965.1 Acidobacteriota bacterium
AAAGCAACTCCGGCAGGAGAAACCGGCTGGGACACTGCCATCGGGCGCGGCCGTCCCGGCTGGCATCTGGAGTGCTCGGCCATGGCCATGGAGTATCTCGGCGAAAGCTTCGACCTCCACGCCGGCGGCGAAGACCTGATGTTTCCCCATCACGAGAACGAGATTGCGCAAAGCGAATCCGCCACCGGCAAGCCCTTCGCGCGCCACTGGTTCCATGTCCGCTTTCTGCTCGTCAACGGTCGCAAGATGTCCAAATCCGAAGGGAATTTCTTCACCCTCCGGGATCTGCTCCTGCGCGGCTACAAAGCCTCGGCCATCCGCCTCGCGCTGCTCTCCGTTCCCTACCGCCACCAGCTCAACTTCACCTTTGACGGCCTGCTGGAGGCCACCAGAGCCATTGACCGGCTGCGCACCTTCGCCGCACGCCTGCGCGCCGCGCAACTGCCCTCCGGCAGCATGCCGGCCACCATGGCCAGCGTTGCCGCCGCCCGGCAATCCTTCCTGGAAGCCCTCGCCAACGATCTGAACACCGCCGAGGCGCGCGCAGCCATCTTCGAGATGGTCCGCGAAGGCAACATCGCCCTCGATGCCGGCCAGTTGCTGGCCGACGACCGCGATGCCATGCTGCATCTGCTCGACGACTTCGACTCCGTCTTCGCCGTCATCGCCGACCACGACGCCGAGCCCACCCGTGCCGCCGTGGAGTGGGCGCGCGCTCAGGGTTGGATAGGTCAGGTTGACAAGAAGCTGCTCGACAACACCTTCACCGACGCCGAGATCGACGCCCGCATCGAAGAGCGCAATCTCGCCCGCCGCCAGCGCAACTTCCGCCGCGCCGACCAGATTCGCGACGAACTGGCCGCGCTCGGCATCGTCCTCGAGGACAGCCGCGACGGCGTTCGCTGGAAGCGCCGCTAATCCATTCCGCCACCAGTCCGCCACCAGCCAGCTTCCCCACTCCCGCGTAAAGCCTGCTCCCACCCGTTGGCAGATTTCTCTCGCCATGCCGCTGCGCCTGTGATACCTATGCAGCATGCCTGCCCCTCGTCTTCGGTCTCTGCCTGCGTCGCTGGTCGCGCTCTGCCTGCTCTCGTTGCCGGTGGCATTCGCTGCCCCATCCGCACCCCCAACCACTGCCCCGTCCGCAACGCCGTTCGACGTCGTCGGTGCCACCATCGCCCAGACCCAGCAGGCCATTCTCTCCGGGCGCACCACCTGTCGCGCCGTCGTTCAGGCCTATCTGGCACGCATTCGCGCCTATGATCAGTCCGCGCCAACGATCCCCGGCCAGACCCTCGAGCCCGACCAGCAGTTTCCCCTCAATGCCATCGTCACCGTGAACCCGCACGCGCTCGACGAGGCCGACGCCTGTGACCGCGCCGTCCGCCGCACCCACTCCCTGCCACCGCTGGGCGGCATCGCCGTGCTCGTCAAGGACAACTACGACACCGCCGGGCTCCAGACCACCGGCGGCTCCCTGGCCATGAAAGGCTTTGTCCCCACCGCCGACGCCACCATGGTCGCCCGCCTGCGCGCCGCCGGAGCCATCGTGCTGGCCAAAACCAACATGGCCGAGTGGGCCTTCAGTCCCTACCTCACCGCCAGCTCCATCGCCGGCATCACGCGCAACCCCTACGACCTCAGCCGCGTTCCCGCCGGCTCCAGCGGCGGCACGGCCGCTGCCGTCGCCGCCAGCCTCGGGGAATCCGGACTCGGCACCGACACCGGCAACTCCATCCGCGGCCCGTCCAGTCACAACGATCTCGTCGGCCTCCGGCCCACCATCGGACTCACCAGCCGCTCCGGCATCGTGCCGCTCTTTGCCCACAATGACGTCGGCGGACCCATGGCCCGCACCGTCGCCGACGCCGCGCGGCTGCTCACCGTCCTCGCCGGTCCTGACCCCACCGATCCCGATCTTGCCGCCGCTGCCGCCGCCTATCCCCACTCCTGGGGCGTCGATTACACCCGCGCCCTGCACCGCCACGCCCTGCGCGGAGCACGCATCGGCGTCTTCCGCCAGTACTTCTCCACCCCGCGGACGGACCCGGAGGTTCGCGCCGTCATGGAGCGCGCCCTGGCCACCCTGCGCGCCGAAGGGGCCACGCTCGTCGATCCCTTCACCGTCCCCGACTACGACACCCTCGTTCCCGCTCTCTGGTGCGGCGACTTTGCCGGCGATCTCGACCACTACCTCGATCTCCACCCCAACGCTCCCTACCACTCCCTGCGCCAGATCGTTGCCTCCGGCCTCTACCTGCCCTATATCACCGACGAGATCAAGGCCTCCATCGCCCCACCCGCCAAGGATGACCGCCGCTCGCCCTGCCCCGACGTCTACCACGACCCGGCCAAGATTCGCTTCCGCAACGCCCTGCTTCAGGCCATGGACGCCCAGCATCTCGACGCCATCGTCTACCCCACCTGGAGCGATCCCCCGCGCAAGGTCGGCGACATGACCTCACCGGCCGGAGACAACAGCCAGGTGCTCAGTCCCCAGACCGGATTTCCCGCCCTCACCGTTCCCATGGGCTTCACCCACGGCAATCTTCCCGCCGGCATGACGCTCCTCGCCCGTCCCTTCCGCGAAGACCTGCTCCTCGGCTACGCCTTCGACTTTGAGCAGACCACCCACGCCCGCCGCGCACCGGCACTGTTTCCGCCGCTGCCCGCCGGCCACTGACGCGCACCCGTACCCACCCACAATTTCCTGGAGAACCCCGATGTCCGCTTCCCGCTTCCCTGTCCGCCAGCTCAGCCGAATCCTGCTCCGCAGCACCCTGCTCGCAGCCAGCCTGCTGCTGCCTGCCATCCCCGGCTCCCACGCAGCCTTCGGCGCGGCATCCGCACCCGCACCCGCGCCCGCCACGCCGCAGCCCGTCCGCCACCAGTACATTCTGCATAACTTCCGCACCGAAAGCGGCGTCGTCCTGCCCCAGGCCGTCCTCGTCTACGGCACCTACGGCCACCTGAACGCCGCCGGAGACAATGCCTACCTGCTGCCCTCGCACTACATGGCCAATCTCCACGGCTACGGATGGCTCGTCGGCCCCGGCCATGTCTTCAATCCCGACAAGCAGTTCCTCATCTGCTCCGAGCTCTTCGGCAACGGACGCTCCTCATCGCCCAGCAACACTCCGGAGCCCTTCCACGGTCCGCGCTTCCCCGTCATGACCATCCGAGACAACGTCCGCGCCGTCCACCAGTTGCTCACCGAGGAATTGGGCGTACATCATCTTCGCGCCGTGGTCGGCTTCTCCATGGGTGCGCAGCAGGCCTTCCAGTGGGCTGTCTCCTACCCCGATTTCATGGATCGCATCGTGGCCACCTCCGGCACCGCCAAAACCTACGGCCACGGCATCGTCCGCCTGGAAAGCCAGATCACCGCCATCCAGACCGATCCCGCCTTCCAGAACGGCGATTACAAAACCGAGCCCGTCGCCGGCATCCAGGCCTTTTCCCTCGTCTGGACAGCCTGGCTCTACTCCCAGCCCTGGTGGCGCGAAGAACTCTGGAAATCCGACTTCCCCAAAGGCACCACCCTCGCCCAGGTCATCGATTCCTACAAAAAGAACTTCATCCCCGGAGCCGACGCCAACGACATCATCCTGCAGATGCGCACCTGGGAGTCACAGAACGTCGGCAACACGCCCGGCTTCGGCGGGGACCTGCACAAGGCTCTCGGCAGCATCCGCGTCCCCGTGCTTTACATGCCCTCTGCCACCGATCTCTACTTCCCCGTCACCGATGCCAGGTTTGAGGCGCCGATGATTCCCCACTGCACCCTGCTGCCCATTCCCTCGCTCTGGGGGCATCCGGCCGGCGCCGGCGCCAGCCCCGCCGACGAACGCTTTCTCAACCAGCACATCGCAGCCTTCCTCGGCCTGCCGTTCACCCCGCCGCTCCACGCGCAGACGCACTCCCGCTAGCGCCCATCGTCTACACAGGCTTTCCATCGGATCAGGACCTTGAAGCTGTGTTTGGCTACGAACGCTTGGGCTCCTCAGACAAGGACCGTTCAACTATATGGCGGCAATCATCTACGCACTTGCCAGCCACCACCTGCGGGAAAAGCCCGCCATGCACTTCGGTCATCGACTGGCCGCACGGATTGCTCCGAAGCTTTCTCAGCGAGGTTTCTATCTCAGCCGCGAATGGTGCGAATCATGCGCTTGACCAGTACCTTGAGGGTAGTCTTCATGCGAAGCCAATATCTGAGCAGCGGACTAAGTCCCAACTTCCAGAGCAACAGCATGTCGGTCGTTACTTCAGAGTTTTTCCGGAGTGCATACACGTGCCCAGGATTGTTCCATTCGGTTCACAGCATCCTCTGCTGGCATGGATCGGTATTCACTCGCTGCAAATGCTGGACGCAATCCGTCTTGCAGCCTGAACAACCGAGACCACATTCCTGTAGTAATCATGGCTGCGATCCGCGATTGCCTGCAGGGTTGTCTCGTCGAGTGAATGTCGGGGACGACTCACATCCTCGATCAGGACAAACGGCATATCCGGGAACGGGCGAAAGCTGTCCCTCCCCCGTGGAGCGAGTATGGGAACCACTCCATGCGCCTGGTACGCAGCCAGAACACCCGATTTTTCCCAAACCTCTGGTCTGTACTGAAGTACACCGGCAACGCTGTCTGCCAGCAATGCACTCAATGAAGATTCACTCATGAAGCCTGCTCGTTCAACGGGAATCGCCCCCAGCTGGCTCGGAATGCGAGCGCTCTCTCCGGATCCCACATCGAGAATCCTCTCCAGTCGAAGATTGCGGACCACCGCCTGAAGTTTCTCCGCATGGTTTCGGTAGAGCCCTTCGCGCGTGGTCTCTTGGCCGAAGACAACCAGACGCCGGGTTCTTGCCGACAACGGTTTCGGATCGTGAATTTCACCAATATTCGAGAAAATCTTCACCGTTGTGATCGGTGCGTTCCCAGCCTGCAAGCGATCCAGCATGCGGTGGAAAAACTCTGAAGACGTTAACGAAGCATGGGAACAGGCTAGAATCCGACGGGCTGCTTCGCGCTGGTTCCTTCGCGTCCAGAAGGCGCGCCTCCATGGCCATCCGTGCGCCCATGTTTCGTGGAATAAAGTATGCAGCCGGACCTTTTCGCTCAGCTGTTTCAACATGGATGTAAACGGCAGCGGCAAACCGTTGCTCGTATACGCGTAGGGTCCCCAATGGAGCAGAACAGGGGGTGGATTTCCGGAAGCAATCAACTCGAAAACGTGCTGGAGACAACCTTCCGCCGTGGCGGACTTCGGATAGCTGATGCTGTAGGAATCCTCCAAGGGAGTCGTGCCGGATGAGACAGGCCGACGATAGACAACAATATGACTGCGGATTTGTCTCTGCCTCCAAAGTTCTATGGCGAGACGTCTGGAATAATCGCCCATTCCGTCCACATCAGGGGCAAACCCGGAGACGATCTGAATGATTGTGTCGGCGCTCATGGTTTCTCCGGCTTGATCTCAAGCAGTCAAAAGGGGAAGCAACATCCTACGGCTTTTTCCGGCAGCAGCAATACATTCTTGATCGGATGACAACTCCATCGTAGCATCCGTTCCAACCCTCCAAAGCCAGTTCGGATCTTGCGTCTGTCCTGCATGCGAGCACCTGGATTTACTCCGAAAATCCATCGCGCCTCGGCTTCAGGCCCGCCGCTGACGCAGGCGATAGAATCCCGCAGCACACAGGTTGGACAGCAGCGTGAGCAGCAGAATGCGCGCCGCGTAGGCTGCCGGACTGGCCACGCGCACGACCGGAAAAAGCGAGACGATGAGGCTGAAGAGGGTGGCTGCAAAGCCGACGGCCGAGCTGATGGCCAGCCATCGCGGCAGGCGATGGGCGAGGGCATGCATTGGGCTTGGGCTGTGCTTGTGGGTCCAAGTCTGATTATGGGGCCAGCCAAAGGCTGCGCCGATGGGGATGGCGAACATGGCCAGGTAGGCCAGGGCGTAGTGGGCCACCGAGACTTCAAGCATCTCCTGAAAGGCCTCCTGAATGCGGGTGTTGTAGGAGGCGGACAGCAGGATGGCAAGCACCAGCAGTGCGGTGAAGAGGATGGCATTGACGGGGGTGCGGCGCCGTGGATGGATGCGCGTGAACCAGCGCGGAAGCAGGTGATTCCATCCGGCGGTGAGGGCGAGCCGGCTGGCTCCGGTGAGCACGAGGCTGGCGGTTCCCAGCAGGCGAAGCTGGAGCGCGGCAATGGCGGCGATGGCCAGCAGATTGCCCCAGCCGGAGTTTCCCAGTGCGAGGCGAAAGGTCTGCGGCACCGGCGCGAGAATGTTGACCGGGCCGTGGGCAAAGGCAAGCACGGAGCTGGTGCCGAGGATGAAAAGCAGGCAGATGATCGGGGAGGCGATCTGCACGGAGCGCCCGATGGTGCGAGCCGGAGCCTGGGTTTCTCCGGCCAGGATGGCGATGTATTCCAGGCCGGCCAGTCCGCCGATCATCATGAGTCCGACGGTGGCGAAGGCGTGGCGGCTCAGCGTGGGAAGCGCAAAGGGCAGTGGCTCCCAGTGGATGGGCTGATGGCGCAGCAGCGCCAGCACGGGCAGCAGGATCAGCGTGGCGAAGACGGCGACAATGGCCGCGCCGCCCAGGTTATGGAACCACTTGCCGAATTCCAGCCCCAGCACCGAGGCAAACGTGAGCAGGGCGAGGATGGTCAGGATGATGAGCGTGCTTTGCAGGGGATTCTGCGCCAGATGCGCGCCGGATGGGCCGAGCAGATAGCCGATCTCCGAGGGGATGGAAAAAAGGATGACGGCGGCCACGCCCAGCGAGTAGATCCAGATGTTCCAGGCAACGAGAAAGCCGGAAAAGTCGCCAAAGGCGATCCGGGCCCAGGCGTAGAGTCCGCCCTCGAGCGGCATGGCGCGGTTCAGATACAGAACGGCAAGGGCCATGGGCAGATAGAAGACCAGCATGGCCGTGATCCAGTAGACGGCCTGCGCGCGCCCCAGCAGCGCGGCAAAGCCGACCCATCCGGAGCCGACGACGAAGAGAATCTGGCTCAGGACGAGATCGAAGAGGGAAAGCGAACGGAGCAGCGGTGCAGGCGCGTCTGCGTGGACGGCTGCCGGTGCAGCCGTGGTGGATGCGGAATTGTGTGGCGCCTGACCGGACACGATTGCAGCGAGGCTAGCACGGCCGGAGCCAGAGGCCCAAGGGAATTTTGCAGGCAGTGCAGGCGCAGGGGTTTGCGATACTGAAAGGTATGAGCAATGACGGCAGGCAGCAGCAGGTGGAGCGGGTAAGGCGTTGGCGCGTGGCCGAGGCAGTGGCCCGCGAGGCGGGTGCGCTGCAGAAGCGACGCTTTCTGGCGCGCAGCAGCGACGAGGTGGCATACCAGTTCAAGGGCCCGCAGGATTACCTGACGGCCACCGATGGCGAGGTGGAGCGGCTGGTGCGCGAGCGGCTGCTGGAGGCCTTTCCCACGGATACGATTCTTGGCGAGGAAGGTGGCGGCGAGATTTCGGAGTTCACCTGGGTGGTGGATCCGATTGATGGCACGTCGAACTTTGCGCGGGGCATTCCGCATTTCTGCGTCTCGATTGCGCTGGTGGAGCGCGGCGAGGCCACGGTGGGTGCGATTCATGCCCCGATGGTCGGGGAGCTGTACAGCGCGGCCAGCGGCTGCGGTGCATGGCTGAATGGAGAGCCGATGCGGGTGTCCACGGTGACCGACCTGAGCCGGTCGCTGGTGGAGCTGGGATGGGCATCTCGGCAGCCGAAGGGCGAGTATCTGGAGATGCTGCGGCGGGGAATGGAGGCCGGACTGGGCGTGCGCGGAGCCGGTTCCGGTTCGCTGGCCGTGGCGCAGGTTGCGGCCGGGCGCGTGGATGCGTGCGTGGAGCTGCACATGTATGCCTGGGACTGGCTGGCCGGAATGGTGATGGCCCGCGAGGCCGGTGCCCGGGTGAACCGCTTCCTGACCGAGGACGGACAGGCCCTGCGGCGCGGGAACTTTGTCTTTGCCGCCGCACCGGGTATTGCCGAGGCGCTGGCCCGTGCGCTGGGCGTGGAAGAGCGGATGGAAGCGGCGTGGTAAGCGGGTATTTGCTATTCTTTGTGTGAAACGAAAGCGAGCTGACAGGCGAAATGGCTGAACCGAGAAGCCGGATATATCATCGGGGCCGCGTGGCCGAGAGCCTGCGGGAAGAGATCGGATCGATGCTCGAAGGCGAGCTGTCGGATCCGCGGATCGGCTTCTGCCATGTGACGGAAGTCGTGATGCAGCCGGGGTCAAAGTCGGCGCGGGTCTTCCTGGCCGTGGACGGCGATGCCGCCGTCGAGGAGCAGACGCTGCTGGCCATGCAGGCGGCCAAAAGCTACATCCGGCATGAGCTCAAGGACAGGCTGGGATTGCAGCGTGTGCCGGAGCTGAGCTTCCATGCCGACCACAAGGAAAGAATGCAGGGCCGCATTGAGGAGCTGCTGCATCGGGCCGAGAAGCGGGCACGCAAGCAGACCGGCCGTGCCGGAGCCGCAGAGTAGCCGCGATGGCAGGCTTGCAGCCAATGCGGGGAGCAAGTCGGCGCGCGGAGCCGGTGCCGGTGTTGTTGCCGGCCGAGGCCCGTGCGATTCTGGATTTCCTGCGCACCAATGAGCGCTTTGTTGTCTGTTCCCACTCGCGCCCGGATGGCGATGCGGTCGGGTCCATGCTGGCCATGGGCATGCTGCTGGAGCAGATGGGCAAGCGGGTCGATCTGGTGACGGCTGATCGTGTGCCGGCGGTCTATCGCGGACTGCCGGGGGCCGATCGCATCCAGACCATGATCGGCGTGCATGGACTCTATGATGCTGCGGTTGTGCTGGAGTGCGACGGGCTGGAGCGGACGCGGCTCATCGGGCTGGAGGCCTATCCGCAGATCAACATCGATCACCATGCCAGCGGACGCGAGTATGGGACGCTGAACTGGATTGATCGCACGGCCTGTTCGGTGGGGGAGCTGGTGTATCGACTGGTGGTGGGCGCCGGCCATGCGGTGAGCGCAGAGATGGCCACCTGCCTTTACACCACGCTGCTGACGGATACCGGCGGATTCTGCTACGGCGGCATTGAGGCCTCGACCTTTGCCCTGGCCGGGGAGCTGACGGCGGCAGGGGCCGATCCGGTGGCGGTGGCGCGGGACATTTATTTTGCCGTGCCGCTGGCCAAGATGCAGCTGCTGGGCCGTGCGCTGGCCACGCTGCAGTGCAGCCAGGCGCTGGCCTGGCTCAGCGTCTCGCACGCAGATATGCTGGCCACCGAGGCCTGCGAGGAAGACTGCGAAGGCATTGTGAACTACGCGCTGTCGATTGAAGGCGTGGAGGCCGCGGCGTTTCTGCGCGAGCTGCCCGAGGGACGCTTCCGTCTGAGCCTGCGCAGCAAGGGTCCGAAGGCGCGGGTGAATGTGGCTGCGATTGCCGAGCGGCTGGGCGGCGGCGGACACGAAAATGCCGCCGGCTGCACGCTGGATGGACCGCTGGCAGCCGCCGAGCAGGTGATCCTGTCCGCAATGCGCGAAGCTCTGCGACCGAAGCTGACGCCGGATGGCCGTCTGTGAATGGCGAACGTCGCAAGTCGGGACTCAAAAGCAGGTCGGGACTCAAAATCTGATAGGCTGGGTACGGGTCGAATCCCCGTCGGCCTGCCAACCGGGTGCTGGAGTGCAATCGCGGAAAAGATGAGTGATTCAGGCTGCGGGACTGACCGGTTTTGAACCCATCCACGACCAATTCGACTGTGCGCCGCTGGCTGCCGAGTGATCTTCCCTGGCGGGAGATTGCCAGCCTGCTGCTGTTCATGGGCTTTTTCACGCTCTATGGTGTGGTGCCGCTGCTGGGCGGCGCCGGACTGGGGCTGGTGGGTGCCGATGAGCCGCGCTACGCGCAGATTGCCCACGAGATGCTGGCCAAGCTGCTGCATGCGCACTCGCTGCGCGGCGAGCTGTCGGCCTGCGTGACGCCCTATCTCTACGGGCGGCCATGGCTGGAAAAGCCTGCGCTCTACTACTGGCGTGCGATGTATGTCTTCCGCGAGTTTGGCGTATCCGACTGGGCGGCGCGTCTGCCTTCGGTCAGCTTTGCGCTGTGGCTGGTGGGGCTCACCTATCTGCACATGCGCAGCTTCCGGCGCGGCGGGCATCTGGACGCAGCGCTGATCACGGCAACCTGCGTGGGCATCCTGAGCTTTTCCCGCGGGGCCTCGACGGACATGCAGCTGGCGGCTCCGTTCTGCATCGGGATGCTGGGCTGGTATGCCTGGTATGAGACGCGCTCGAAGTTCTGGCTGGTGGATATTTACTTCTTCACCGCGCTGGCCACGCTGGCCAAGGGACCGGTGGCGCCGTTTCTGGCACTGCTGATCATCGGCGCCTTTGCCGCACTGCGGCGGGAGTGGTGGATTCTGCGCAAGTCGCTGTGGTGGCCGGGCATTCTGCTTTACTTTGCGATTGTGCTGCCGTGGTTTGTGGCCGTGCAGCGGGAGAATCCCACCTTCTTTGTGGAGTTTTTCCTGCAGCACAATCTGGAGCGCTTTGCCACCAACCGGTATCAGCATGAGCAGCCGTTCTGGTACTACCTGGTGGTGGTGGCCGTGGCCACCATGCCGTGGACCGTGGTGTCGGTGCGCGCGCTGTGGGACGGCATTCTGACCTCGGTGAAGGAGTGGCGGCTGCGCCACTCGACGGCCGACGCGGTGGCGCGCAGCCAGCCCGGCGATGCCTTTCCGGAGTATCTGGTGCTGTGGGCGTTGATCCCGATTGTCTTTTTCTCGCTTTCGCAGTCCAAGCTGCCGGGCTACATTCTGCCGGCCATTCCGCCGATCATGATTCTTACCGGCGATTACCTGTTTCGCAGCCGGGAGCGCGGGCTGGGGCGATGGGTGCTTGGCGGTCATGCGCTGCTGGTCGGCTTTGCCACGGCGGCCGTACTGGTGGGCACCTGGTATGTGGCGAACGGAACCCATGGCCATCCTCCGGCGGGACGCATGGCGCTGGCGGCCGTGGCCGGGCTGACGGCTGCAGCCCTGCAACTGCTGGTGGTCCAGCGGCTGGGCCTGATGCGGCTGCGGCTGGCCACCAGCCTGGTGATGGTCGCGCTGCTGCTGTTTCTCTATGGGGTGGGTCCGTTCTTCGGAATTCCGGCCGTGGAGGCAAGCAAGGGCACCATCCGTCTGCTGGACCGCAGCTATTCGGCGCGGCCGCTGGCCGAGCGGCTGGCAACCCTGTTTCCGCCGGATGAGACGATTGCCGTCTTCCGCGTGCGGCGGGATATGGAGTATGGCCTGGCCTTCTATCGCAACCATGAGGTGGCCAACTACGACGTGGTGGGCGTGCCTGCCGGGGAGCATGTGCTGGTGGTGCGCGTGACCGGCAAGAATGGCAAGGACCTGCACTCGATGGATGCGCTGCAGGAGTATCTGGAAGGCAGAAGCTACCAGAAGCTCTTTGACTGGCCGGAGCAGGGGCTGGCGGTCTATCGCGTGGGCGCGCAGAGCACGAGCTCTGGTGCAGCCGCCGAGTAACACCCGGCATCGCGCGGCTCGTCGCGCCTGAACGGGGCTGCTGCCTCTGCATGCGTCACCGGCAATTCCGCTGATCCGGGTGCATGGCTCCACAACGGGAGCCGTGCGGGAACTGCGGCGCGGATTTGCTCCGCTCCTTTGCCAAAGGCTGCCCCGAACTGCGCTATGCTCAGAGCATTCCCTGATTGTGGCATGGCTGCACATGCCTGTGCGGCACGCCGGATGGTCGGGAATCTCTGCAACGAACTCCGTGGCAGATGCGTCGAATGCATCAGGCAGCATCAGGAGCGGGCCCATGGCAACAGGCGTGACGCTGGAGATTCGAGACCTCAGGCTCTATGGCGCCGCCGAACTGCGTCCGCTGCTCGGGGTGGAAAGCGAGATCTGGCGGCGGCGGCTGGACTGGGAGTACAAGGGATCGGCACGGCTGCTGCTGGAGTATCTCGACGCGCGCTCGCTGCCCGGCTTTGTGGCCGTGGAGCAGGGCGAGATTCTGGGTTACGTCTTCTGCGTCTATGAGGCGCACAAGGCGGTGATCGGCAATGTCTTTGCCGCGCCGCGCGTGATCGGAGACTGGAGCACGGCCGACAGCCCGCCCCGGCATGAGGTGGAGCGGCTGCTGCTGGAGCAGGCCGTCACGCTGCTGACGCATTCGCCGGGCGTGGACCGGGTGGAGACGCAGCTGCTGTTGCATCCTGCCGGTGAACATGGGGCAACGCTGGCCGCGCATGGCTTCCAACGCGCCGAACGGCTCTATCTGGAGCGGATGCTGCAGCGCGCCCCGGCACAGGCATCGCAGACCGGCAGCGCTGCACCGGACCGGTCGCAGGCAATCGTCGGCGGCTGCAGGCTGCGCCCGTGGCGCGATGCGGAGATGCAGGCTGCTGCGCAGTTGATTGTGGCCGCCTATCCGGACCACCCCGACAGCCGCATCAACGACCAGTATCGATCGCTCTCCGGAGCGCAGCGCTTTCTGCACAACATTGTCCGCTTTCCCGGGTGCGGAAGCTTTGTGCCGGAGGCTTCGTTTCTGGCCGTGGATGCGCTGAGCGGAGCCCTGGCCGGGATGGTGCTCAGCTCGCAGATCAGCAGCGGCTGCGGACATATTACGCAGATCTGCGTTGCGCCCGGATATCGCCGGCGGGGACTGGCCGAGTGGCTGCTGGATGAGGCGATTGCAGCGCTCGAGGCCAGGGGCATGGAGCGGCTCACGCTGACCGTGACGGCCAGCAATGGCGACGCCATCCGGCTCTACCAGCGCAAGGGCTTTGCCGAGCGCCATCGCTTTGACGCTGCAGTCTGGGAACGGGTTCGGCTCTGAGCCGAATGCGGCAGGGATGCCGGTGTGCCCAGCGGGGCCCTAGTGCAGAATCAGGGCCATCAGCCAGCTGGCTGCAATCACGGAAACCGTGAACAGCAGAAAACACCAGGCGCCGTAACGCAGCATGGCGCGCGGCGAGCTGCGCTGCGTGATGCCGAAGATGGTGGAGGCAAAGAGCGCGCAGAGCAGAACGGCAGTGAAGTGCGAGGGGCGAAAGACCCAGAACGCAAGCCCGGCCGGCAGGACCGGCATCTGGAGAAGTGTCAGCAGCGTCATCCGGCCTGATCCTGCTTTCTGCCGTTGCAGAGATTGTGCGCGTCCACTGCGGCCATGATGTTCAGCAGTCCTGCCATCACGATGAAGCGGCTGCCGTAGTCGGCAGTGGTGACCTGGATCGAGTCCGCGCCCCAGCCGAGGAGCTTGCCGGCAAAGAAGCAGAGTCCGCTGCCCATATCCCCGATCAGGCTCAGCAGATCCAGAATCTCCCGCGCAGAGCCGTAGAGCTTGCCCTGCATGGCAATGCCGAGCAGGAACATGGCCACAATACTCGTGAAGATGAGCGCGGCGCGGATGGGCTTGCGGAGCAGCAGATGGCCGGCACCCGGAATCAGCCAGCCGAGCAGAAGCGTCAGCCAGGGCGAAATCCCCGAGGGCGGAGCGGATTGGGCACGTTGGGCAGGCATCCCCTCGATTCTATCGGATACAAGCGGCATGCGGAGCGGACCGACGGACGGAATGTGCGGTGAGGAAGCGAAAATCCCCGGGATCGAGTCGGCGCGCAGATTGCCATCCACTCCCCGCGCCACCCTCCCTTGCCGGCCTTGCCAAGGCCTGCCTTTCAGCGCTACTGTATGAGGCAAGTCTGCTCGATTTACCGGGGATTTCAGGGCCGCAGCACCCGCAGGGGGGAGTGCCACCATGCTCTTCAAATTAAAAGTCAATCAACGCATCGAGACAGTGGATGTATCGCCGGATACGCCGCTGTTGTGGGTGCTGCGGGATGTGCTCCATCTCGTGGGCACCAAGTACGGTTGTGGCATGGGGGTTTGCGGTGCCTGCACGGTCCACCTGGGCGACCAGGCCATCCGCTCCTGCAGCATCCCCGTCAGCGCCCTGGGCGATCAGCCGATCACCACGATCGAGGGATTGGCCGAGGCCGAGCGACACCCGGTGCAGCTGGCCTGGGAGTCGCTCGACGTGCCCCAGTGCGGATACTGCCAGGCCGGGCAGATCATGTCTGCCACGGCGCTGCTGCATCACACTCCCCATCCCACGGTGGAGGACATCGACGCCGCCATGAGTGGCAACCTCTGCCGCTGCGGAACCTACACCCGGATCCGGGAAGCCATTCAACATGCAGCCGGTCTGGGGCACGCAGCAGCAGCCCATAAAACCGCCCACGGCGCGTAACGGGAGGGTCCTTCGATGCGTATGAATCGCAGATCGTTTTTGCAGTTGGCCACACTTGCCGGCGGTGGCATGGCATTGCGTCTCTATCACCTGCCTGCCCTCGACGCGCAGGAAAAGCTCCCCGAGCTGACGCCGCAGGCCTTCGTTCACATTGCCCCGGATGGCACCACGACCATCATGGCCCGCGCCTCGGAGTCCGGTCAGGGCATGCGCAACATGCTGCCCATGCTCATTGCCGAGGAGTTCGACGTGGACTGGAAGAGTGTGCGCGTGCAGCAGGCCGATCTTGACGAAAGCCGCTACGGCCGTCAGTTCTCCGGCGGCTCCATGAACACCCCGCTGGGCTGGGATCCGATGCGCCGCGTCGGCGCTGCCGCCCGGCAGTTGCTCATCGCCACCGCAGCTGAACGATGGAATCTTCCCGCCAGTGCCTGCACCACCGCGCATGGCCGCGTTCTGCACAAGGCCTCCGGGCGCTCGGCTTCCTACGGAGAGCTGGCCACCGATGCCGCCAGCCGGAAGGCTCCTGCACTCGACAGCGTGGCGCTCAAGGACCCGGGCGAGTACCGCATCATCGGCCACTCCACCCAGGGCGTGGACATTCCCGCCATCACCACCGGCAAGCCGCTGTTTGGCATCGATGTCCAGCTCCCGGGCATGCTCTATGCCTCCATCCAGAAGGCTCCGGTCTTTGCCGGCACGGTGAAAAGCGCCAACCTGGACGAGATCCGCAGGATGCCCGGCATCCGCCACGTCTTCGTGATCGAAGGCACCATCCGACCTTCGGCCTTCACGCCCTGGGAGCCCGGCATGGAGCCCGGCATCGCCATTGTGGCCGACACCTGGTGGCAGGCCCAGACCGCGCGCAGCCAGCTCAAGGTGGACTGGGATCTGGGACCGGCAGCCAGCCAAAGCTCCGAAGGCTTCCGCCAGCGGGCAAAGGAGCTGCTGGCCCAGCCGCCCGGCAACACCGTCCGCGCCTACGGCAACGTGGAGAGCAGCCTGCATGCCGCCGCCAAGGTGGTCCAGGCCACGTATGAATACCCCTTCATTGCGCACATGACCATGGAGGCACAGGGCGCCACCGCCCACTGGAAGGACGGTCGCATGGAGATGTGGTCCACCAGCACACAGCCGGAAAACGGCCGCGAACTGGTCGCGCAGACCCTCGGCATCGACAAGAGCGTGATCACCACCCACATGATCCGCTCCGGCGGCAGCTTCGGCCGTCGGCTTCAGAATGATTACCTCGTCGAAGCCGCATGGATCGCCAAGCGCGTCGATGCTCCGGTCAAGCTTCTCTGGTCCCGCGAGGATGACATCAGCCATGACGGACTGCGCCCGGGCGGCACCATGGGGCTCACCGGTGGTCTCGATGCGCAGGGAAGGCTGACCCACTGGCGGCAGCACTTCATCACCTTCGGCGAAAATCACCATCTTGCCTCCGGCGGCGGCATCGGAGCCGACTCCTATCCGGCCGGCTTTGTTCCCGCATACGCGATGTACACTTCCGCCCAGCCGCTCATGCTGCGCACCGGCGCTCTGCGCGCTCCCGGAGACAATGCCTACTGCTGGGTCGCACAATCCTTCCTCGACGAGATGGCCTTCGCCTCAGGACGCGATCCTCTGGAGTTCCAGCTTGAACTGCTCGGCAACCAGCGCGTCCCCTGGACCGTTGGCCAGCCGGATGCAGTCGGCGACCACGAACCCACCGGACCCTCCGTGCTGGTGCCCGAGCGATTCAAGGGCGTCCTGCAGCTGGTGGCGGAAAAATCCGGCTGGGCCACCCGCAAAAAGCAGCCCGGACGCGGCATGGGCATCGCCGCATGGTTCTGCCATCTTGGGTACTTTGCAGAAGTGGCCGACGTCTCCGTCGACAAGGACAACAACGTCACCGTGCACAACGTCTGGGCGGCAGGCGACATCGGCAGCCAGATCATCAATCCCCGCGCGGCGGAAAACATGGTGCAGGGCGGCATCATGGACGGCATGAGCGCACTCGGCCAGGAGATCACCCTGGCCAACGGCCGCATCGAGCAGTCCAACTTCCACAACCATCCCATCCTGCGCATGCGCCAGACGCCGAAGATTGAAGTCTTCTGGAACCGCACCCACTACGCGCCCACCGGCCTGGGAGAGCCTTCCCTGCCGCCGGTGCTGCCAGCCGTCACCAATGCCATCTTTGCCGCCACCGGCCGCAGAGTCCGCACCCTCCCGCTGCAGCGCAGCGGCTTCAACTGGGCCTGAGCCCTCCGAAGCTACGGCTCTTTGCCTGCCCATCCAGGCAGGCAAAGAGCCGTAGCTTCTCCCGCGTTCGCAGTTCTCCAACGTCCTTCGTCTGCCCCGCCCCGCGACCAGCGGGAGCGCAGCAACACCCACGCCCTCCACCGAAGGCGAGCGAAGCGAGCGTCTGCTGCATGCAATGCTTTAGCGAAGGGGATAGAGGCGAATATTCCGGAAGTAGACCTCGGCGCCTTCTGACTGGAACAGAATCCGGCCGCTGGCTGGAAAGGCATCGGTCCCTTCGTTGGCCAGTTTTCCGTTCACGTACTGCCACACGTGTCCGTCCCGATTCACCAGCTCCACCACATTCCACTGCCCGTGCGGATTTTCCAGTTCGTTCACCGGATCGCGGTATCCCACCACGTTCTTCCACGGCCCTTTGTGGAACCGGTCAATCTTCTTCGCGCTGCCTGCCGGACCGGTCACGCGCACTCCATCCCTGCCCGTCAGTGCTGCGCCGTCCGTCATCCAGAAATCCCCCGTGCTGCCTTCGTTGATCTGGAACTCCACCGACCGCGGCCACACCTTGTTCGGCCCTGCAACGTTGTACAGAATCCCGCTGTCCCGTGCCTGCCCTGCGCGCGGCGCAAACGTTCCCTCGCCCCACTTGAACTCGGCCCGCAGATAGTAGTTTTCGTACGACTTCTTCGTGATGAAGTAGCCCATCTCCGTTCCCGACACATGCACCATCCCATGCTCCACCGTGAAGACATGCTGCGGATCGGCATTCAGTCCGCTGCTCGGCAGGAAGGTGTCAAACCCGCTCAGGTCCCTGCCGTCAAACAGAACCTCCGCCGGTCCATGCTTGGGAATCCCTTTGGTCCCGGCATGGGCCACAGCCGCGCACAGGGCCACACACAGGCTCCATTCCGCCACCCGCCCAATCCCCTGCAACATCCCGCTTCGCCGTCTCTGTCGATGCATCCCGTTCCTCCTTGCAAAACATCCTTGCGCGATTCCTGCGCAATTCCTGCTCAATCCAACCGGCAGGCACGCGTCCCGCGCCGCCTGCCCGCATCCCGTCAGCGTGCGCTCCAGCTCAGCGTCACCGTCATCGTCTGCCAGCCCGTCCCTGCGCCAAACGCCGCCTGCAGCCTGCGCCCCAGCAGAGCATCCCCGCGCAGCGTGGCCACGCCTCCGTTCTGTGCGGCAATCCGCAGCTTCTTCGCCGTCGCCACCAGCCCATACTCCACCACGCTTCCTGCCGGAGCCTCCAGCGTCAGCTCCAGGCTCTGGCCGGAGTAGCGGGCCGCCAGCACGCGCGGCTCTGCCGACCGCGCTCCAGCCTCCGGCAGCGCAAAGGCCGGATTCACCACCTCGACCGCCGGCAGCGGAATCCGCAACTGCGTCCCATCGCGATCCATCGCCTGCGTGCCCGGCAAATCGCTGCGCAGCTTCGGCAATCCAGTTGCTCCCGCCGCACCACCATTCCCGGCCTGTTCGCTTTCGGCCTGTTCGCTCACCACCAGCCCATCCGTGCGCCGTTCCATCTCCAGCCGCACCGTCCGGCCGCCCACGTGCAGATGCTCCACCGCCACCTTCTTCCAGTTCGCCGGCAGTTGCGGATTCACCGTCAGCGCGTCATGCAGCGCATCCGGCGTCAGCCCCAGCATTCCCCGCATCACCGGCTCCACCACCATCGCGCTCGACCACAGCTGGTGGCTCGTCGACCGGCCAAACGGCACATACCGGTCGCCCGACAGCAGCTCCGTCACCGCGCCCAGGTCCGAGGCCCACGTCAGGTTCACATTCTCCCGCAGCATCTGCTCGCCGGCCAGCGGCTGCCCGCCGCCATACTCGGCCATCGCAGCCCACCCGGTAAACAGCGGCCATACCGACCCCTGGTGATAGCTCATGCCGTTGAAGATCGGCTCTGCGGAGTTCACGTCGCGCAGCCCCCAGTCGGTCTCCAGCGCATGATCGGCAAAGCCGCGCAGGCATCCCGTCGGCAGCGCCCCGTCCGCCCGCTTGTCCCACCATCCAATCGCCGGAAAGACCGTACGCGTCTCATCCTGCCGCCCATCCATCCCGTGGCTGAAGGCATAACAGTCGCCCTCGGCATACTCCCGCCCAATCGTCGCCGCAATCCGCGCCGCACGCGTTCGCGCAGCCGTCGCAGCATCCTGCTCGCCCAGCGCATCGGCCAGCTCGCCATAGGCCACGCTCGCCTGCTCGTCCAGCAGCGCCAGATACACCTCCTGATGCGGCATTCCCCCCGGCCAGCTTTCCACCCACCCGGTCCCCTGCGAGTTGTCGTAGATCCCGTCATGGTCCGTATCCGACGTCGCCGCCGTCTCAAACGCCCATGCCTTGTCCACCACCGCCCGGTGCGCCTTCAGCCACACCCGGTCCCCCGAACTGCGCAGATAATCCCGCACCGCCAGCAGATACAGCGGCGTCGCATCCGCCGCCGCATACATATACGGAAAGCTCCGCCAATGCACCTCCGGGTCATAGGCCGTCTGCGAGTACTCGTGCATGATCTTCCCATCGGCCCGCTGCCGCTCCGCCAGAAAATCCAGCTCCTCGCGCGTCAGCGCATAATCCCCCATCGCATTCACCGCATACAGCGCATACAGCGCATCCCGCCCAAAGAACCACCCAAAGCCCGGACGCGCCGAATCCCCACTCTCGTAGTAGCCGGCCACCAGCGCCGTCTCGCCCGGCCCCGGAATCGACTCGTATCCATGCGCCTTCAGCTGCTCCAGCGAAACCTCCGCCCACGCAAAGGCCTGGTTCAGCTCCGCATCCGGAGTCTCCACCCGCGTCGCCTGCTCCAGCAGCCGCGCAAAGCTCTTCTGCTCGTCGGCCGCCATCGCCGGAATCCGCGCATTCAGCCGTCCCAGCGTCGCCCCCAGCGCCTCTTTCGTCGCCGACTGCGGCGTCGCGCCCACCGCCATCAGCAGCGGAAAATACCGCGCCCCGTCGCGCTTCGGATCATAGTGCAGATGCAGCTCCAGCGGATGCACCTGTGGACGCTCCTGATACGGCGCCATCACCCCCGGCTCCGCACCGGGAATCGTCACCGCACCCGCCAGATCGGGATAGTCCAGATGCAGCACATAGTAGCCATTCACCCCCGCCGCCGCACCCGTTCCCCGCGCCACCCACTCCGGCGACGGCACGCCGCCATTCCGCTTCGGCCACATCCACAGCATCTCCGGACGAAAGCGAAACGTGAAATCCACCGGCTGCTGCGCATCCACCTGGAACAGCACCACCGGCCCGGTCGCCGGCTCGCTTGCCGCTCCAGCATCCAGCGCCTCGCTCGGCGACAGCATGATCTGCCGCAGCGTAAACCCGATATGCGCATACGTAATCACCGTATGGTCCGGATGCACCCGGATCGACGCCGCCTGCTCATTCACGTCAATCGGCACCGGATACCCCTCCACCTGCGCCGTGATCGCCATGTGGCTCAGCAGCTTCACCGGCAGAATCCATGCCTCAAACGACCCCGCCTCGCGCCCCACCAGCATGCCGCGCTCCCCGGCCACCGTAAACGGCTGGTGCGCACGCACGGGCCGCTGAATCGCCAGCCGGTCAGCACCCCCTGGCGCATCCAGTGGAAACGCATCCAGTGGAAACGCCGCCAGCGCATGCAACCCGGAACCCGCCGCCGCACCCGAAGCCAAGCTCGAAGGAGACTGCGAAGACCCGCTGGAAGCAGTCTGCGAAGACCCGCTGGAAGCAGGCCCGGCCGCATTCTGCCCCGCCTGCGCCCAAAGCAGCCCCGACCCCGCCATCAGCAGCGCCGCCAACCACCCCGCAACCACCCCAGCCCGCAACCGGACCGAAATCTGTACCCTACTCACCACACGACCCCCAACCGCAGGCCGCAACTCAGGACGGAAGAAAAACCAACAGGTATTCACGCCGTCCAGTGTAGCCCGTTTCCCTCCCACCCGCAGCCCACACCCCACAGCCCACCCCGCAGCTCACCCCCAAACCAGGACTGCTTCCCTTTGTTTGTCATTCCCGCAGGGAATCTGCTTCTTCCTTTGCCGTTGTCTTAGCTCTTCCCTGGCATCCGCCACACACACGCGACCAAAGGAAGCGCCACAAACACCACCGTCCTCCACATACGGCGGCCAAAGGCCGCGTCCGCTGCATGCAATGCCCCGAAGGGAATCTGCTTCTTCTTTTGCTGTTGCTTTTGCTATCTCGCCAGACTCACTCACCCCGTGACCAACTCACCCGTCCTTCCGTAACTCTCCTCCACAAACAAT
>JAJZGG010000125.1 GCA_021804965.1 Acidobacteriota bacterium
TCCAATGCCGGGCCTGCATTGTCGAGAGTGACAAGGAAAAATCAGGGTTACGAGTTCGGTACGGCGGACTGCGACGCCGCGGTTTCCTGCGTCTGCCGCAGCGAGCGCAGCATGGTCAGTACCAGGGCCTCCAATTGTTGCGGCTGCACGCGGGTCTTGGCCAGAAAATAGGTCGGCCCGAGCGTCAGATGCCGGCGCTGCGCCGGAGTCAGATCCCGGCCCGAGTAGACCACCAACGGCAGGTGCGCCAGACTCTCATGCTGGCGCAGCCAGTCCACCACGTTAAAGCCGTCGCCATCGGGCAGGCCGATATCGAGCACCAGCAGGTGAGGTTCAAACGCCGTGCACCCATCGATGGTTTCGGCCAGCGAGTGCGCCGTGCGCACGGTGATTCCTCCGTGGCTGAACACCTCCGCGATCACGTTTGCCAGATCGCTGTCATCTTCCACAATCAGAATGCGCGCGTTCTCTCCCGTTCCACAAAGTACATGGGCCAGCTCCCGGAGCAGCGCATCCTCCTCCACGGGCTTGGTGACCCGGCCCTCGGCGCCCTTCGGCAGCGGCTCAAACCCGCTCGGATCCTCCACGCTCAATAGAACCACAGGCGTATTCGCCGCGGAATCGATGCGCCGCAGCAGCGGAAGAATCGCCCAGCCGTTCATTCCGTCCAGCGAGGTGTCCACCAGGATGGCATGGGCTCCCTGGCGCGCGGCCGACAGCGTCTGTTCCACATTTTCGGTCTGCACCACGGAGTAGCCATGGCGAGCCAGTTGCGCCGCGATCTTCGACCGCGCCTCTGCATTGGCGTCCGCCAGAACCACCGTTCCATGCGTCGCGTCACTGTCCGATGCGCCGCTTCGCGCTGCCGCCGGCACCGGCTCGTAGGGCAGAAAGATTCTGAAGGTCGATCCGCGCACCGGATTGCGCTCCGCCCAGATGCGTCCGGAGTGCTGCAGGACGATGGTGCGGCATATCGCCAGGCCCAGTCCCGTGCCGCCTTTTTGCCGCGCGTCGGAGGCATCCACCTGCTGGAAACGTCCGAAGATCGTCTCCAGCTTGTCGGCCGGAATGCCTCGTCCGTGATCGATGACCGAAAGAATCACGCCCGTGACCCCCGGCCGCAGCATCACGCTCACGGTCGAGTTGGGTGGCGAAAATTTCACGGCGTTTGACAGCAGGTTGGTGATCACCTGCAGCAGCCGGTCCGGATCGGCGGTGATCTCAACCCGGGTTGCGTCATGGATCAGCTTTACGCCCGCCGCATCGGCCATCGGCTGCATGTCATCGGTGGCCTGCTTCACAATGTCGGCCAGTTGCATAGAGCGGAACGCCAGCGGTTCACGCCCGCTCTGGATCCGCTCCAGGTCGAGAATGTCGTTGATCAGGCGCACCAGCCGATCGGAGTTCGCCAGCGCGATCCGCAGCAGGTTCGACGCCTTCTCATTCACCTCGCCCAGCATGCCTGAGGTCAACAGGCCCAAAGCGCCGCGTATCGAGGTGAGCGGCGTACGCAGCTCGTGGCTCACCGTGGAGATGAATTCATCCTTCATCCGGTCCAGCGCGAAGCGCTGGCTGATGTCGCGGAAGCTCAGCACCCAGCCCGTCAGGCTGCTGGCTCCGTAGATTGGCGTCAGCACATATTCGGCTGGAAACGAACTCGAGTCGGCGCGGAAAACATTCTCCTCGCCGGCCGAGGAAACCGATCGCGTAACCGCCTTTCGCAGTGGACACTCCGGGCCGCACGGCCGCTCCGTCGATGACGGGCCATGCAGCAGATCGTGCAGGAGCCGCCCTGTCAGCATCTCCGGCAAGGCTCCCAGCATCCGCCCCGCGGCCGGATTGGCAAAACGCACCCGGCCCTCGCGGTCCAGTCCGCAGATGCCGTCCGTCACCGCATCCAGAAGAATCTCCTGCTGCTGCCGAAGATCGTCGCTGCGGCCGCGATCCTGGCTCCGAACCAGCAACTGCCCCAGCGCGGCCGCCGCAATCTCCACCGCCGCCACCGCCTCCCGGGATTCGTGCAGGCGAACCCGGGAGTAGAACTCAAGGACCGCCAGCACCTTCTCGCCGACCCGCACCGGCGCGGCCCAGCCCGAGATCATGTCGTGGTGCAGGGCATCGCTGTGGCGCGGGCTCGGCGGCAGCGCGGCAAGATCGGCATGCCACACCGTGCGTCCCTCGCGCCACGCCCGCTCCGGCAACTCGGAGATCTTCTCCAGCGTCAGGCTCATGCTGTGCTCGATGAAATCTTCAGCCCGATGCCCTGGCATTCCCCAGGCCGCCGCGCATTCCAGGCAGTTCCGTTCCTGGTCGACGACCCACTGGATCCCCGCATCCCACCGCTGTGAAGCGCACAGCGCCTCCAGGATGCGCATGCCCGCGGATTCGCCCGGCATGTTATCTGACACAATCTGGTTGACGGCCAGTTGCAGCTCCAGCCTGGCCTCCCGCTGCGTCTGTTCGGTAACATCCCGCAGCAGGCAGCGGACCGCGACCGGATTGCCGCCCTTGTGGCGTCGGCTCAGGCTCAGCTCCAGATCCATCATCCGCCCCTCGGGCGCATGATGCCGCACTGGAGCGCGCTCCACCGATTCGCCCTCCACGGCGCGGCGGAATAGCGCCGCCACCTCCGCTCGGCAGCCCGGTGAAAACAGCTCCTCGAACGACGGCAATGCCAGAAGGGCTGCGCGGTCCAGCCCGAATGACTGCTGCCACCCCGGGTTCGCGTAAAGAAACTGCCCGGTCGGGCTCAGGGTCGCAATCATGTCGCTGCTGTTTTCAAACAGGTCGCGATAGCGCTCCTGCGACTCGCGCGTCGCAGGCTCGCGCTGTGCCGCTGCGGTTTGCTCGACCGCTACCGCCACCATCCCGGTCAGCTCCGACGCGGCGTTGCGCAGTGCCGAAACATGAAGCGCCACGGAAAGCAGGGCGCCTTCTTTATGGCGCACCTGCGCGGCGAAGCTCGGCATCACGCTGGGCGGCAGCATGCGCACGCTGGCCAGAAAGGCCGCCAGTTGTCCGCCCACCGTAGGCTCCGGCGGCCGATTGACGTGACACAGACGCTGGATCTCCGCAACCAGCCGGTCGCACTCTCCCGTGGCCAGAATGTCGATCTTGCCCCACAACCGCACCAGCTCCTGAGCGCGGTAGCCCAGCAGCCGCTCCGTCGAGGGATTGGCATAGATCAGCTCTCCCCGCAGGTTGACCGCGATCACCGCCGGACTCGCTGAGTCCAGAAGCTCGCGCACCCCTTGGCTGATCTCCTGTT
Source organism: Acidobacteriota bacterium (assembly GCA_021804965.1). Taxonomy (GTDB): domain Bacteria; phylum Acidobacteriota; class Terriglobia; order Terriglobales; family Acidobacteriaceae; genus Acidicapsa. The sequence goes on from JAJZGG010000125.1 coordinate 3,269, forward strand.
CCGACGGCGAGGCGCCGGTTGCCGCGGCCGCCAGGCGGTTCACAACATAGGCAAACACCGCCGTCGCAATGCCTGCTGCAACAATCGGCAGCGACCGCCATTGCAGCACCGGAAATATGCGCGCCAGTCCGGCGCCCGCGGCCAGTGTCAGGATAAACAGCGGCAATGCCAGCCACATCTGGGAGATGCCGGCCCGCCCGTCGCTCACGCGGCCATCGCGACGGTCGTCGGCGTGCTCTTGCAAACCGTTCGCCTTATTCTCCATTGGCAATTGCGTCTCCCCCTACCGGCATTCGTGCGATGCCGCGACCCCGATCACCCGCTTTGCCGCCAACGACACCGCAAAAGCCGCCCCCGCAGGAACGACAGTGTGAATTGCACGTAGTATAAGCCTTTGATTCCGTGACATCTAGCCAATTTCACGTCGACGCTTCCATCCAATGGCCGAATTCGGGTCACATGGACCGGAAAATCTCGCCTGCGCTGCATCCTCCTCGCCTGTCGGTCCGGCCCTGAACCGCCTGTCAATCACCCGTCTCTCGATTTGCCTTCTGCCTGGCCTGCCCGTCCCTCGCGCCCATTCCCGGCGTCTCGTCTTATACTCTCCGCATGTTTCGAACTCATGGGAAACTCCACCTTGCCGTGCCGGCCGCCGTGCTCCTGTGCCTTGCCGCTCTTCCTCGGAACGCGTCTGCCTGGGGCAATGAGGGCCACCGCATCATCAATCGGCTCGCCGTGGGCGGCCTGCCTGCCGACGTCCCTCAGTTTCTGCGCGCGCCGGCCGCCATCGACGAAATTGAGTACCTGGGCCCGGAGCCGGACCGCTGGCGTTCCCATGCCGCCGAGCCCGAGCTGCTTGCCGCCCAGGCGCCGGAACATTTCATCGATCTCGAGCTGGCCGACGCTCTGGGGCCGCTGCCGCATCAACGCCTCGACTTTGAGGCCGAGGTCTTCGCCGCTCACCAGAGACCCGAAACCATCGGCCTCCAGCCCTGGGAGACCGACGAGGTTTGGGAGCGCCTCAAGGCCGCCATGCGCCAGTACCGCGCCATGCGCGCCGCAAACCAGGATACAAAGCAGGTCGAAGCCGTGATTATCTTCTATGCGGGCTGGCTCGGACATTACGTGGGCGATGGCTCCCAGCCGCTCCACACCACGATCAGGTACAACGGATGGGTCGGCCCCAACCCCAACGGCTACACCACCGAGCACCGGATTCACTGGCAGTTCGAGGGGCCCTTTGTCGGGGCCAACATCCACGCCCCCGAAGTGCAGGCCGACATGTCGCCGGTCAGGCGGATTCAGGGCGACATGTTCGATGCCTATCTGGCCTACCTGCGCCACTCCGCCACATTCGTCGAAAAGGTGTATCAGCTCGACAAACTCGGCGGGTTCGCCGGCGCAGGCACGTCTGAATCCCGCGCTTTCACCGCCGAGCGTCTCGCCGCCGGCGCCAGCATGTTGCGCGACATGATCTATACCGCCTGGATTGACAGCGCGCAGCCGGTTCCGGATCCATACGCCGGAAAGTAGCCGGCCGCTACGGACGCTGTAACCGCCCCGCGCTTCGGCATGATGTTGGAAAGGCCGCTCGAATCCCGGGAGCAGGTGCCCCCGCTCCAGTTCCTTCAGTCCTTGGCTGGGTGCAGGGCCGG
>JAJZGG010000056.1 GCA_021804965.1 Acidobacteriota bacterium
GCGCTACGAGGCCGAACCCAACACCGGTGCGGCCCGCCACGGCGAGTTCCGCTTTGATCGCCCCGTGCAAGGTCGCTTTCCCGGGGACTATCGCCAGCCCGGAGAGGTTTTTGACCCGCACTGGGTCTATTCCTTTGGCACTTCTGCCTCCGGCGGCGGGCGCTTCCTGCGCTCCGGTGAGCTGCTCTATGCCTTCCCGCACACCAGCACGCCGGCCTATCGCTCGCTCACCCTGGCCTCGCGCTACAACTATCCGCCCGAGCTGACGCCGCGCGCGCTGCCCGTTGACCGGACCACGCCGGTCGGGCTTGTTCGCTGGATGCCGGTGCTGGCCGCTGCCGGTGCTGCCGGCTCTACCTGGACCATCGATCTCCGCATGCCGGTGCAGCCCACCCGGGATGCGGCCACCATCGCCGCCATCGAGTCCGACAGCTTTGACGCAGCACACGCCCGCGTCACTGCCTTCTGGCAGGCAATGCTGCAACGCGGCATGCAGATCAGCCTGCCGGAGCGCAAAGTGGTGGACACCTTCGACATGAGTCTGGTCTATGACCTGATCGCGCGTGACCACATCGGTTCCAACTACATCCAGACCGTCAACAAGCTCCACTACCACTCGTTCTATCTGCGCGATGGGGCCGACATTGCGCACATGTATGACCTGACCGGCTACCCCGGCATTGCGCATCAGGTTCTGGACTTCTTCGCGCTCTCCCAGAAGCCCGACGGCAACTTTCTCTCCCAACCGCAGCAGTATGACGGCTGGGGCGAGGCACTCTGGGCCTATGGCCAGCACTACCGCATCACCCATGACCGTGTCTTTGCCGCCTGGGCGCTGCCGCAGATCGACCGCGCCGTGGACTGGCTGATTGCCGCCCGCGCCCAGGACCCGCTGCATCTGATTCCCGCCTCCAACGTCCTCGACAACGAGTACATTCCCGGCCATCTCACCGGCTACAGCTTCCTCGCGCTCAGCGGCCTGCGCCTTTCCATCCAGATGGCGCAGCAGATGGGTCGCAACGATCTTGTGCATAAATGGCAGCCCGTCTACGACAGCTACCGGCAGACCTTCCTGGCCGTGCTGGACAAGCAGACCGCAGCCAACCACAACGTGATTCCTCCGGCGCTCGACGGCAACATGGGCGGCCAGTTCTGGGGCAACCTGCTTGCCGTGGTTCCGGAGCCCACGCTCGACCCGCACGATCCGCGCGTCACGGCCACACTGCAGGCCGCGCAGGCCCGCTATCAGGAGGGCATCATGACCTACGGCGATGGTCGATTCCTCCACCACTACCTGACCATCAAGAACACGCTCACCGAGGTTATCCGCGGCGACAATCCGGACCAGATCGAGGCCACGCGCGAACTCTACGCGCTGCTGCTGCACACCAGTTCCACCCAGGCCGGCTTCGAGTTTGCCATCCGGCCCTGGGGCGAGCGCAACTTTCAGGACAATCTTGCCCCGCACGGCTGGTTTGCGGCCGAGTATCGGACGTTGCTGCGACAGATGATGGTCCGCGAAGAGGGTAGCGACCTGCATCTGCTCAGCGTTGTCTCGCCGGAGTGGATCGGTGCGGGAAAGACCATCGCCGTCGCGCAGGCTCCCACGCAGTTCGGCACGGTTGCCTTCACGCTGACGCAGCCGGATGCCGCCCACGCCACGCTCACGCTACAGACCCGGTTCGCCGGTACGCCGCAGGTTCCCGCGCCGCACGCCATCCTCCTGCACATCCCGTGGTTCCTGCACGTCAACGCGGCCAGCGCAGACGGGCAACCGCTGACCGTCTCGCCTGCCACCGCGCAATCGGGAGCCACACTCGCGCTGCCGCCCTCGGCACGCGTGGTGCAGCTCAACTGGTCACGCATCGCCAACGCTCCGGCGACCAACCTGAGCTACAAGTCCACCGTGGCCCGCTATCAGGCCGAGTACGCCCGCCGCTACGCCCAATGGATGCACGGCGCTGGTTCACGAGAATGAGCCTGCGGAAGCATCCTTCGATGCGGTAGCGCTGTTGGTCGAATTCGCGGTCACAGTCGCGCTGCTTCCGCTTGAACACCGGCTTGGGGTTGATGCCGTGCTGCCGGGTTGGAGCCCTCAAGCTCTCTTGACTCTGTTGTATCGCTTGAGGAACCGCCACTGTCGCTGTGGCGCTCCCGTGAAGTACCTGTTCCAAATTGCCTTCTGCTCGCGTTCCGAAAGCAGGCATCCTCCAATATCGGGTCGATGCACCGCGGTACTTTGTGTATTTGTGATAATGTGGGTTTGTGTAAAGCGGGAGATGATTCCATGAGCCGACTCACCATCGATGTGACCGAGCAGCAGCACCAGAGCCTGAAAGCTTTAGCGGCATTGCAGGGTAAGTCCATCAAACAGTATGCCCTCGAACGGCTGTTTCCCGGCGATGCAGATTCCGATCAGGCCTGGCTGGAGCTGAAGACATTGTTGGGTAAGCGCATCAATGCTGGCCTGGCTGGCGAAGTATCCACCTCGAGCGTTCGCAAAATTTTGGACGATGAGATGTCCAAGGCTCGCCGCGATTGAGCGCAGACTATGTTTTGACAATCGAAGCGGAAGCCGATTTGCGCGGAATCATCCGCTACACGCGCAAACAATGGGGCGATGCCCAGGTGCGCCGCTACATTGCCAAGCTCGACCGCTGTATGGTGAGACTCGCTGCCGCCAGTGGTGTGTTCAAGGACATGAGTGCGCTCTATCCGTCTTTATGGATGGAACACTGCGAGCATCATTACGTTTTCTGTCTCCCGCGAACGAATGCTCCCGCGTTGATTGTGGCAATCTTCCATGAGCACATGAACCTCATGGCCAGACTGTCTGTCAGGCTCAACCCCTGATGAACTTCATCGAAAATGGAGTACTCGGGACTGGAATCGACAGAGCGTCGAGTAGGTACGGATTTGGCACCTCAAAAAGCCAAATTTCCGGCGCCGTCTCGGGGCACTGTACGCCCGCCGCTACGCCCAATGGATGCACGGCGCTGGTTCGCGAGAATGAGCCTGTCGTTGCCCGCGCGGGGCGAACCAAACCTCAGGCTGCCACCTGCCCGGCAAAAAACCGCCGCGAGGAGGGCAGAAACAGCAGCACCCCGATCGCTGCCATGATGCCCAGGTGCGCCATCCACTCGCTGGGCACGCGGTAGCTGATCGCCACATGAAACGCGATCCAGGCCAGTGCCAGCCAGCGCGCCCAATTGTCGCCGCGGCGCAGGTAGGCCGCTGCCACAATCGCGACCAGACCGGCCAGGCCGCTCTCCACGCTGTACGGATGGTGCTGGAAGAGATCGGCGACCATCCTGGAGGCCGTGAAGATTCCCACGCCCAGATACAGGGCCGCTACGATCCAGATCGCCACAGGACAGGTTCCCTTCTCCATGGCAGCCTCCTCGATGCAGGACGCATTCCCTGCATCGGCACCACTATACACCCCAGTTCAGCAATTCACCGACATCATCGAGCAGCCGGCGCGCTGCGGCCGCCAGCGCAGCAGAAACTGGGTGACCGCCGTCGGGTCCACGCGCCGCATCGACTCGAACTCGCCCTGCTTCTGGCTGTAGAGCAGCTTTCCCTGCTCGCTCAAGACGGCCATCGCCGGCACGCCGCGCTTCAGGGGAATGGCGTACTTTTCCGCCAGCGCCAGGTTGCGGTCATACTCGCCGATGTTGATGTCCACCAGCACATAATTCCGCTCCAGCAGCGCTGCATTCTGCGGCTGGTGCATGTAGTAGTCCAGCACCTTGCAGTCGCCGCACCAGTTCCCGCCAAAGTCCAGCAGGACGCGCTTGTGCTCGCGCGCTGCGCGGTGCAGCGCTGCGGTCAGCTCTGCGGGCGCATTGGCCGGCGGCGGAAAAATATCCCGCGACCACTCCTGCGCGGGAAGGCTGACCGCCAGCACCCACAGGAACAGCCCCATCGCCCAACGGATGCTTCCCCACTTCGTTCGTACCGGCCCGATTTGCACTGGCAATTTCCCCCTCAGCCCGTTTGTCCGTTCTCTACCGATGCTGCAGCTGTCTCTCAGGTTACGCATATTTTCCCATATACACTGAAACTGTCATGGATCGCTCTCACGCCGCCCAGGCGCTCAAGTCGCAACTGTCCGGCGCCGTCTATCCCGACCTGGAGACCATGATGGCCGCCTACGCTGCCGCAGCCGTGCAGCTTGCCCGGGAGCAGTTCTGCCAGACCCTCGACTTCCAGCCCGACTCCCTCGATGCCTATGAGGCCGTGCTCTCGGAGATTGCCGAGCTCCCCGACCTCGACTACGACCATGAAGTTCGCGTCTGGGGCAGCTACCTTGGCGAGCTGCTCCGCATCCGCTACACCGGCTTCTGGCTCATGGCCGACTATCCCGGCGGCAACACCCTCATGCCCGCAGTCGATATTCGCGGCTCCCGCATCTTCCCGCTCATGAAGGTCTATCGTCGCCTCCAGTCCGGTGACAGCATTGCCGCCTTCTTTCAGCTTGTCTCGGAGCGCCTCGGCCAACCCTCCCGCGTCAATTAGGGCCTGTACCGGTTTCCGAAAACGGCTTCCGACCCATCCGTTCCCCTCGTTCGTGCGTTCTGCTTGGGTAGGGGAATTCCTGCGGAAGGATTCCGAACGGGCACGCTCGGCGCGGTCCATCGCCGCCGCTGCATCCGCCCTGCCAGGCTCAGCCGCAGCGCACCACCCGCCAGTCCACCCTCGCTTGTGCGAGAATACAATCAGAACTGTGCTCCGGAGGGCTCCGGAGACACGAGGCTTCGGCAGGGAAGTTCACGAAGCTTCGGGGAGGAAGATCATGGGTGACCTGTTTCAACCGACACATCTGCTCATTCTCGGCGTCGTCGTTTTTCTGCTTTTCGGTGCCAAGCGCCTGCCCGAAATGGGCAAGGGACTCGGTGAGGGCCTCAAGGGCTTCAAGGAAGGCCTGAAGGGCGTTCAGGACACACCGGCACCGCCGCCGGTCCAGCAGCAGCAGGCCGTTGCACCGCAACCCGTGCAGCCGGCGCCGCAGCAGCCCGTCGAGCAAAAGTAAACCACTCCGACGGGTCTGTGCTTGGCTCCGTCCGTCGTGGCAGGCACGATATCGCAGGAAAGACGCCGGCAGCAGCCCGGCGTCTTTTCGCGTCTGTATCATGCACGTCAGCCCGCTTGATTCACAGGCTCAGCAGCAGAATCGCCGCCGCGGCCAGCGCCATGCCCATCTTCTGCCGTGCCGTGGGTCGCTCGCGCAGCACCAGCGCCGCCAGGGCAATCGTCATCACCGGATAGAGCGAGGCGATCATCGCACCCACCTCCATCCGGCCTGTCTGCGCGGCCAGCATATAGGCCCCGTTGCCCAGCGCGTCCATCACCCCGGCGGCAATGCCCATCTTCCAGTAGCCGCGCCAGCCGTAGCCGGGCCAGACCAGCCAACTGGAACCGGCCGCCTGCGATCTGCCGTCCCGCCGAAGCCACTGCGCCCCCAGCGCCAGCGCCACGCCCACCAGTCCTCCGGCACGCGCCGTCGTCATGGCCCACAGCACGCCGCCCTCGGATGCCAGCTTCAGCAGTACCAGTTGCACCCCGAAGCCCACCCCGGCCAGCGCACCCAGCAGCAGTGCGCGCCGCGTTGTGCCCGAGGCGCGGGTCCAGGCCACCAGCGCAATGGCTGCCGCGCCGGCTGCCAGTCCGCCCCACTCGGTCCATTGCGGCCATCCCTGCCGCAGCAGGGCAAACAGGACCGGAACGGCCGCCGTCAGCACGCCGGTCAGCGCCGCCGTCACGCCCATCGCGCCAGCCGACAGTGCGTGGTAGAAGAGCGCCAGCGACAGCGCACCCTCCATGCCGGCCAGCAGACCCAGGGCAACAGCGCCGTGCCCGGGCAGGGGAGTGCCAGCGCACAGCAGCATCAGCAGACAGAATGTCACCAGATGTCCGGCGGCCACCACCAGCAGCGCCGGGGCGCGACGCGCACCCAGGCCGCCGGCAAAGTCCGAGCCACCCCACAGCGCCGCTGCGGTCAGGCCCATTCCCACCGCGCCCAGCGGCCCAGCGCCTGCCATGCCGGTTAGCGGAAGTACTGCGCCGTCGGGTAGTAGCCCGGTTTGGCGGTCACGTCCACACTCGGCCGGTCCACGCGCACCTCGATCGAACGGTACCTGCCGTCGATGATCGGCTCGTGGCTCAGATAGCCCAGCGTGTACTGCGTGCGAGCCTCTTCGGCAATGTGCATGTAGCTCTTCTCGATGCCGTTGACCGAGCGCTCCGAATCGAGCGAGCCGCCCGTTGCCTGCGCATACTTCAGCAGGATGTTGTCATTCATCTGGAAGGGCAGATGGAAGCGGCTCAGGTAGCCTTCGCCCCAGCGCGCCGAGTCGCCCACCAGCGTGGCATAGACGGCAATCTGGTTGGTCTGCAGAAACTTGATCACTTCCTTGGTGGTTGCCTTCGAGCCATACTCCTTGCCGTCGGAGACCACATACACCAGGCGGCGGCGTCCCGGAGGCCGTCGCGACAGGCTCTCGGCAGCCATCAGGATCGCGTCATTGAGGGTGTGGATCTCCTTGGGCAGCGTCATGAACTGCGTGCCGCCTGCGCTGCGACCCACCTGCAGGTTGGGATCACTGCAGTTGCCGTTGGCGCTGATGCTGCAGCCTGCCAGTGGGCCGGAGTTCACCGGCATGCTCTCGTCGCGGCCGGTGGCCTTGGTCAGCGCCAGCACCGCTTCCAGCCGATGGCTCTGCGCACCGGTAAACCCGGTCGACTCCTGCGCCCCGTTGTTGTAGGTGAAGACGGCCACTTCGTCGTACGGCGTCAGCGCGCCCTGGATGGCACCCAGCGAATTGTTCACCTTGGCCATCACGTCCTGCGTCAGGCTCTGGTCAATCACAAAGGCAATCGAGAGCGGCGCAGGATCGACCGTGAACAGCCGCAGCGCCTGCCGCTGGCCGTTTTCAAAGACCTGAAAGTCCCGGAACGTGAGCCCGGCCACCAGATTTCCCTTGTTGTCCTTCACCGTGACCGGCACGATCACAAAGTTGGTATACGTGCGCAGCGTCGTCACCACGGCCTGATTGCCCTGTCCCGGAGCGGGCTGCTCGGGCGGAGCCTTCTGCACGCTGTCCAGCCCGCTTCCGCTGGATGCCGGTGCCTGCGCTGCAGGAGCGGGTGCGGGCGCCTTTGCCGGCGTGGCCGGCTTCTGGTCATCCGGATTCGGCAGCGCAGGCATGCCCATCCCCGGAGCGATCTGCCCCTTCATGCCCGACAAGGGCGCTGCCGCCGTCGGCGCCGGCGCATCCGGCACCGCCGAGCCACCTGTACCGCTGGTCTGCTGCGCCATCGCTCCGGCAGCAGCCATCAGCACCGCCGTTGCCGCCCATCCTGCCTTCCAACGCTTGCTCTGATTCACGAACCGTCCCTTGTCTTCCGTCTGGGTCTACTTCCGTATGGGTCTACCGTCTGGTTGCCGTCCGGCACTTGCCTTGCGCGGTTTCCGTAAAGCTCAGAGTAACAGACTTCCGTATCCTTCCGGCTTCCCGTCCGCGCTCCAGGCAACTCCCGGAGGCACTTCTGCTTCCCATAGCTGCTGCGGCGCTCGCGTTGTAGCCGGGCGTCTACTCCCTTAGAATCGGGAAGTCGAAAAATGTTGCCTCGTTTGCATCGTCGATTCCGGAATCGGGTGTCCTTTCGGGCATCTTCGGCGCAGTTTGCCGCCAAACAGGTTGCTCCCTGGGCAGGCCGCTGCCTGCTGCTGCTGGCTCTGGCGGCTGCCGTGCCGCTCCGCGCCCAGCTTGCGCCGTCCCCGGATGCTTCGCCGATCAGCAATGCCCCCGCGCAGACCGAGGAAAAGCCCATGACCACCCTGCGCGTCAACGTCAACCTGGTCAGCCTTTACTTCACGGCCAAGGACGATCACGGCGAGCTTGTTCCCCATCTGACCCGGCAGGACTGCAAAGTCAGCGAAGACAAGCAGCCGCAGACCCTCAAGTCCTTTCAGGCCGTCACCAACCAGCCGCTCACCCTCGGCCTGCTGCTGGACACCTCCGGCAGCCAGCAACGCGTCCTTCCACTCGAGCAGCAGTTCGGCTCCGAGTTCCTCGACCGCGTGCTCAAGCGTCAGGATCAGGCCTTTCTCGTCAGCTTTGACGTCAACGTCGATCTGCTGCAGGACTTTACCAACAGCCCCCGCGAGCTGGAGCGCGCCATGGACAAGGCGCAGATCAATATCGGCGGAGGCTCCTACGGCGTGCCCGGTATTGGCGGCGGCCCGGTGCCCACCAGCGGAGCACCCAAAGGCACCCTGCTCTACGACGCCATCGATCAGGTCTCCAATGACAAGCTCAGCGTCCAGACCGGTCGCAAGGCCGTCATTCTGCTCACCGACGGCGAAGACCAGGGCAGCAGCGTCAAGATCGCCGATGCCATTGCCGCCGCCCAGAAGGCCAACGTCATCGTCTACGTGATCCTGATCGCCGATCGCGGCTTCTACAACGGCTTCGGATACGGCGGCGACTTTGCCATGCGCCGCATTGCCAATGAAACCGGCGGACGGCTGATCGATGTGGGCAACAACGGCAAAAAGCTCGAGGCCGCCTTCCAGCAGATCGAGGACGAGTTGCGCACCCAGTACATCGCCTCTTACACGCCCACCAACCAGCACTTCAATGGCGAGTATCGCCACGTGGCCGTCACCTGCCAGAGCGAGCCCTCCGGCGCGGACAAGGCGCAGGACCTCCACGTCCAGGTGAGGCAGGGGTACTACGCAATCCCGACCCCGACCGACTCCGATAACTGACTTTTGGTCTTGCATCGTATCGGTATGCGTGACATACTCGCGCGATGATCGAGTGTGTACTCAACATCCTGCATTGTGTACTCAATATCCTGCATGATGCTGTGCCTGTAGTAGTTTCCATCGCAGTCCTTTGTGTGACGTGGTCTTTCAATCGCTGGCAACGACGTCTCGGGCGCGAGCAACTCCGGCATCAGATGTATGAACGCAGAATGCAGGTGTATGTCACTTTTCGTGAGCTTCTGACAACACTTGTGGAGGGAAATAATGACGACATCAAATCTCACATCCAAAAAGTCTTCTTTGCCCTTCAGGAAGTACCCTTTCTGTTTGAGGGTGACGAAAAGTTAAAGAAATATCTTGATGAATTCTATAAACAGGTTGAGGAGAAAATCTGGAAAAATATTTCTTATTCGGAAGCCTTGCGTCCTACTCTGAAATCTATGACACCTGATTTGAGAGTAAAGTTCAATGATATAGAAATCCAGCTTAGTTCTTCAAAACTACAGATTCCCAACGATCACTTTGAACGTCTTCCCAAGGAATTCGAACCATATCTAAAGCTCACTGATTTTTCAAAAGAGTCCTCTCAGCCATGGCTTACACGGATACTGCTTTTCTTTAGAATCCGTCGCACCGCTGGCAGCAACGAGAATTAAAGAGGATTTATGCTATGCTCTTAATACGCTTAGTTGTTTGGTCGTGACACGTTCTTGCAGCATCCGCCAGATCCCCACGGTTTTCTCCAGGCCCCTCAGCGGAATGGTCCATTGAAGTCAAGGTTTTGCCGCGGCGCAGGTTGCGCTCTCGGGATTGACCGGACCAGACGGCCTGCCTTGCAGGCATTTGCCGTCGAAGACGCGATGGTGTGGCAAATCTTGAAATCGTTCTGAGGCCTTCGCCTCTGGGTTTTCCGCATACTCCAGCTTTCGTGCCTCTCCGTGCCGCCGGGAACGATTTTCTCCGGCACCGCGCAGGCCACTCTCTCTGCACCCGCCACAGGCGGTCTGCCGGGCGCTCGCTTTCGGATGCAATCCAGCCCCATTTCGGCGCTGGACCCGTGAGCCCACCGGAGTGCAGCACAGGATACTTTTGACTCTGTTTACGGAACTTTCGCTTTCTCCCTCCATGCAACGCCAGCTCGCAGAAGCCGGCTTCACCCAGCCCACCCCCGTACAGGCTGCGGCCATTCCGCCGGCCCTGCTGGGCCAGGACATTCTGGCCACCGCGCAGACCGGCACCGGCAAGACCCTCAGCTTCCTGGTTCCGCTCATCGAGCACCTGGCCACGGCACCGCGCGAAGCCCGCGCCCTGGTGCTGCTGCCCACCCGTGAGCTGGCCATGCAGGTGCTGGAATCCTGCCGCACCCTGACCCGCGGACAGCTCTCCTCGGCTCTGGTCTGCGGTGGCATGGCCGAAGGCCCGCAGCTGGCCGCCATTCGCAAGGGTGCGCGCCTCATCGTGGCCACGCCGGGACGCCTGGAAGACTATCTTTCGCGCCGTCTCGTCTCCCTGGCCTCGGTTCGCATCCTGGTCCTCGACGAAGTGGATCGCATGCTGGATATGGGCTTCAAACCGGCCATTGAGCGCATTGCCACCCAGCTTCCCGCCGAGCGCCAGACGCTCTGCTACTCCGCCACGCTCAGCCCCGCCATCCGCGAGGTTGCCAGCCTGTATCTGCGGAATCCGCAGCGCATCGACATCAGCACCAAGCTCAAGCCCTCGCCCAACGTCCAGCTGCAGACCTTCGAGGTACCCGTCGATCACAAGCAGGATCTGCTGGAGCATCTGCTGGGCACCCACCCGGGCAGCTTCATGGTCTTTGTGCGCACCAAGCACGGCGCTGACCGTGTGGCCCGTCGGCTGGCCCGTGCCGGATTCTCGGCCACGCCCATCCACGGCGACCGCTCGCAGAGCCAGCGCAACTCCGCGCTGCGCGGCTTTGCCGAAGGCCGTCATCGCGTTCTGGTGGCCACCGACGTGGTGGCCCGCGGCATTGACGTGGCCGACGTGGCCCACGTCGTCAACTACGATCTGCCCCAGGAGGCCGAAGACTTCGTCCACCGCGTGGGCCGCACCGGCCGCGCCTCCAGCCACGGCATTGCCTCCACCTTTGCCGCTCCGGCTGAGGCACAGGCGCTGCGCAAGATCGAGCGCGCGTTGACCATTCAATTCACGCGCTACCGCGTTCGCGTGCAGCCGTCTGCCGGGTCGGCCGTTGCTGCTGAAGCTGCCGATGGTGCAGCGCTGCAGGCGGAAACCGTCGCGGCAGGAAGTGACAGCCGTCCGGCCGAGGTTGCTGCGCGCAGCGCCTCTGCCAACGGGGAAGGCCGCCGTGCAGGCAGCCCGTCGGGATTCCGTCCCGCCGGCAGCCAGGGTCGCGGTCAGAATCGCGGTCAGGGCCGGAATGAGGGCAGCAGGCCGGCGCGGGGCCGCAACGGGGAGCAGCTTCGCGGCCAGTCCCAGCGCGGGCAATCCCAGCTTGGCCAATCCCAGGCCGGCGCAAGCCGTGACGCTGGTCGTGGTCCAGTGCGTGGCACTGACCGTCAGGCCGACGTGCATCTCGTCGCCTGATCGCGCTGCCGATTCCGTCGCGCGCTGCATGCGTGGGACGCGATCGAGACGATCGTCAAAAGCAGCAGGCTCCCATTCCCCCGGGAGCCTGCTGCTTTTCTGTTTTGCGGGCCCGGTGTTGCTCAGGCCTGCGCAACCAGCCCGGCAACCACGGCGGCAAACTTCTCGAGAACCTGCATCATCCCCTCGAACTGGCCGCTCTCCCTGGCATGCTTCATGGTCTCGTTGCCGGTGAAGGTCAGCCGCGTCTGCCCGTTGCCCAGATCCTCAAAGAGAACCTCGTCCTTTGCATCCGGAATGGCTTCGTGCTCAATGCCCACCGCAGCGGCTTCCACCCGGTTACCCTGCGCGTCGGCAAAGTACATCGACAGCACAATCTTCTCCTGCGGCACAATCTGATGAAACTGCCCGGCGCTCCAGTACTCCTGCCCATCCGGCGCAACCATGCAGTAGAGAAACCTGCCGCCCTCGCGAAAATCCATGCGGCAGAAGGGCATTGTGAATCCCATGGGCCCCCACCACTGCTGCACATACTTCGGCTCTGTCCAGGCCCGCCAGACCAGCTCGCGCGGAGCATCCAGCACCCGCGTCACGACCATCCGTTCCAACTCAACTTCCGCGTTGTCTGTCATCCCTCGTCTCCTTTGCCTTCATGGTCTGGACCACCGCATCCAGCCGGTCAAAACTCTCTTCCCAGAACTGCCGATACCCGATTGCCCAGTCACTGACCGTCTTGATCGCCTCCGGGCGCAGCGTGCAGATGCTCTCCCGCCCGCGCCGGGTCTTGGCCACGATCCGTGCCCGCACCAGACAGGCAACGTGCTTGGAAATCATCTGCTGCGTGAGCGAAAACGGCTCGGTCAGGCTGCGCACCGTGGCCGGTCCACGGGAGAGACGCTCGACCATGGCCCGACGGGTTGGGTCGGAGAGCGCCGCGAAGGTGGAATCCAGATTACTCACAACTGAATGGTTGTGTATTTTCGCAATCCTGTCAAGGAAAATCTTTCCCGCTGCAAAAAAGATTGGGGAAGCGCTCCGCGCCGCTTCCCGCCGGGGATCAGGCGTTGATGGCCATGCCTTCCACGGCCGCATAGCCGTCCAGCATCGCCTCGGCCAGCGTGGGATGGGCATGGATGGTAAACATCAGATCCTCCACCGTGGCCTCCAGCTCCATGACGGCCACCGCTTCGGCGATGATCTCCGTGGCGCCCGGGCCCAGGATATGTACGCCCAGAATCTCGCCGTACTGCGCATCGGCCACCACCTTCACAAAGCCCTCATGCGTGCCCAGGATGGTTGCCTTGGAGTTGCCGGCGAAGGGGAACTTGCCCACCTTCACGGCGTGGCCGGCGGCCCGCGCGGCCTCTTCGGTCAGCCCGGCTGAGCCAATCTGCGGCTCGGTGTAGGTGCAGGCCGGAATCCGTGTCCGCCGGATGGGCCGTGCCGGTCGCCCGGCCACCCGCGCCGCAGCCACCATGCCGGCCATGGCACCCACGTGGGCCAGCTGCGGCAGCCCGGCCACGATATCGCCCAGCGCAGAAATGCCCGGCACAGCGGTCTCCATCCACTCATTCACCGTCAGGTATCCCCGATCGGTGCTCAGGCCCACGGTCTCCAGGCCCAGATCGGCGGTGCGTGGCGCACGGCCCACGGCCACCAGCACCTTTTCGGCCTCCCTGGTTTGCTCCCGCCCGTTGGCATCGGTAAAGCGCACGCGCACGCCTGCCTCGGTACGCTCCACGCTTTCCACGCGCGCCCCGGTCCAGGCATCGATGCCGCGCTTCTTGAAGACGCGGGCCAGCTCCTTGCTGATCTCGGCATCCTCGGCCGGCACCAGCCGCGGCAGAAACTCCACCAGCGTGACCTCGGCGCCAAAGCTGCGGAAGATCGAGCTGAACTCCACGCCCACCGCACCGGCACCGATCACGATCAGGCTCTTCGGCGGCTCGGGCAGGGCGAGAATCTCCATGTTCGTCAGGATGCGGTCATCCGGCTTCAGACCCGGCAGCAGCCGCGCATCGGAGCCGGTGGCCAGGAAGAGATTCCGGGCGGCGATCAGCCGGCTGCCGTCGGCGCCGGTCACGGCGACGGTGTGGACGCCATCGCGGGCCGGGCCGGTCAGCCGTCCATAGCCATGGATCACGGTGACCTTGTTCTTCTTCATCAGGAAGTCTAGCCCCTTGGCATGCTTCAGGGTGATGGCCGACTTCCGCTCCAGCACGCGCGCCCAGTTCAGCGTGGGTGTGCCCACGTTCTCAATGCCGAACTGCGCCGCATGCTGCACATGCTCCCAGACCTCGGCGTTGAACAGCAGGGCCTTGGTGGGAATGCAGCCCCAGTGCAGGCAGGTGCCACCCAGCTTGTCCGTGGCTTCGATCAGGGCCACCTTCAACCCGTACTGACCGGCCCGAATCGCGGCTGTGTATCCGGCTGGTCCTCCGCCGATGATGGCAATGTCATAGACCGCCGTCCCTGCCTCGACCGAACCTGCCTGAACCGAACTCGTCTGAACCGAACCTGCCTCGACCATAAAGCTTCGTCCCCCCATCGTGTCCTGTCGCGTCCTGTCCGGCCGGTTGCACTCCGGCGCACTCTGGCGCGACCCGTCTCGCCCTGTCAGTCTAAATCGCACAGGCCGCAGTCGGCATGCCGTCCTGCCCGGCAGCCCGCGCCGGTTCACGCCGGGGCGTGCAGAGGCAGCCCGCGCCGGTCTACAATCGGTGTGCCGCAAACCTGCCGCCCGTCCGTAGCACGAATGCGGCAAGCCCTGCGGATAAAGCGATTCTCTTTCGTCCCGCAACCTCGTCGCCCCCGAACCCGGCAGCCAGCCCAGGCCGGCAAACCCGACAGAACCCAGCAGAAGCAGGAAGAACCCAACCCCAAGCCCCGGAGGACAGGCAGTGAAGCAGCAGAAGCAACAGAATCCCTGGCACAGGACCATGCTTGCCGCATCGGTAGGCATCGCACTGGCAGGCGGCAGCCTCTTGGCCCAGCCGGCGACGCAGGCAGCCACGCAGGCAGCCAAACAGCCCGGCACCCATGCCGCGGCAGCGTCCAACAGCAGCCTGCGCG
Source organism: Acidobacteriota bacterium (assembly GCA_021804965.1). Lineage (GTDB taxonomy): Bacteria > Acidobacteriota > Terriglobia > Terriglobales > Acidobacteriaceae > Acidicapsa. The sequence goes on from JAJZGG010000056.1 coordinate 14,420, forward strand.
TCTTTTTCATGGACGTGGAGGGTGGCCAGTCCACGCTCTTCGTCACCCCGTCCGGCAGCAGCCTGCTGGTGGATACCGGCTGGGCCGACCACAATGGCCGCGATGCCGACCGCATTGTGGCCGCCGCGCACAAGGCCGGACTGAAGCGCATCGATGCCGTGCTGCTGACCCACTTCCACGCCGACCATGCCGGTGGCGTGCCGCAGCTGCTGGATCGCATCCCGGTGGGTGAGTTTCTGGATCACGGGCCGAACCGCGAGCTGACGCCGGAGGTCTCCGGCTACTATTCCGCGTATCTGAAGGCGCTGGCCGAGCACCACGTGCGCCGCATCAGTCTGCATCCCGGCGAAAAGCTGCCTGTTCCCGGACTGGATGCCACGGCCGTGACCGCCGACTGGAAGGTGATTGACCATCCGCTGCCCGGCGGCGGCGAGCCCAACCCCTTCTGCTCCAATCTGCCGGCCTACCCGCATGACACGACGGAGAACTCCCGCTCGCTTGGCATCGTGATCCAGTTTGGCCGCACGCGCATTGTGGACCTGGGCGACCTGACCAGCGACAAGGAAGTGGAGCTGATGTGCCCGATCAACAGGATCGGCACCGCGCAGATCCTCATCGTGAGCCATCATGGCTGGTATCCCAGTTCCAGCCCGGCGCTGATCGATGCCCTGCACCCGCGCGTGGCCATCATGGACAACGGCGCGCTGAAGGGCGGCTCCACGCCGACGCTGCAGCGGCTGAAGAACGATCCGGGACTGGAAAACTGGTGGCAGCTGCACTACTCGATGGAGGGCGGAGCCAAATGGAATGCTCCGGACGCCTTCATTGCCAATCTGGACCGGGCCACCGACCCGCAGGCTCCGGATGCCGGCCACGGCCTCACGCTCACCGTCCAGCGCAACGGCAGCTTCCGCGTCACCAACGAGCGCACCGGCCAGACGCGCAGCTACGCCGCACGCTGACCCGGGTCGGATGCAGGCAGCAAACAGAATGGGCAGCGCCTTGGCGCTGCCCATTTGTGTTTGCTGGTCTTGAGTTTTAGCCCGCGTTCAGGCTGCGCCGAAGGCTGCGCGAACCGGCAGCATCGGCATCAGCTGCGAGCGTCCTCGGCTCATGCGGGACTTCACTGTTCCCACGGGAATGCGCAGCTGTGAGGAGATTTCCTCGTTTTCCAGATCGTCAATCAGGCGCATGCGCAGGACCGACTGCATCTCCGGCGCCACCTGGCGAATCGAGCGGGAGACCACGCGGCGCATCTCGCTGCGCCGGGCCATCTGTTCCGGAGTGGGCCTGGGATCGGGAATCCGCTGGGCAAAGCTGCTCTGCGACTCCTCGTCTGCGGTGTGAGCCACTGCATCCAGCGAGACCGTGGCCCGCTGCATGCCGGAGCGACGCCAGGCATCCACGCAGAGGTTGCGGGTCAGCGTGGCGATCCAGGACTTCAGTTCACCGCGCGCCGGATCATAGTCGCCCAGCCGCTGCCAGATGCGCAGCAGCACCTCCTGCATCAGATCCTCAACATCCTCCGGGCAGGCCGCATACTGGGCACAGATCGAGTACACCAGCCCGCGGGAGCCGCGCAGCAGATCCGACCAGGCACCGCTGTCGCCTCGCTTGCAGGCGTCAATGAGTTGGAGCGGGGAAGGTTGCATCGGGATATCTCCTTGCCTTGGGCCGAGGCCCGAAATCCGAAAACCCTGAGCCTGTGCAGCCGCAACGGAAAACGAACATCGGCTGGGTTCCTGCATGATTCTCCCGTCCCCTATATCCCACAAAATCACCCGGAGCCGGACGGCAAAGAAAAGGAATCGAGGAAGACCGCGCCAGAAGACCCCGTACATGAGACTCGCAATCCAATGTGCGCAGGAGGAAACCCGGAACAGCACCGCAGCCGATCTTCCCCGCAGGAGCAGAACCCTCTCCCGTGAAGTTAGTTGACCACCGGCGGATGGGGTGTGCAGTCACGAAACGTCACGAATTGTAACGAAGTGTAAAGCGGCAACCGGCATGTGTTACAAAGTGTTACGGCACTGCACGGAGGCGCGGCGTAGAAATGAGAAGATGGCCGCGGAATCACAGCCTGTGGAACCCATTCTGCTGATCGACGACGACACGGAACTGTCGGCGATGCTGGAGGACTATCTCGGCCGCCATGGCTTTGCCGTGCGCACCGAGCACCACGGCGAATCCGGGCTGGAGCGTGCCCTGCGCGAGCAGTATGCGCTGGTGCTGCTGGACGTGATGCTTCCCGGCATGGATGGCTTTGAGGTGCTGCGACGGCTGCGAGCCCGCTCGCAGGTGAGCGTGCTGTTGCTGACGGCGCGCGGCGAGGACGTGGACCGCATCGTCGGGCTGGAGATCGGCGCCGATGATTACCTGTCCAAGCCCTTCAATCCGCGCGAGCTGCTGGCACGGGTTCGGGCCATTCTCCGCCGCAGTGCAACCCGGTCCATTGCAGACTCCGGCGCAACCTTTCTGGAGGCGGCAGGGCTGGCGCTGGATACCGGTGCACGCACGGCCAGTTGCCGGGGCGTGGTGCTCGATCTGACGGATGTGGAGTTTGAACTGCTGCGGGCGCTGGTCAGCGCTCCCGGACAGGTGCTCACCCGCGAGGCGCTCACCGAGACTGTGCTCGACCGCCGCTTTCACCCCTTTGACCGCAGCCTGGACATGCATGTGAGCCGGTTGCGGCGCAAGCTCGAGGATGCCGCCGGAGAAGGCGAGCGCATCAAGACCATCCGCGCCATCGGCTATCAACTGGCCATGCCCACTGCCGGCGTGCGGCGCGGAGCCTGAACCATGCGAAGCATGTTTCTGAAGTTGTTTTTCGCCTTCTGGATCATTGAGGCGCTCATCTTTGTTTCCACCCTGTTTCTGCTGGCCGATCAGTTCCGCACCACGGAGGCGGTCTATACTTCGGCCTTCGCCCAGATTGAATCCAATGCGCGGCAGTCCATCCATGCCTATGAGACCGGCGGCTGTGCCGCGCTGAAGGCCGTGCCCAGCATCTTTCCCATCGACCGGCCGGCTCCGGGCGACCAGCCGGCGCTGCTGTTTGATCCGCAGAACCACCTGCTTTGCCAGTCCATTTCCGCCGCGCCCTATCTTCGCCACGTGGCCGAAGTGCGCAAATACGGCTACATGCTGCATGGGCAGGACTCGAAGAGCTACATGCAGGGCGTGCTGGCGGAGGATTCCCAGGGGCGGCATTACGTCTACATCCTGCGCGGCAGCTTCCCGCAGCAGATTTACATTCCCTATCGCGAGACGCTGCCGCGCCTGCTCATCAGCCTCGTCGTCTCGCTGATTGTGACCTTCTTCATCACGCTGATGATGACCCGACCCATCGGCCTGCTGCGCACGGCAGCCCGCGAACTGGCCCAGGGCAACCTGCGCGCCCGCGTGGAGTGGCCGCGGCGCAGTGCTCTGCAACGCAGTGCCAAATCCGGGGCCAAAGCCGAAAAGGATGAGCTGCGCGGGCTGGTGCTCGACTTCAACGAGATGGCCGAGCGGCTGGAGCAGCTGGTGGATGCCCAGAAGCTGCTGCTGCGCGATGTCTCCCATGAGCTGCGCTCGCCGCTGGCCCGGCTCAGCGTGGCCCTGGAGCTGGCCCGCGAAGAGGTGGATGTGGCCGCCGAAAAGCTGGCCGGCGCGGACACCGAAGAGGCCTGCCATCAGCTGCGCGAGCAACTGAACCGCATCGGGCGCGAAACCGAACGGCTGAACGACCTGATCGGCCAGCTTCTCGGGCTGTCCTCGCTGGAGTCCACGCGCAAGCTTCCGGAGAGCCAGACCGTGAGCCTGCGCGAGGTCATCTGCGAGCTGCTGCCGGACATGGAGTACGAAGCCCAGCGGCGCGGCTGCCGCGTGAGCTTTGCCGACTCCTGCGACGGCGGACCCACCGTGCTGGGCAGTCGCATGCTGTTGGGTCGCGCCGTGGAGAATGTCATCCGAAACGCCATCGCCTACACCAGCGAGGGCAGCACGGTCACCGTGAGCCTGCGCCACGAGGAGCGCCTGCTGGGCGACTGGATCGTCATCGCCGTCAAGGACTGCGGTCCGGGCGTTCCGGACGGCCAGCTCCAGGCCATCTTCCGGCCCTTTCATCGGCTCGATCACGCTCGCCAGCGCTCCACCGGCGGCTACGGCGTGGGACTGGCCATCACGGAACGCGCCATCCGCCTGCACGGCGGCGAAGTGCACGCAAAGAATGCTCCCGAAGGCGGACTGACCGTGGAGCTATGGCTGCCGCTGGCGGCCTGATCCCAGGCCTACCGCTGCCAGCCAGCCCCATGCGGTAGCCAGCCCCGCGCCGCAGCCAGCGCCGCCGGGGAGTCTCCGAAATCGTGGATCCAGTGGACCTCCGGCTCCTGACGAAACCAGGTCAGCTGCCGCTTGGCATAGTTGCGATGGCCCTGCTGGGCGGCGGCAATGGCTGCCGGCTCGCTGAGCTCACCCCGCAGCAGCGCCTGCGCCTGGCGATATCCCAGCGCATCCAGCGGACGAACCGCGCCGAAGCGCTCCAGCAAGGCCCGGGTCTCTGCCACCAGTCCCCGGGCAAACATCTGCGCCGCACGCTGGTCGATCCGCGCATACAGCTCCTCGCGTGGCGGCTGCAATCCGATGCGCAGCAGGCGAAAGCCGGTCAGCGCCTCGCGACCCTCCGCCAGCAGTTCGCTCATCGGACGCCGGGCGCGCAGGCGCACTTCCAGCGCGCGGATCAGCTTGGGCGTGTCATTGGCATGGATGCGGCCGGCAGCCACCGGATCCAGCCGCTGCAGCAGCCGGTGCAGCCATGCCCTGTCATGTGCCCTGTCGTGCGCCCCGTCGTGCCGTGCCTGGCTGGCCAGCAGACGGCTGCGCAGCTCCGGATCGCGCTGCGGACCGGCAAACAGGCCCTGCACCAGCGCACGCAGATACAGCCCGGTGCCGCCTGTGACCAGCGGCACAGCGCCGCGCGCGGCAATGGCACGGAGCGCCGCGCGCGCCTGCCGCGCATAATCTCCGGCCGTGAACTCCGTATCCGGATCCACCACGTCCAGCAGGTGGTGCGGCACAGCCGCGCGTTCGGCCGCATCCGGCTTGGCCGAACCAATATCCATCCCGCGATAGACCGCCACCGAGTCGCAGCTGACGATCTCCGCGCGCAGTTCGCGGGCCAGCGCCAGAGCCAGTGCCGTCTTTCCGCTGGCCGTCGGCCCCAGCAGGAGAATCGCCCAGGGCAGCTCCGGTGCAGCGTTGGTCCCTGCGCTGGTCCCTGCCTTGGTCTCTGGGTTGCCCCCTGCGTTGGTCCCTGCATGGTTCATGGATTCCGCAGCTACCACAGGCGCCACCATCCGGCAGGGAACCACCAGCCGCGCGGCACCAGCAGCAGGCGCCAGGCAAGCACGGCCAGGGCAAGCAGCGTGAGCCCCAGCCGCTGGCTGCGACGCATGGCCAGCGCACCGCGCCGCTGGCTTTCCTTGGCCGCACGCGCAGCGCCGGGAGCGAAAGCCTGCGCCGCAGCAGGGATTTGCGCCGCAGTGGGAATTTGCGTAGCAGCAGGGGCTTGCGCCGGGGAATGGTTGGTTTCGTCCATGGCAGTCTGCGGGACTTTCGGCGCGAAGCATTTGCCGCGCTCTGGCAGTATAGCGAAGACCGAATGCAGGCACGAGTACACTGGGAGCAGCCAACTGTGGCGAGACAGCGGCTGCGAGGTTGCAATGAAGGTACTGGTATTCGGTTCTGGAGGGCGCGAACACGCCCTGGCGTGGGCGCTGGCCAGGAGTCGGCGCGTCAGCGAGGTGGTCTGTGCCCCGGGCAACGGTGGCATCGCGCAGGTGGCGCGGCTGGCTCCTGTTGTCCTCTCCGATCTGGACAGCATGGTGGAGCTGGCGCTGCGCGAGCAGCCCGGACTGGTGGTTGTGGGGCCGGAGCTGCCGCTTGCACTGGGGCTGGTCGATCTGCTGACCGAGCGCGGCCTGCGCGTCTTTGGTCCCACCCAGGCGGCAGCCATGCTGGAGACCAGCAAATCCTTTGCCAAGCGCTTCCTGCAGCGGCACCAGATTCCCACCGCCAACTATGCCGTCTGCACCAGCGCGCAGGAGGTGGAAAAGGCTCTGGAGCTCTTCCATGCCCCCATCGTGGTCAAGG
>JAJZGG010000126.1 GCA_021804965.1 Acidobacteriota bacterium
AGCATGGCATTGATCAGGTCACGCTTCACCTCACGCTCCTGCATCCGCTGCCGGCCGGTGCGCGCTACCAGTGCCACGTTACGGCTGCGGCGCCCAATCTGCTGCCCGGCGAGTCCGTCACCGCGCTTGCGGTCGTCAGCGGCAACCACGCCACCTGCGTGCTGCCCATGCCGCTCGCCTGGTTTCCCGGCATCGCCAACCCGGTCGCCAGCGCCATGCCTGCACCGGAGCTTCGTTTCACCATCACGGCCTATCCGGCGCCGGATGCGCCTGCCGCGCCGCTGCGTCGCATTGCGCTGCCCGCCATTGCCGTGGCGCTGCCGCAGCCGGACGGCGTTCGCGCCGTCGATCTGCCGCTCGCCTTCTAGGCATCGGCCACACTCCCGGGGCGGCGGCGAAAACCAGTCCGCCGCCCTGTTCTGCCTGCCGTGCATTCTGCGCTCCGGTTCTGCTGCCCCGGTCCGGTGTGGTATCTTGAAACTTCAGTCCATGATCTTTTCCCGCGAATATATCGGCTACCTTGCGCGGCGCACGGTCAAACACCTTACCGACGTCAAAATGATCCACACCGCGCACCCTGCTCCCGTTGAGGAGCGCGTCACCGCAGCCCTGCTCGAAGAGATGTCCCTTGAGGACCGCATCAACGAGGAGGTCCGCGTCATTCTCGAGGCCTATCAGAAGGAGATGCAGCCCACCGGTGCCCAGTACGCCGAGATGTTCAAGAAGGTCAAGGCCGAACTCACCCGCAAATACAAGGCCGTCCTATGAGAATCTCCCGCGACAAACTCAACAAGCTGGCGCACACCATCGCCGACGCTCTGGCCGACATCGACGAGGTCGACTTCCACGAGGATCGCAACACCATCCGCCAGGAGGCGCGCAAGATTCTCGAGCAGCTGCTCACCGAAGAAACGCGCATCGACCAGGCCGCCCGGCTCAAGATCAGCTCCCAGCGCCGCATCATTCAGGAAGGCACTGCCGAGTGGGACATCCTCTACCGCAAGTATTACAACGAGGAAGTCCGCCGCATCGGCATTTAGGCCCCACGCAAAATCAGGCCCTGTCCAACCCGGCCAGCCTGCTCCCAACGAACTTCCGACAAAAGCAAAGCGGCGCATTCCCCATCGGAATGCGCCGCTTTGCTTTTGTTGCTCAGCTGCCCCTACGGGATGGGCAGAATGCTGAAGGCCAGTGCGCCAAAGGCCAGTTGCGAGATGATCTGCGTGAACTCCAGCGTCGTGCGCAGCGCCGATGGCTTGAAGGTCTTCTCCGGCATCACGATCGTGTCGCCCGGATACACACGCAGCGTGTCAAAGGTGTTGCCCCACAGGCCGTTCGTCGTCGTCCGGCTCACCACCGCACCGCTGGCGCGAATCACAAACGCATACTTCCGGTACGCATCCTGATTCGGTCCTCCAGCCATGTGGAGATAATCCCTCACCCGCCGCTGCTGCGCATACAGGAACGAGTTCTGGTCATAGACAGCGCCCACCACGTTCACGCTGTCCGGCTGGGAAGGCACCACAAACCGGTCGCCATCCTCCAGCGGAATATTCGGAATGTTGGCAACGTTCCGGTTGTCCGGCTGGAACTCCAGCACGATCCTGCCCGTTGCGCGAATCCGGGCCAGGCTTGCGATCAGTTGCTGTTCGCTGCCCTGGGCTGCTGCCGCCGAGCTTTGATCCTGCGACGTGGACACGCCCGAGGCGGCCACCGCCAGGTTTCCGCGCTGCACCTGCATGTTCAGCTGCTGGATGTACTCATCGATCCGCGCCTGCTGCAGGATGCGTGTGGACTGTCGCGTAAACTCCGACCCGTACAGATACGCATTCGGCGTCAGCCCTCCGGCGCGCATCACCAGATGCCGCAGCGTCTCGCCCGGCAGGGCCGTATACGTTCCCGCATGCACCACCTCGCCTTCCAGGCGGATCAGCTTTGTCTGCTCGGCAATCGGCACCCGCACATCGGCTTCGGAGAAGATGCTGATCACGTCCCCTGGCTCCAGCTTCAGGTTCTGGCTCTGGTCGTGCTGCAGCACCAGCTTGCCCAGATCAAACGGCACCAGCACCGTCTTCAGTGTCTGCGGATCCATGCGCTCAATCACCGCATAGTTCCAGTCAATCTCCGGCGCCAGCACGCGCACCCGGGTCGATTGCACCCCGTTCAGCGAGCGGCCCGAGGGAAGCGTCTGCGCCTCAGCCACGGAGATGTTTGCCCCGCGCTCGGAGGCATCCTGCGTGCCATTCAGGTCCGTCTCGCCCTGCCGGGCAGCCAGCACCGACTGCTGCTGGGCCAGTTGCTGGGCATTCATCCCCTCTGCGCCCAATCCGGCCGCACCCAGTCCTGCCGCACCCAATCCTGCCGCGCCTGCCGCACCACCATTGGCCAACCCATTCTGTTGCAGATCCGTCGTCGTGGATGTCTCGGCACGGTTGCGCCGCAGTGTCACCGCATTTCCACTGGGCGGCTGCAGCATCACGCCAAAGTTCGGTACCGGCTCAAACTCCGGAGCCGGCAGTCCCAGCCGCGTTCGCTGCCACCAGTAGTTCTTCGTGATCAGCGACTCCTTATCCGGAATCAGGTCGCTCACGCGCATGCCTTCGTGCCAGGCAAACCGTCCGGGATTGGCCACATTGCCGCGCAGAATCACCGTCTTCGTATACGCCGGAACAATCTCGTACACATGCACCACATCCCCGTTGTCCATCGCCGTCGCCAGCCCCGCCGCGTCGTCGCTTACTTCCATCGCATGCCGCGTGGTGTGGTCTTCAATCCGCTCAATCGAGATGCGGCTGTTCGAGGCAACGGCAGACATGCCGCCTGCGTCCTGGATGGCGCTGCCCAGCGTCTCGCCCGGCAGCAGCTCATAGATCGCCGGCGCGCGCACCGCGCCCGTCATCGCCACCATCGCCCCGGCCGGCGCCATGTAGATCACATCGCCATTCTGCAGCGGGGCATCGCCGCTCTTGTCTCCGTGCACCAGCAGCGCATACAGGTCAAAGCGCGTCACCGTCATCCCGTTGCGCCGCAGTTCAATCCTGCGCAGCGACCCATCCAGCGCCGGTCCGCCGCTGGCAAAGATCGCATTCACCAGCGTGCTCAGCGCGCTCACCGTATACACGCCCGGCTGCCGCGCCGCACCCGAGACATAGACCTGGATCGAGTGAATCTGGCCCACATCCGCCGTCAGGTCAAAGTCTTTGAAGACCCGGCCAATCGCCGCACGCAGATGCCCATCCAACTCGGCAAAAGTCAGCCCTGCCACATGGATCGACCCCACCTGCGGCAGATAGATATCTCCCGAACGGTCCACCCGCAGGTCGGACTGAAAGTTGATCTGTCCCCACACACGAAGCCGCAGCACGTCCTCCGGCCCCAGCACAAAGTTCGTCGGCACCGGCACGGTGTCCAGCGGGGCAAAGCTGGCCGGAATATGCCGGAAGAGATTCGCCCCATAGATGGGCAGCACCTGCCCGGTCGTCGAGGCCACAAACTTCTGAAAATCCGTCAGCGGCTCCCGCGGTGCCTGGCGCGGCAGCGTCCGCTGCTGGGTGTTGCCGTTCTGCAGGCCGTTGGTTCGGCCAGCGTTCGTGCCCGTGATGGAACGCGAATCGTTATACACGCTGGCCGGAGGAATCGTCGGCGTCGCCTGCAAGCCCTGGAAGCCGGAGCCATTCTGGGCGGCGCACTGCGGCAGCAGCGCCTGCTGCGGATCAGCACAGTTGGGCATCGTCCCTGTCTGCGGCATGCCCGGATTCTGGCCGGAATACTGGCCCGCATCGGTCGCAGCCTGTCCACCGGCAGCCGTCGGGTCCATACTTCCCGCCGGATTCATATTCTGCGCCTGCAGGCCGGCTCCAGCCAACAGCAGAATGCCCATAGCCACGGCAGCCAGTCCGGCCGCTCTTCGCCTGCCACCGCGCTGCCTCAGCCGGGATGCCGTCACGCAACCCAACACGGGCACTTCATCAAAGGGAACGATCCACTGCAAAACCTGCTTTTTCATCGGGGTGCGATTCACCGGCCTCTGCCTGGGGGGATACGTCATACGTCCGAGTCTAGCATGCAGGTGACCGAAATTCGGACGGGGTAGCCGGTGGTTTTTCCGGGGAATTCCCGGTCTTACTGTGCCTTCCACTTTCTCCCGGCAGCCATCCCTGCAGGACAGAAAAAGCCCGGCTCGCAGGCCGGGCTTTTTCGTTCGATTCCGGGGCGGCTCTCTCCATCCGCCCCGGAATCCTGGTTGTTGCCACCCCGTTCAGGCGCTGTAGAGCAGGATGCCGTCGCGCTTCTCGTCGCCATCCGTCTCTTCCGGACGCACCGACCGGTAGTAGAGCTGGTTGTTCTCGATGTACACGTCCAGAAACGCCGGCCGGTCGGTGATCTGCCCACCAATCAGCGCCTCCGAAAGCGGATCCTCGATGTAGCGCTGCAGCGCGCGGCGCAGCGGACGCGCCCCGTAGCTGCGATCGCCCATCGTTTTGGCCAGAATCCAGCGCTTCGCCTCGCCATTCACCGTGATCGTGATCGACTTCTGCGCCAGGTTCGTATTCAGCTGCGCAATCAGCAGGTCCACAATCTGGATCAGGTCCTCGTCGGTCAGCGACTGGAACAGGATGATCTCGTCGATGCGGTTCAGGAACTCCGGATTGAAGGTCCGTTTCACCTCGCCCTTCACCAGCTCCTCGATCTTTTCCATCACCAGGTCTTCGCGATCACTGGAGAAGCCCAGACCCTTGTTCTTCTGCAGGTGCCGCGCGCCAATGTTCGAGGTCATGATCAGGATCGTGTTCTTGAAATCGACCGTATTGCCC
>JAJZGG010000005.1:0-58430 GCA_021804965.1 Acidobacteriota bacterium
CCTCCAATGCCTCCATCAACATGAAGAGCCTGAATCTGAGCTTTTCCGAGACCGGCTACCTGGGTCCGCATCTGAACCTGCACAGCATGCAGCTGAATGGACAGGTGAATGGGACGCCTGTGACTGTGGGTGCGCAGAGTTCGAATGGTCAGTATCAGGTGCAGATGTTTGCCAATGGGCAGCGCACGCAGACGCCGCTGGCCTTCCATTCCCGCACAGTCTTCTTTCCTGACTTTGATCCCGCAGGGCTGCAGGCGATGCTGCGGCTGGGCGCGGCCTATGACAATGCCCACATCTGGGCGCTGATTCCCAAGCAGTCCGGTTCCATGGCTCCGATGCAGATAACCACCGATGCCGACATGCAGGGAACGCTGAATGGATCGGCGATTCCGGTGCACCACTACACGGTGAACGTGAACGGGGGCACGATTGAGGTCTTCAGCAACCGCAGCGGGGATCTGCTTCAGGCCGAGTGGACGCAGGAGGGATTCGCGATGGTTCGCCAGGCGTTCATTCTGACTCCGCCGCAACGGCCGCTGGGCACGCCGCCACCACCGCCACCGCCGCAAAGCACGCAGCAGAACGGCCAGCAACCCAGCGGCCAGCAGCCGAACACACAACAGCCGCAGTCGTAGCCGGTTCTGCATCAGCAATAAAGGGGCCGACCTTATCGTCGGCCCGTTTGCTTTTTCTTGCGATTGCCCCGCTTGAGAGCCTGCTTGGGCGGACGAAACTTGGGGTGGGCTGCCTGTTTGGTTTCCCGCTTGCTTTTCTGGTTGCTCTTGTTGCTGGTGGATCTGCGCGGTGAAGACGCCGCTTCGTCCTCAACGATGGCGAACTGAAGCTTGCGCTCGAAGGCGAGGACGCGATCCAGGAAGACGTGCAGCCGGTCGCCGGCGCGAAAGCAGCGCCCCGTATGGTTGCCGATGATTTCGCGCGTGTTTTCACGATAGGAGTAGCGATCGCCGGGGAGCAGTTCGATGGGGATCAGACCCTCGACGAACATCTCCTCCAGTTCGATGAAGAGTCCGTACTTTGCCGGATTCAGCACAATGGCATGGAAATCCTCACCCACGCGATCCTGCATAAAGCGAACTTTTTTCCACTCGATCAGCTCGCGTTCGGCCTCTGCTGCGCGCCGCTCGGCCTGCGAAGACTCGCGCGCAATTTCGGCCAGTTCTGCCTCAGCGATGGGCGCAGAAACGGTGTGCGCCGGGCGCGGAGCAGAGTCCCGCGCGTGGACCGGAGCGCGATGTCTGGTCTGCCAGGGGGATTCCAGTCTGGTGCTGCTCAGGCTGCGTTCGGCGCAGGCTCCGTCCTGGAGCAGGGCTTTGGTGATGCGATGGATGATCAGATCCGGGTAGCGCCGGATCGGTGACGTGAAGTGGGTGTAGCTGGGCGCTGCCAGCGCAAAGTGGCCGGTATTCTGCTCGGAATATCGTGCCTGCTTGAGCGAGCGCAGCATCAGGTGGTTGAGAATTCTCTCTTCCGGATTTCCGCTGATGCGCTGCGTCAACAGCTGATACATCTGAGGAGTTACGTCGACTTTTTCCGGCAGCTCGATGGTACGGGCCTCGCGGGCATTGCTTCCGCGCCGATGCTGCTCGCGGCGATCGGTGCGCGGTTGAAAGCGCTTGACCGGCAATGCGCCAATCCCGAGGGTGTATCCGAAGGCAGCAGCAGCGTCCTCAAACTCCATCACCCGTTTGGGATCGGGCTGCTCATGAATGCGATAGAGAGCCGGTACGGGCATGTCCTCCAGCCAGATGGCGACACACTCGTTTGCCGCCAGCATGAACTCCTCGATCAGGCGGTTGGCCCATGTCCGCTCTGCCCGGGAGACACCTTCCATCTGGCCTTCGGGATTGAATTCGATCACCGGCTCGGGCAGGTCGAAGTCAATGCTGCCGCGCTCCTGGCGTCTCTGCTGCATGCGTCCGGCCAGCTCACACATCTGCTCGAACAAGGGCACGAGCGGCGCAAAGCTGCTGCGGGTTTCCGCATCCCCTTCCAGAATTTGATGCACCTGCGTGTAGGTCATGCGGGCGGCGGAACGGATGACGCCTTCCGCCAGTCGAAACCCCTGGATGTTTGCCTGCGCATCGAGCTGAAGGATGCAGCTAAGCACCAGTCGGTCCTCCTGCGGACGCAGCGAGCAGATTCCCGTGGAGAGATCATGCGGCAGCATGGGCACGGCGCGATCCGGGAAATACACGCTGGTTCCGCGCAATCGCGCTTCCAGATCGAGCGCGGAACCGGGACGGACATAGTGCGCCACATCGGCGATGTGTACCTGCAGCTCCCAGCCTGCATCCTCGCCTGCGCCCAGTCGGCGAACATGGACGGCATCATCAAAGTCTCGCGCAGATTCGCCGTCAATGGTGACAATGGGGAAAGCGCGAAAGTCTTCCCGGCGCTTCAGCTCGGCCACATCCCCGGTGGGTGGATCGGGCAGGGCGACGGCCTTCGCCTCGGCCAGTACGGCCTCCGGAAAGATACGCGGCAACTGATGCTTGCGCAGCATGATCTCAACGTCCACGCCGAAGTCATCGGGCCGGCCAAGCACCTCGAGAATCCGACCTTCCGCGGATCGCGTCGCGGTGGGCCAGCGCGTAATCTCGACATCCACCATCCAGCCTTCCAGATCCTGAAAGGAGGCGATGGTTTCCGCCTGCCCGGCAACGACGCGATGCTTGCGACTCCAAGCCTGATCAGGAATCGGCTCCGTGGCAGGAATGCGAATGGGCTGCGTCATGCGAGAGTCGAATGGCACCATCCAGAAGCCATCGTGTGACGGATGCCGGGATGCGCTCTGGGCGGCGGATCGATGACCTTTGAGCACGAGATGAAAGGTTCCGACGATGGTCACATTTCTGCGCTCGAGCACGCGGGCCACGCGCCCGGAAGCTCGCCCGGAAGCCGATCGTCGATCCAGTTCCACCAGAACCAGATCGCCCTGCATGGCTCCGTGAATCTCCGTGGGGGGAATGAAAATATCTTCGCGCTGTGTTGCGGATTGCGCATCGGATTCACGGCGCACAAAGGCGAAGCCATCGCGATGCAGATCCAGCCTGCCTGCAACCATGCCATGCGGGACAGCGGCGGAAGAAGCCTGGGGCAGGCTCCAGCCACCATCCTCGCCGACAAGGAGCGCGCCCCGCTGCACGAGCGCCTGAAGCTGTTCACGCAGCTCGCGACGCTCTGCGCCGCCGGCCAGGCCGAGTTCATGGACAAGCTGCTTGTAGGCAACCCGATGGCCGGGCCTGCGGCGAATCCACTGCAACAGTTCGCGCTCGTTTATGCTCACTCCAACAGCTTACCTGCAGACGCAGCCCAGCGACGGAATTCTGCTTATGCCTGGCCCTGGAATTCAGCCTGGATGGCTGGCGAGAGACGGTGCGCATCCTTGAGCATGCTGCTGCGTGCCGGCATCTCATTCAGCAGCGCTTCGGCTGATTGCACCAGCGCGTTGGCATGGAACCACTCCTGCACCTTGCCGTCGTGAAGGAGATTCAGCAAGGCAAGCAGGGACATACCCATGTGATGCGCCATCCACTCGCGCACCACTTCCGGCTGCTTCCGGGAGGTGCGATAGTCGATGGCCTCATAGAGCCCATAGCGACCGCAGCCAGCGGCAGCTTCCAGAGTGCGCAGGTTGGCCATGGCTGCCTGCGGATCGATGACCATGGCCAGATAGGTGGCATAGGGGGCGATGACTGGTCCTGCCTTTGCCTCCCAGGACAGTGCCACATCTGGAATGCCCCAGGCATGGTAGCCGTAGTCTCCGGAATCATTGCGCTCGGCAAAACCCGATTCGGAGATTCCCCACGGAAGACTGCGCTTGCGTGCCCATGCACGCTGGATGCGCACGCAGGCACTCTGGGTTCGGGACAGCAGGGTGTTGGGCCAGGCACGCATCCACAGCGCCGGCATCAGGTATTCAAACATCGTACCGGTCCAGGACATTAGCGCGTGGCATCCAAAGGCCTGCGCGTGATCGCGCGAAAGCCGGAACCAGCTTTGCTGCGGCATCTCTCCCCGGGCGATGGCCAGAAACGCCGCCATACGTGCTTCGGAGGCCAGCATGTCATAGCAGGAATCGTGAAGACGGTTTGCGCGCAGATCCCAGCCGATGGAGAGAACCCTGCGATCGGGATGCAGGAGAAAACCAAATTCCATGCCGTCGGCAAGCGCTTCCGTCCGCTGCACGATCTGCTTCCGCTGCTCGTCAAGCCGGGCAAGCCGCGCAGCCGCCTGTGCAGTTATCTCGCGGCAGCGCTCCGCAGCCGGGCGCGTGGCGGTATCCTGCTGCGCGTTGGTACGCAGTGCCTCCAGCACCGCTTCCGCCACACGGAGCAGCTCGCCTGGCCTGCGGTCTTCGATGGCGTCCTGGGGAAGACTGGCGGACAACACGGCAAACTCGGGCAGCACCCAGGGTGCATATTGCTCGATGAGCTGCAACAGTGCGCGATGCCGCGCGGAGAGGCTTCGCGCCGCATGAGTGTCGATCTGCGAAAGATCCTGAGATGACTCCACCAGCCAGCGCGAGGATGCAGCGAGGCTGAAGCTGCCGGCAGGCAGCGGATGAGCGGCCAGCCAGCGTTGCAGATCGGGCTCGTCCTGTTCACAGGCTGCCTGCAGAGTCAACGCGGAAAAGTGCTTCGCTGCAAAGACTGGTTCCGACGCAAGCGATTCCGTGCCTGCTTTGAGCGTGAGCAGCGATGCGAGGAAGTTGCCACTATCCACTGTGGAGACGAAGGGCGATGCGTCCAGCGGCTTACAGGTGCGGGTGTCATACCAGTTGTAGAGGTGGCCGCGATACTGATCGAGTGACTCGATCGTTGTCAATGAGGCAAGTGTTTGCTCGACGAACTCCGGCAGGGTGAGAAAGCCGAAGGATACGGCAGCCTGCCGTGCATTCAGCAGCAGACCAATGTTCGTGGGCGAGACGCGTGCTGCCTCCCGCATGCCCGTCTCATCGACGTTGTCCGGGATGAGCCAGTGATGCTGCTGCGTGCCAAAATCCTGAAAGTAGTGCCAGATGCGCAGGGCATGGCCCAGCAGCCACTGCCTGTCCCGCGGCCGCAACTGCTGCTGCTCGTCCATCGGGGAGCGATTGAGCCACTGAATGAGCACACGCACCAGCAGCCAGCCCAGCAGCAAGGGCAGCGCCACGAAAAATGCATGCCGAACATTGCGCGTGAACCAAAGGATGCCGCCGAGCAGCAGAGCCAGAACAGGAACCCAAAGCATGTACTGGTCCACGGGAGTCCGGCGCTCGCGTGAGGTTTCCGCCTGTGCTGCCGTCTCCCACTCCAGCAGCCGCTCCCCCGTGATCCAGCCGCGCACCAGGGAGCGCAGAACAGCATCCAGCCCAAGCAGCGCCTGGTGCGGCAGCAGGAGAAGATTCAGCGTGGTGATCAGCAGATTGCGCCCGAAGCCAAGGAAGACCTCCCGCACGGGAGATACGGGCGTGGTTGCGAACAGGATGCGCGCGATCCCAATGGCCAGCTGCAGAACGGTGGGAGCCAGCAGGAGCAAGAGGATGACCAGCATCCAGTAAAGCGGCTGGCCGGGAAGCGCGAGCCAGCCCGCAACGAGAAAGAGAAACAGAAACGGATCGACGAGGGAACGTCGCAGATTGTCCAGAATCTTCCAGCGCGAGATGAAGGAGATGGGATTCGCGACCACGCGTCCGGACTCCTCCTGGACGGTGGGAAAGATCCAGCGCACAATCTGCCAGTCCCCACGCACCCAGCGGTGCTTGCGGCGGCTGTAGGCACTGTAGTGCGAAGGGTAATCATCGATGAGTTCCACGTCGGTGATCAATCCGGCTCGTGCATAGGCGCCTTCAATCAGATCGTGACTGAGCAGTGCATTGTGCGGGAAGCGATGGTTGAGCACGGCATGCAGAGTTTCAATTTCATAGATGCCCTTGCCGGTAAAGATTCCTTCGCCGAAGAGATCCTGATAGGTGTCAGAGACTGCGCGGGTGTAGATGTCCAGGCCGGTTTGGCCGGAGAAGATGCTGGCAAGTCGCGAGCGAATGGCCGAATGCACCGTGACGCTGACCCGGGGCTGCAGAATGCCGTAGCCGGTTTTGACGACGCGCGTCCGGGGATCGATGATGGCGCGGTTGAGCGGGTGTGCCATGGCTCCGATGAGACTGGCGGCTGATCCGCGTGGAAGCTGGGAGTCGGAGTCAAGCGTGAGCACGTAGCGAATGTTCTGGAGGACGTCCAGATTGCCGGCCTTGATTGGAAAGGCATCAAATTCGCCGGTCAGCAGCTTGTTCAGATCAATGAGCTTGCCGCGCTTGCGCTCCCACCCCATCCACGCACCCTGCCTGCGATTGAAGATGCGATGACGATGCAGAAGAAGAAAACTTCCCTTGCCTGCACCGGCATATTTGCGGTTCAATCCATCGGCAAGCTCCACGGCCAACTCCACCAGCGGATGGTCGTCGCGCAGGTTGGGTTTGCTGACGGAATCGGGCAGGTCGGTCAACAGGGCAAAGTGGAGATTGGCGTCGCGATTGGCGAGATAGCGTACTTCAAGAGTTTGGAAAAGATCCCGCACCTGATCCGGACTGAGCAACAGGGTTGGCACCGCGACCAGCGTTGCGCACTCTGCCGGCACTGCGGCACGAAAGTCCAGACGCGGCAGGGGAGAAGGCTCAAACGATGCGCTGACCAGCGTATTCACAAGCTCCACGGCACACTGGGAGGCAGGAAGAGCGAGGAGAAACAGGCCAAGCAGCAGTTCAGTCCAGACGTGGACGTACCCTGCCAGAGGGAACAGCGGCAGAGCCGTGAACAGGATGGTAAGGATGACGATGTTGCCCACATAGAATTCATCCGCCGATGCGCGGATGCTTTCACGCATTCGCCAGAGCATGGGCGGATGATAGCCAATGCGGGTGCGCAGCATGGAAAAACCCTCGGCAAAGAGGTAGCAGCCAATATGCTGTTGCCGTTGGCGCGTGCGAGGATCGGCGTCATCCGCAGCCTTCGCCTGCCGGGCCAGTTCCAGCGCGGCCTGCGCAACTCTGGATTCGCCGAAGTCGGAATACGCTGCGAGAAATGCCACTCTGCGGCGATAGCTCTCGCGGCTTTCAAAATCCATTTCGGCAAATGTGCCGGTGGGATCCTGCTTCAGAACGGCATCGAAGAGGATTCTGGGCTCGAGCACAGAGGCCCAGTCAATCCAGCCCACCTGACGGAGACTCATCAGGCAGTGGAGCGTCCGTTGTGCGACATCTTCGCAGTCGGCCGCATCCAGCAGCACGGGAGCATCGTGCAGAATCGACTCCAGCAATGCAAACTTCAGGAAGATGGGCAGCTGCCAGATTTCCTTGTAGAGCAGCGGCTCATAGGTCTGAAAGGCGTCCACATATTCCAGCAGGGATGGCAGTGTGAACTGAGACTCCACCTGCTCGAGGTAGAGCTGCATCAAGCCAGCCACCCGCGGTTCCTCCCGCTGCAGCAGGCTCAATCTTGGCAGCTTGTCCGATTCGGTGGGAAGATCCACGAGTGCGGAGTGCAACAGCTTCAGGCTTTTGCGCAACTCCGCAACTGCCTGACCGCGAAGAGGCTGATGCGAAGGGGTGCTGTCGATGGGCAGGCGCACAAAGGCCCTGTTCAGCTTGCGCATGGCGATGCGCATGGCATCGGTACGCTCTGAAAACGATGAGGCGTTGCTGGGCCAGGGAATCACTTCCCAGCCGGAGGCTGTCTGTGCTGCCGCGTGCAGCTTCTGGATTGTCTGTTGTTCGCGCTGCATTTCTTCCGGTGTTGATGAGCTCATCTCTGGCATGATCCCTCAGCGATAACTGGCTGCCTGCATCTCAAACATGGAGGCATAACGACCGCCTGCAGCCATCAGTTGTGGATGTGTCCCTTCTTCGACCAGCCGACCGCCTTCGAGAACGACGATGCGATCCGCCATGCGAACGGTGGAAAATCGATGCGAGATCAGCAGTGCCATTTTGTTGGAGGTGAGATCGGAAAACCGCTCAAAGACCTCCATCTCGCTACGGGCATCGAGCGCGGCAGTGGGCTCATCGAGAATCAGAAGCTGTGCATCGCGCAGATAGGCACGAGCGAGCGCGAGCCGCTGCCATTCCCCTCCGGAAAGATCGACACCGCCTTCAAAACGTCGCCCGAGCATTTGATCGTAGCCGTGCTGGAGCTTGGCCACCACGCTGGCTGCCAGGCTCTTCTCCGCGGCATCCTCAATCTCTTCGAGTGTGTGCGGAATCTCCACGCGACCGACGGCAATGTTTTCCCGGGCAGTCATCTCATAGCGCATGAAGTCCTGAAAGATGACGCCAATCTCGGCATGCAGATCGTCCAGATCATAGGCGCGAAGATCCACTCCATCCAGCAGAATTTCGCCTTCCGTGGGATCGTACAAGCGGGTGATCAGCTTGACGATGGTTGTCTTGCCTTGTCCGTTTTCACCGATCAGCGCCACGCGCTCGCCGGGTGCCAGCAGAAAATTGAAGTCGCTGAGCACTCTGCGCGTGGTGCCGGGATAGGAGAACGAGACGTTGCGAAATTCAAATCCGCGCCGGATCGGCCTGGGTACCCGCAGACCATTGGCGACGGATTCCACACGCGGCTTCATGGCAAAGAATGCAAGCAGGTCCGTGAGAAACAGCGCCTGATCTGCGACGCCTGAAGCGGTGGAAAAGACCATCTGGATGTTGCTCATCGCCTGGAGAATCGCGGTTGTGATGAGCGTGAGATCGCCGACCGTATATTGGCCCTGAATGGTCCGATAGATGCTGACGCCATAGGCTGCGTAGTAGCCCAGCTGGCCGAGGATGGCAAGCAGTCCGCCCCAGAACAGTCGCCTGCGGTTGAGATCGACGTTGTCGTGATAAATCTGCAGCGAGATGGCGCTGAATCGCTCCGTGAGGTAGTGGCTCAGGTTGAAGAGCTTGAGCTCCTTGGCCGCTTCCTTGCTGGCACCGACCTGCCGCAGGTAATCCATCTGTCGTCGCAGTGGTGTCTGGCGCAGGTTCTTGGCGTAGGAGAGAAACGCGAAATGGCTTTCCCCAAGAAATGCAGGCACAATGCCCAGTACAAGCAGGGCGAGCAGCAAGGGCGAGTAGCGCACCAGAACAGCGGAAAACGCAATGGCCGTGACCGACTGCTGGATGAGCCGACCCATCATCTGGATCATGGCCAGACGATCGGTTGCCTGCACACGCGCACGCTCCAGCCGATCATAAAAGACCGGGTCTTCATAGACGGTGACGTCCAGAGCCGCAGCCTTGCGCATCACCTCCACGCTGACGTGGTGGGTGTAGCGGTCTGCCAGAAGACTGTCGAAATAATCCACGAGGCGCAACAGAATTCCGATGGCGACAGAGAGCAGCATCTCTGCGGCCACCAGCCACCAGAAGTGTTTGGGGAGCGGTTCGTGCAGTCGAATGTGGTTGACGCCGTCAATGATGAATCGGCTAATGATCCCGATGCCCACGGGCAAAAAAGCAACCACGATACGAATGGTGATATTCCAGAAGACGACCGAAGGCCCGGACTCCCAGACGAACCGGAGCACAAGCGGAATATTACGCAGCGCCTGAATGCGCTCTGCCCAGGCGCGACCGGAAGACGCAGCCTGAGGCATGGGTGTGCTGGAATCAACCGAGGCCTGCCCTGTGATTTTCGACATGCTTTCCCTCGAAAACAATGGCAACCCGCAGAGAGCTCTGCGCAACAACTGCAAAAAGGGAACGTGAATTGTCTCCCCGGAATATCTTCATTGTAGCGTCATCTTGCGCGTCATGCCGGTGTTCGATAGGGCGGGCGCTCGTAATGCTGAAAGCCCGCCTTCTGCATGCCGCGCATGGCCTCTGGATTGCGCATAAACGTACTCCACACGAAGCCGGTCCTGGCATTCTCCGCCATCAGCATAGTGATTCCGGTATCGATTCCGACCACGTCGGTATCGAACCAGCCGGTGAGCGGATTGAAGGCATCGACAAAACCGTATTGCGACCAGGCCTGGGGATAGTGATCGTAGATGGTGCGCAGGACTCGCATGGTCTCTGCGGGCAGGAATGGCAGCGATCCGGCGGCAGCGCAGGGAACAATGCTGCCATCAATGGGGCCTGTTGCCGGAGGTCCGCCCCAGACAGTGTAGCCATGCACGGAATCCGAGGCGGTAATTCCCCATAAGGCATGGGTGTAGTCGGGAAAGCGCGTGTTCATGTCCACGCAGAATCTGCGGTGCGCCTCTGTGGCAAGAATGGAGTTTTCAAAGTAATCGGCAAAGTGATCGCGCTTGTTGCGGAAATCAAACCATGCCTGGGAATATTGATGCACGAACAGCGGCGCGTAGGAGCCGATGTAGCGCAGCCCGTCGTACTCGAAGAGGGTGCGCTTCCATGCGGTCCATGCGTCGGCATGCAGGGGATGCGTGGCCGATCCCATGCCGAGCAGATAGATCATCATCAGTTCGCTGTAGTCATCCCATCGGCTGGCCAGAAACCCAAACTCCGGCGTCCATCCCATGGGCAGGATGGCCGTGTCCTCCGAGAGCCAGGACCAGTCCACGCGATCATAGATGGCCTGCGCAAGCTTGCGGATATCCTGGTCCGGAAAGTGCGCCTTGCACATGAGCACGCCGCAGAGAAGGATGGCCGTATCCACGGATGAGGCTTCCGCATCCCAGATTCTTTCGCCTGTATTCAGATTGGCGAAGTGATAGTAGAAGCCGCGATGCGTCGGCAATCGGTGCCAGAGCGAGGACAGCGTTTGAATGACCCGCAAACGAGCATCGGCACGGCTTACATAACCGCGCTTTTCTGCAATGCAGATTGCGGTCAAACCAAAGCCGGTGGCAGCGATGCTGGCCACGACACTGGTGTCGTTGCTGCGCGTGTTGCAGCGGTCCTTGATGAGCCCGGTCTGCGGATGTCCCTGCTCCCAGAAGAAGCGGAAGTTCGCCTGCTGCATGCGGTCCAGCATGGCTTCGTCTTCCGGGCGGAAACCGGCGGGCTGGACTGGCTCCTGCTTTTGCAGTGGATGCGGAGCAGAATCGCCTGCTTCGGAAATCGCAGGGAGGGCTCGTGTGAGAGCTGCCGTTCCAGCACAGCACAGGCCCAGCATGCGCTGCAATGCCTGGCGTCGCGTCCAGGGCTTCCGTCTGGCTTCCGGATTGGCTTGTGAGTCCTGCAATGCGCCCTGGCATCTCCTGTTCGCATGGGGCAGTTGCGTGCTGTGCCCCTACTCGCAAAAGAATACATGCTGCACAAGGGTGGGGGAATGGGGTATCGCGTCAGCCTCCCGGATCAGGATATGCTTGCAGCGAAGGATGTCTTGCCATGAAGCCGCGCCGGATCGCACTCATCACCAGCGGAATTCTTCTTGCGACCGCGCTGCTGCTGCTCATGCGGCGCGACTCCAGCCTGGGATCTCTGGAGATTCAAGGTGCGGTTCTGCGCCAGGATCCGGATCTGCGCCGACAACAGCCGATTGCCGATGCGCGGGTGGAAGTACGATCGGGAAGAAGCCTGTGGACCGGCGAGACTAACGGCGAGGGCTACTTCCGCATTCCCATCCGAAAAATCCTTCTTCCCGGGTCGCAGTTTTCCTTCACGATCACCCATCCGGATTTCGAGCCGCTGCATGTCGCCACTTCCGTTGGCCTGCGCGCAGCCCGGCACCAGCTCCATATTTTTCGGCTTATCCCAACCACTCCCGACTCTTCGCAGCAGGCACCCGGCGCAAGCCCGGTCCGCGTGACTGGACTGCGTGTTCGCTTTGTGGAGAATGGCTCGACGGAAAACAATATCGGCAGCATCTCCCGCACGTTTGAAGTGAAAAATCAGGGCAACCAGCCGTGCGATCCCAAGTCCACCTGCTCGCCGGATGGTCGCTGGAGGGCCGCCCAGATGCAGCTTCCACTGAATGCAGGCGCTGGCAATCGGTTTGAACAGCTGCGCGTCTCCTGCATTGCCGGCCCGTGTCCCTTCACTCGGACGGCGACCTCCACGGATGCACACAACGCTTCACTGATGACCGTGAAAGCCTGGGACTGGTCGGATTCGGCGACGTTTCTGGTGGAGGCGGAGGTGTATCACACCTCATTCAGCTCTGCCGTGCATCATCTGTTTCCTGTGCTCTTTGGTCGCACACTCAACTTCACACTTCCCTCCAACGAGGAGGGCGTGAGCCTTGAGGCGGAACTGAACGGAACGATGATGGTCTTCCCGCTTGGCCCGGAGGGGGATTTGAGCTGGGCAAGCTGCGTGGTGCGCGAGAGCGACAGCTCCAACCCCATGCACGTGTACCACTGCGAGCTGAAGCCGGGATTCAGTTTCTAGCCGACCAGACGGGGAGCGCGCAAGCGAGGCAACCGCAGATCTCGTTACTGCTGCATCGAAGTCGGGTCATCGGCAGGCCGACTGCAGCGACGGCCGAGGAAGACGCCGAACCAGCGCTGCGGATCCATCCAGGCGGTAACAAACGGAAAGCCTGCCTGCTGCAACAGTTCCTGCACCTGCGGAACGGTTGGCTTGTAGCTGCTTTCCGTGTGGATGGATTCGCCGGCCTGAAAGAGGAATGACTCCTCCAGTTCGGCCAGATATACCCGCTGACGGATGCGACTGACCAGATGCATCTCCATGCGGCCGGCAGCCTCATTCCAGTCGGCTCGATGCTCAAATTGATCCGCGCGGAAATCGGCACCCAGCTCGCGATTCAGTCGCAGCAAAAGATTGCGATTGAATGCTGCCGTCACACCCTCCGCGTCGTCATAGGCCAGAATCAGATCCTGCTTCTGCTTGCTGCCTTCGGAGGGATGGAGGTCGACGCCAAGCAGCAGGACATCCCCGGCACGGAAGTGGGCCGAGGCTCGCCGGAGCACGGCAACGGCTTCCGCCTCCTCGTAGTTGCCAAGGCTGGACCCCATCCACAACAGAGCCTTGCGTGCGCCGGCATCCGATGCAGGCAAGCGCGGCTGGGTTTGCGTGTAGTCGGTGACCTCCGGACAGACCTTCACCGCGGGCAGTTCCTGCGCCAGATATTCGACGGCATTCTGCATGGCATCGAGAGAAATATCCAGCGGATGATACTCGACACAGCGCTGCCGCTCCAGCGCCGTCCGCAGCAGATGGGCGGTTTTGCGCGCCGATCCTGCACCCAGCTCGAAGACCTGCCACTGCGTTTCCGGCACACAGGCGTCGACGATTGCACCGGAGTGCTGAAGCAGAATCTGCCGCTCCTTGCGCGTGAGGTAGTAGGCCTCCAGCTGCGTGATGCGCTCGAAGAGCTCCGAGCCGGCAGCATCATAGAAAAGCCACGGGGGCAAGGCCTTGGCTTTGCGACTGAGTCCTGCGCGCACAAGTTCGGCGATTCCGCTCTGGCTTACGGCTGTCTTCATCGTGCAACACTTTCTGCCAGGCGAATTCCGGAGAACTGCCAACGCGTTTCCGGAACGAAGAAATTCCGATACGAGGCTCGGATGTGGGAGGCTGGCGTGGCCATCGATCCGCCACGCAGGACCATCTTTCCGCTCATGAACTTGCCGTTGTACTCACCCAGTGTTCCGCCCAAAGGCTGGAAGCCGGGATAGGGCAGATAGGCGCTGGCCGTCCACTCCCAGCAATCTCCGAAGAGCTGCGCCATGGCCGACGTATCCGCGGCCTCGGGCAGAAAAGTGCGGCGCTCCAGGAGATTGCCCTCCACGGGCAGAGAACCGGCCACGTGCTCCCACTCCGCCTCGGTCGGCAGGCGCATGCCCATCCATCGGGCAAAGGCATCGGCCTCGTAGTAACTGACGTGGCAGACGGGGCGGCTGGCCAGCGTTTCCAGCGGCCACTCGCCGCGCAGCGTCATCACCTTCCAGATTCCATCCTCCCTGCGCCAGTAGAGCGGTGCCGTCCAGCCCTGCTGCTGCACGTGGTGCCAGCCATCGGACAGCCACAACTCGGGGCGCTGATAGCCTCCATCTTCGATGAACGCAACGTACTCCTGATGCGTGATCAGGCGATTGGCAAGACGGAATGGCTCCAGCCATACGCGATGCCTGGGCCGCTCCAGATCGAAGCTGAATCCATCGCCTGCGCCCGTCTCCACCAGACCGCCGGCATAGGTACGAAACTCCGGCGCGGAGGTGGCAGCTGTCGCAAGCTGCTCCATGCGGAGATAGGAGGGATGGAGCGGATTGCTGGCAAAGGCATGCAGGATGTCGGTGAGGATCAATTCCTGATGCTGCTGCTCATGATGCATGCCGAGCAGCAGCCGGTCGGCGGCCTCCGGGCGCTGCAGAATGTGGGCAGGATGCTCCGCGATGGCCTGCTCGACATGGCTGCGATAGGCTGCAATCTGCTCCAGGGACGGACGGGAAAACGATGCGCGCAACTGCTTGTCAGGGAAGGCGGAAAAGCTCTGGTAATAGCTATTGAACAGCCATCGAAAGTCTGGATCGTACACCCGGTATCCATCCACGAAGGGCGACAGGACGAAGGACTCATAGAACCAGCTGGTATGCGCCAGGTGCCATTTGGCCGGAGATGCCTCCGGCAGTGATTGCACCATCATGTCTTCCGCAGTGAGTGGCGCCACCAGCGAGCTCGTACAGGAGCGCACGGCAAGAAAGCTGGAGAGCAGCTCTTCAGGATTCAGCCGGAGCCGGTGGGTTGCCTTGTCGCTCGTAGGATGGGTCATCGTATTGGGGGCTGCCATGAGTCTATAGGATGCCCGACCTGCGTCCTGAGCATCCGTTTTTTCGTCTATGCTGACAATAACGGGCAGACAGCAGCGGCATGCGCGCCCGGAAGGAGCAACCATGAATCCCCTCCAGCAGGCAGCAACCCCCACGCGCAACTGGTTCCGTTTCCGTTTCTTCCGTCATGCTTCCTTCATTCAGGCTCTGGGGATTGCACTTTTTCTGCTGCCGGGGGTGGCTGGTGCACAGCAGGCTTCGCCTGCAGTCCCGCCTGGGCCTGGCAGTGCATTTGCTCCAGGGGACTGGCTGGCCGGGGCGCGGGGCGTGATGGGAACAGTGGTGGACGCAACAGCATCCTCGCTGCGGCTGCGCTTGCAGAGTGGCAGCGTGTATACGATTCACTTTGGTCCCAACACGCATATTCTGCAATCGAAAGCTCAGTCGGGAGAGCATGCGTCTCCCTCCGGGCATCCGCGACCAGCAGGGCCTCATGCGCGTCCTCCCATGGAGCCGATTGCAGCGAGTGCGATTCATCCGGGAGATGCGGTTGCGGCCGTTGGGGAAGTGGAGGATGCGGCAAAGTCCGTGGGCGCCGTGCTGATTGTCCGGCTGCATCCGGAGCAGGCTCAGGAGCTGAAGTCCATGGAGGCCCGCTACGGGAAGACCTGGCTTGCCGGGGAGATTACCGCCATTCACGGCAATGCCATCACCCTTGCCGGCATTCTGGACAGCCATCCCCAAACCCTGATCGTGGATGCGCAAACCACCATCCGGAGCAGGCACGAGCTCATTACGCTGCAGGATCTGAAGGCGGGTGAATTTATTCGTGCGGCTGGAACACCGTCTGCAGATGGATTTCTGGCGCGAAGGATTCGCGTGCTTCCGATGCGACATCACCCCGGACCATCCGCTCCGCAGGAGAAGCCCGACAACGAGCACAGCTCACAGTCAACGGCCACGCTTTAGGGCGCGGGAACCAACCCTTATTCCTGGACTTCAAGCGGCATGTTTTCCCGTGCCCATTGCAGGGACTCCAGATACAACGCGGCCATCTGTTCGGAAGAAATTCCAAGCTGCTCGGCCAGGGCGTCGCAGCGAGCCCATTCGCCGTGTTCGTAACACTCAATCCAGCACAAGGAGCCGCGCTCCGGGTTTTTGGCTCCCATCAGGGCCAATCGAATCGGCTGCCGCAGCGGCAGGTGGTTGACCACAATATCTGCGGACGTATGGAGCAGCGCCGGGACCAGGCTCAGCATGCCCAGCATGTACTGTTCGGCTGCATCCAGGCCTCTCTGTGTGGCCACGATCTCACAGAATCGTGCCCGGTGGAAGGCCATCTGCAGCAGCTCGGAGGGCTGATCGCCGAGCATCTCACTGGCCACAGCCAAAGTTGCCATGCGCCGAAAGACTGCATCCCCCACCAGTTGCAGCGCCATGCGGATGGAGTGAATCTCGTTGCGCATGCCGTAGAGCGGAGAGTTAACGAGGCGGAACAGTCGCAGCATCAGCGAGGGGTCGCGCTTGACCAGGTCGCTGAGCTTGTTCTGATCGAGTGGATCCTCCAGCAGCGAGCGTAGCAACTCCAGATGCAGCATCCGATTTGTTGGGATGGCCCGATTCTCGACAATCGCTGGCCGGGAGAAAAAATACCCTTGGAACAGGCCGAATCCCTCGCGCCGCAGTTGCTGAAAATCCTCCTCTGTCTCCACGCGCTCGGCAATCCATGCTGCCGAACAATGGTGAATGCGGAGCGTGCCCTGGAGTTCCATCCGGGCAATGACATCCATCTGTTCAATGTCGACTTTGATGTAATCGACGAGCGGAAGAAATGGCTGCCAGGAGTTGCTCCAGGTGAAGTCATCCAGCGCGAATCGATACCCACTGCGGTGCAATCTTTGGCAGGCTGTGAGCAGTTGCGCATCCGGCTCCAACGTTTCCAGCAGCTCCAATACGGTGCGGTCTGGCGGCAGGACGCGCACCTGCTCCTCCAGAATGGCCTCGCGCGTGCAGTTCACAAATGCCGTGTGACCGTTGGTGAGCACATCCAGCCCGAAGACAACCGTCTGGTCCAGAATGTTTTGCGTGGCACGGACACCGTCGCCACGGAAACTGGCTTCGCGCCCGGCCCGAAAGAGCAGTTCATACCCATGTACCTTGCCATGAGCATCCAGGATGGGCTGGCGGGCAAGGTATCGGTTTGCGAGTGGGTTTGGGACTTCCTGAATGACAGGAAATCTTCCTGGTGCAGTCAACTCTCCTGCGGCTTCTTGCGCACCGACCGGATGAGCTTCCATCTTCATGCCAGATTCCTCATAACGGTCATCGGCAATCCGGGAGGAAACGTGAAGCTGTGGCAGGACGTTCCGCCATTTTCCTGTTGATCGCATGCAACAGGAATGGCGGTTTTTACGATCAGCCGCCCATGTACATGCCGCCGTTCACGTCGAGGACGTGTCCGGTGACGTAGCCGGCACCTTCACTGGCAAGATAGGCGACGGCGTGGGCGATCTCGGCGTCCGTACCCGGGCGTCCAAGAGGAATGGAGGTCATCATGCCGGCGCGCTGGGCCTCGTTGAGGACGGCGGTCATCGGCGTTTCAATGTAACCGGGAGCAACGGCGTTGACGGTGATGCCGCGGCTGGCAACTTCCCGGGCCAGCGAACGCGTCATGCCGATCAGCCCGGCCTTGCTGGCGGCGTAGTTCACCTGACCGGCCTGGCCGGTGCGTCCGACGACGCTGGTGATGTTGATGATGCGTCCCCAGCGATTTTTGAGCATGGCGCTCAGCAGCGACTGGGTAAGCAGAAAGGCTCCGGTCAGGTTTGTCGTGAGCACATCGTCCCAGTCGGCGCGCTTCATGCGCATCGACAGGCCATCGCGCGTGATCCCCGCGTTGTTCACAAGGATGGCGACGGTTCCCAGCCGCTCCAGCACAGCTTTGGCCGTACTTCGGATCGAATCCTCGCTGGCAATATCGAGGGGGAAACACTCCGCGCGGCCACCGGCGGCAGTGATCTCGGCCTGAACTTCTGCGAGTTTTGCCTCGTTGCGGGCTGCCAGAGCCACGGTGGCACCCTCGGCTGCCAATGCCAGGGCACAGGCGCGCCCGATGCCCTGTGATGCTCCGGTTACCAATGCCACACGCCCCGTCAATCCGCTCATGCCCTTGCTCCTTCTCTCTTTCTTCCTGCTGCGCCGCTAGTGAATCAGGACCGCAGGAGGAACTGCGGTTGCCGACCAGCCAGTACAGACACTCTGCTGATTATAAAATTCCCATTCCGGCTGGCGCGGGGTAGGCGCAAGGAGTTATCGGCCGGCCGACTGCAGCCGGTGTGGACTCTCCGGCTGGCCAGGATCGCCGGACATGAGCCTGCCGGGTAGAGCAACCGCGCCCCCACTTCCAGCGGGAATGCTTCGGCTGATGGCTGAAAACCCACCAATTTGGGTTGACCCAGGGCAAGCACGGAGCGCGCGGCAAATAAGCCCGTCAGCCAGAAAGCCAGCGGAACTCCACGCGGAAAGCGGATCGGAGCAAGAAGTGGACGCATCTTCCTTGCGTCCTCTTCCTATCTGCTAAATCGAGGCACCGCTAGCGTACTTACTGCGCTTGCCCCCCTGCAGCCGCCTGCACCAGCTGCCGCACAGAGGCGACGATCGGCAGCACGAGCACGGCCTGCGGTGCCTCGTCCGCCTTCAGCTCGCGCGTCCATTCGGCTGTCATCTCCGGGGTGGAATGCTGGCCGCCCTCTAGCTCCAGCATCGCATCCAGACCGATCTCCGCCACGCGGCTCAGTCTTTCGGAGACCGGAGCAAGCTCCAGCATCTGCGGACTGCGGGAGAGCATCGGGGCGAGCTGCTGCGCATTTGCGCGCCACGTCATCAGCATGGAATGCGCCTGCTCCTGCTGCGCCTGGGTTGCGCTTCCTGCTGCAATCGCTGCGGCAAGCTGCTGAAAGGTTCGTGCGGCATCGCTCTCCGGCGGAATGGCATCGACGAGCTGATTCAGCGGCGTGTAGGTGAATGCCGGTTGCAATCCGCCACGCACGTAACCCTGCGGAGGCTGCACGGCCGAGGCAAGCACGCGCAGGGCGGTGGGATTGGCCTCGCCAGAGATGCTTTCCAGCATGGTTTCCGTAGTTGCCTGCGGGTTGATGCCCCAGGCGGCAAGCCGGGTGCGGAAGGTATCGAGCCGACGGTACATGCTGGAGACATCCGTCACCTCCGACGGGGACCAGAGCCGTTCGGCGATGGCCGCCATCCGCGGCCAGATGCGGGAGTCGATGGTCTGGCCGTCCACATACTCGCTCCAGATGGCAGCCTCGCCGCCGAGGATATTCTTTGCCTGGGCGGGAGTCAGCTTGTCGGCAATTCCAGCCAGCGGATCGACGCTGTAATGCTGCGCGGCGCTCTGGTTCAGATCCAGGTAGTAGCCGGTGGAAAGCAGCGCACGATAGCCGTGCTGGGCCGCGTTCAGCAGCGATTCCCGCCCACGCCAGGACTGGATGATGACCTGCTTCGGCGTATCCGGCTGCAACACCTCATCCCAGCCTTCCGTGATCTTGCCGTGCGCTTTCACCAGCTTCTCCACGCGCGCGGTGAAGTAGGCCTGGAGCGCGGCGTTGTCCTTGAAATGATGCAGGCGCATGAACTGCTGGATGCGCGGGTTGGCGTCCCATTCCTTGCCGTTGCACTCATCGCCGCCAATGTGGAAATAGGCATCGGGAAAAAGCGCCGTCATCTCGCCGAGGAAGCGGTTGAGAAAGAGATAGGTGCTCTCGCGCGTGGGGTCCATGGCGCCGTCGAGTACGCCGAATTTGTCGGCAATGCTGTAGGGACCTTTTGCGCTGCCCAGCTGAGGATAGCCGACCAGCCAGCTGGTCGAGTGCGCCGGCATGTCAAACTCCGGCACCACGCGAATGCCACGATCCCGCGCGTAGGCGATCACCTCCCGAATCTCCGCCTGCGTATAGAACTGGCCGTTGGAGCCTTTGCCCGTCAGAAGCGGATAGACCCTGCTTTCGGCGCGGAATCCCTGATCGTCGGAAAGATGCCAGTGGAAGACATTCAGCTTGACGGCTTCCATCGCATCCAGATTTTGGAGAATCACCGGAAGCGGGATGAAGTGCCGCGAGGAGTCGATCATCAATCCGCGCCAGGGAAAACGCGGGTGGTCCTCAATCTCCGCACAGGAAATGGCAAAACCCTGAGGCGTGGCCTGCACGCGCTGCAGAATCGTCTGCAGTCCGCGCAGAACGCCCAGCGGATTCTGTGCCGTCAGCTCGATTCCGGTTGTGGAGATGACAAGATGGTAGCTTTCATCCTCACCCAGCTGCTGCACAGCCGCGCTAGCCTGACGTGTGTGCACCACCAGTCGCGGCCCTGCGGAGTCTGGCTGCAGACCAAAGAGGATGCCGGTTTCGGCGCTCAAACGCTGCAAAAAACGATCCTGCGCCCTCAGCAGGCGGGGCTCGCGATAGCCCTGCCACTCCAGATGCAGCCGACCATCCAGCAGCAGTTGGCCGGGCATGGGATGCACGGCTGCAGGCAGCGGAATTCCCTGCATGGCATCGTCCGGCAAAGCCGGGCTCTGCGCCCATAGCGGCATTGCCGTGAGGAGAAGCATCAGGGAAGCGTAGAGCGCAGTACGGCGGAAACGAATCGACATCGGCCACTCCGGAAGCGGGCAGACTTCTGCTCCATCAGGTGTCGCAAAGGCACCGCCTCACTCAGCCTGTATCTTACCGTGACCAGATGGCTGCCCGTGAGCGGTGGCCTGCGCTTGTCCGGAGCAGAAGTCCGGAGAGTGGACCTGAACGTCCATGACGAAACTGCTATCCCAGGAAGGTCTTGAGCGCGGCCATGGCTGCTTCAATCTGATCAACCGGCAATGCGTAGCCGAAGCGGAGATGGCCCTCTCCCTGGGCACCGAAGACCGAGCCGGGAATGGTGGCGATATGCGCCTTGTCCAGCAGAATCTCCGCAGCTGTGCGGCTGATGCGGTGAATCCTCTCCACGTTGGGAAAGGCATAGAAGGCACCGGCCGGCATCTCGCATTCCAGCCCGGCTGCGCGCAGCCCCTGCACCAGCAGATCCCGCCGACGGCGATATTCCTCCAGGCGCATGCGAATCTCGGACTCCGGCGTCTGCAGCGCCTCGAGCATGGCGTACTGCACCGGAGTGGGCACTCCATTGGTGGCATAGAGCACAATCTTGCGCAGAGCGGTCATAAACGGCTCCTGCGCCACGGCATATCCGCCGCGCCAGCCGGTCATGGCATAGGTTTTGGAAAAGGTGTAGCAGGTGATGGTCCGCTCCGCCATGCCCGGCAGCGAGGCAATGGAAACATGCTCGCCTTCGTAGACCAGATCTTCATACGCCTCGTCGGCAATCACCACCAGGTTGCGAGCACGGGCAAAGGCAGCCACTTCTTCCGCCTCGGCCCGGGTGAAGACAACACCGGATGGATTCTGGGGCGTGTTGTAGTAAATGGCTCGCGTCTGCGGCGTGGAGAACTGCTCCAATGTGGCTGCGATTCCATTGCGCCGCGCCGTGGTCGTTGGCACCAGCAACGGACGCGCCTGCGCCCCACGCACCAGATCGCCAATCGGCGTCCAGTACGGAGAAAACACCAGTGCATCATCGCCCGGATCGAGCACAGACTGAAAGGCCGCGTACAACGCATGCGATCCACCCACGGTGGCAATCACATGCTCCACGTCGGCCGGAATGCGATTCTTGCGGTTGACTTTTTCCGCCAGCGCCTGTCGCAGGGGGGCAATTCCGGAAGACGGTGCATAGTGCGTCTGATTCTGGACCAGTGCGGAAATGGCGGCGTATTTGATGGCATCCGGCGTCTCAAAATAAGGCTCGCCCCCGTGCAGCGCATGCACCTGGGTACCTGCGGCTCGCAGGGCCATCACCTTGTTGCGAATTTGCACGATGTCAGAGAATCCGACCTCATCCATACGCCTTGCTATGCGCAGCTCCGAGCTGTTCGCCATCTGGATGCTCCTTCACGGGCAGATCTGCTTCCACCCATATTTCCAGCATAGCGGATGCCGGAATCCGATTCCTCCCGGCTGAGCCGACTTTTATCACCGCCTGAAACTCTCGTCCCTGCATCGCCGCCAACGAAGTTTGCACTCTCCTGCCGAGCCGCTATGCTGAAGGAGAGGTTGTTGTCATGCATGCCCTGCCATTTGGAGTTTCCCAACAGACTTTTACTGCGGTCGTCACTGTCTGCGGACTCATTGGAGTGCTCTTCTGGCGCGTACGGGAAGGCCGATCTGCCGTAACCGTGCGCAAGATCATGATTCCTCCGCTGGGCATGTCGACGGGCTTCTGCATGTTTTTTGCGCCACAGTTTCGCGTGCCGTGGCTGTGGGCGCTGGTTGCGTTTCTGGCCGGCGCGGTGCTGCTGGCATGGCCATTGCTGGCCACCTCACGACTGGAACGCGATGGCGAAGCCATCATGATGCGGCGATCGAAGGTCTTCTTCCTGGTGATCGTGGTGCTGGCTGCGGTGCGCTACTTCGCGCGCGGATACTTTGACCACGTGCTGACGCTGGAGCAGACGGGCGGACTGTTTTTCATCCTGGCCTTTGGCATGATCCTGCGCTGGCGGCTGAGCATGTTGCGACAGTATCGCCAGTTGGCACAGGTAAGCCTGGAGCCGGCGTAGCCATCGGCGTGGAAAAAGGCGATGCGGGGTACGTTGGGCACGTGTTCTTCGATGAGCGCAAATTGTACTCGCCCAATCGGCATAACTGAAACGATTGCCACTACGAAACGGAGAACCGTGACGGGATGGCTTGGCGAAAAAAAGCTAGGCCGTCAGCACGGCTTCGATCTGGTCGAGGCCCCAGTCGAGGTCTTCGCGGGAGATGACCAGCGGAGGTGCAATGCGGATGACCGTCTCATGCGTCTCCTTGCAGAGCACGCCACGCTGCTGCAGTGCCTCGCAGATGGGCCGTGCCGGCTGGTGGAGTTCGATGGCAAGCCAAAGTCCGCGACCACGCACCTGACGGACGCGCGAGCTGGAGACACCGCGCAGCCGCTGCAGTGCATGGGCACCGAGTTCTGCAGACCGCCGGATGAGATCTTCGTCCACAAGCACACGCAGGGCGGCACGGGCGACGGCGCAGGCCAGGGGATTTCCCCCGAAGGTGCTGCCGTGGTCGCCGGGGTGGAAGACGCCAAGAATCTGGCGCGAGGCAAGCACGGCCGAGACGGGATAAAAACCGCCGGAGAGCGCCTTGCCGATGATGGCAGCATCGGGTCGGATGCCCTCGTGCTCAAAGGCAAAGAGCTTGCCGGTGCGACCCAGACCAGACTGAATCTCATCGGTGATGAGCAGCACATTGTGTCTGCGGCAGAGAGCAGCGGCAGCAGCCAGATAGCCATCGGGCGGAAGGATGATTCCGGCCTCACCCTGGATCGGCTCGACGAGAAAGGCTGCAGTGTGGGGCGTGATGGCCTGCTCGAGCGCGGCGATGTCTCCGAAGGGGATAGCGCGAAAACCCGGCGCAAAGGGGCCAAAGCCGGAGCGGTATTGCGCGTCCGACGAAAAGCCGACGATGGCGATGGTGCGTCCGTGGAAGTTGCCGGAGGCAACGAGAATCTCCGCCTGATTGGCAGGGATTCCCTTCACGGTTTCCCCCCACTTGCGCGCTGCCTTTAGAGCGGTCTCAACAGCCTCTGCGCCGGAGTTCATGGGCAGGGCCATCTCAAAGCCGGTCAGTGCATGCAGGTCGCGATAGAGCAGGGGGAGCTGATCATTGCGAAAAGCGCGTGAGGTAAGCGTGACCTTCTGCGCCTGCTCCACCATGGCCTGGCGTATGGCCGGGTGACAGTGCCCCTGATTGACGGCCGAATATGCCGCGAGAAAATCCAGATACCGTCTGCCGGAAACATCCTCAACCCAGGCACCCTCCGCACGGGCAATCACGACATCCAGGGGATGGTAGTTGTGTGCGCCGTATTGCTCTTCGAGTGCGATCAGCTCCGAGGCATTCAATTCGGATTCCAGGGCAAGGGTTCTTCCAGACATAACGAGCCTTTCTGGTTGGTTGCTGCGCGTGGTTGCGCTGCAGCTATGGTAACGCCGTCATGCAATGGGTGGATACAGGCAGCGGGCTTCAGCCGACAGGTGGTTTATGCCAGTACTTCCTGCGGGATCGATGCCCCCTCCAGCATGCCGCGCAACTGCTCGTTGGAGTGCCGTGCAAACCATGCGCGCAGGTTTTCGCCTTCGCTGCGCTGGCCCAGATACTGCCGCAGCAGCCTCTCCAGTGCATCGGCCACCTCTTCGGAACGGCATCGATAGTTCACCTGCCGCGCAAAGCCGGCATGCTGTCCCAGCGCTCCGCCCAGTGCAAAATACCAGGCATCGACCAGAGCGCCATCATGCTTGATCTTTTTGCCTTCGAGGCCGATATCCCCGATCCAGGCCTGGCCGCAGTTGTTGGGGCAGCCGGTAACGTGCAGCTTGAGCTGCTGATCAAACTCCGGCAGGCGCAGGTCCATCTCCTCGGCCAGCCAGCGGGCAAAGCCTTTGGTTTCCGTGATGGCCAGCTTGCAGAACTCGGTTCCGGTGCAGGCAACCGTACCCCGCCAGAAAGGCCTGGCATCGACGAAGAGTCCGAGCTCCTGCAGTGCCGTCAGCACCGCGTCCAGATGCTTCTCCGGCACATGCGGAATGACAAAGTTCTGGTTCGGCGTTGTCCGCAGCTCGCCGCCGGCAAACTGCTCCACCAGGTCCGCCAGTGCGAGCAGGGTTTGCCCGCTCAAACGGCCATTGATCACGCTGGCACCCACGGCATAGAAGCCCGGCTGCCGCTGCGGCTGCACGCCGGAGTGATCCCGCAACACATCTTCCGGAACATCGTCGGCCACACCCGGCTCCAGCCGATAGCCGAGGATGGCCTCGACCTCCTGCAGAAAACGCTCTGCCGTCCAGCCCTCGCCGAGAAACAGGTACTTGAG
Source organism: Acidobacteriota bacterium (assembly GCA_021804965.1). Taxonomy (GTDB): domain Bacteria; phylum Acidobacteriota; class Terriglobia; order Terriglobales; family Acidobacteriaceae; genus Acidicapsa. The sequence goes on from JAJZGG010000005.1 coordinate 24,670, forward strand.
GCGGGCGCGATCGCGGCTTTGCCGCAACCCCTGTTGACGCCGGAAAAGCTCCGCAATGGCACGCACCACCGGGATGACTTCCGCCTCACGCAGGAATGCGTCCAGCTTGACGGCAAGATGCGGCTCCTTGGACAATCCGCCGCCCACGCGCACCGAATATCCCACCTCCGATGCGGCTCCGGTGCCGCGACGCACTGCCGTGATGGCCACGTCGTTGATCTCCGGATAGCTGCACCAGACCGGGCAGCCGGTCACCGTGATTTTGAACTTGCGCGGCAGGTTGTAGAACTCCGCGTTACCGTTCAGCTCCCGGGCGATTGCCCGCGCCAGCGGCGAGGCATCCACAATTTCATGCGGATGCAGCCCGGCCAGCGAGCATCCGGTCACATTGCGCACCACATCGCCGCAGGCTCCGCGCGGCGACAAACCGACCGACTCAATGCCATCGACCACCTTGGGCAGCGCGTCAATGGTGAGCCAGTGGAGCTGGATTGCCTGTCGCGTTGTGATGTCGGCCAGATCGCGGGCGTGATCGACCGTAAGATGGCCGATGGTGCGAAGCTGCTGCGCCGACAGAATCCCGTTGGGCACGGCGATACGCATCATGAAGTAGTCGGTCGTTACGCCTTCGCCGCCCTTGCCACCGGTCACTCCTGCGCCATCGCCCTGGGTGTATATCCCCCACCACTTGAAGTAGAGACCGGCCCACTCCGGCAGCACGCTTCCGCGTCCCTCGGCAGCAAATCGCCGCACCTCATCCCACGCCTGCCAGGGATTCTTCTCCAGCTTCAGCCGCTCGGCTCGCTGCGCTTTGGTTTCCTTCACGGCGGACTCGTTTGCTTGCGTCACAGTATGCTCCTGCCTGGTTGTTCGGAAGTAATTGCCTGAGAAACGAAAAACTCCGGGGCCTTGGGGCCTGCCGGAGTCATTGTGCCTGGTTGCGGATTGTGCGCCTCTTACGGCTGCAGCTGCTCCTGTGACCATGCTCCGGCATTGTCGAACCGCGGACAACACGGCATCGAACAGGCATTCGGACACGGACAGGCGCAACGAATCATGTCCTCAGCCTACGTGCGAATCCATGCGAAGTCAACGCGAGACAAGGCTCATGATTCTATTTTTTGGGAATCCCCTGATTTGTTAAGGTTCAAAAAGTCAATTGCCCATGGTTCTGGTGATGGAGAAAATCGGTTTTATGCTTGCCAGCGGCAGGTGCAGTGCGTATAGTCGTGACGTTCCTGAAAACAATTTCCCTGCCGTCCTTAACCAAGAGGTTCCCAAATGGCCCGCTCCAACCCTGCTAGAACAATCGATTGTTTTTTCTTTGCTTTTTGCCTTCCGTCCTGCCGGTCTCTGGTTTTTCGCCTTCACTCCCTCGGTGCAGCCGTCGCGTCCACGATCCGTCTTCCCCACCGCACTCTCAGATTTGCTCTTTGCAGTCTGCTGGCGCTTGGCCTGCTTTCCGGTCCCATGGCAGTCAAGGCGCAGCCAGCCGCTGCTGCCGGAAGCGCCGCGAACTCTGTCATTGCGGTTGCCGGCACTCTGCGTGACTCCGGCGGGGCTCCGATTGCCTCGGCACGCATCCAGTTGCAGAACGCTGAAGGCCAACACCTGCAGGCATCCACGGCGGCCGATGGCAGCTTTCATTTTCCGCGACTGGCACCCGGCAGCTACCGGCTGAGCGTCCAGCGGGGTGGACGCAGCTATGCCGGAAGCGCCCTTGTCACGCTGCCGTGGGTGCTGGCCAGCGGCAGCGTCGGCGATCTTGCCATCACGATTACGGCACAAGGGGATCTGACCGTATCCGGAAGCCAGCGCGTGGAGGCCACGAGTGGTGAGGATCTCTCCGGCAAGGAAGTGAGCAGTCTTCCGCTCAACAAGCGCGACTTCAGTCAGTTGCTGCTGCTTGCCGCAGGCACCATGACAGACAGCAATGGCGCCACCAACTTCACCGAGCAGTTTGCCATCGATGGGCAGCGCGGCGTGGAGGCAACCTTTGCCATGGACGGGGCCGATATCAGCGATCCGGAGATGGGCGGAGCCACCTTTACCAACTTCAACGTGGACGCAATCGACAGCATTCAGTCCAGTTCGGGATGGATGCCGGCGCAGATCGGTCGCGGAGCCTCAGGCTTTACCAACATCATCACGCGCTCGGGCAACGCCGGTTTTCATGGCTCGGTCTTTGAATTCGTGCGGAACTCCGCCTTTGATGCGCGCAACTACTTCGACTACTCCTCGCCGATCAATCCCGGCCGCCTGCCTCCGTTCCGTCGCAACGAATTCGGCTTTACCAATGGCGGACCCGTGGTGCTGCCGCATCTCTACAACGGGCGCGGACACACCTTTTACTTTGGGCAATACCAGGGATTTCGTCAGGTGCTAGGCACCACCCAGGTGCTGCCTGTTCCCACGGCACAGCAGCGCTCGGGAATGGACACCATCTCCACCGGCAATGGCCAGACAGACACCCTGTATGTTCCGATCAACCCTGCCATTGCCGCCATTCTGGCGCGCTATCCGCTGCCGAACCTGCCCACCGGAGCCTACGGTGCGGAGACCTTCGCCACCTCGTCGAAGGTCATCACGAATGCCAACCAGTTCTCGTTGCGCATCGATGAGCAACTCTCCGACAAGACCCAGCTGATGGGCCGGTATGTCTGGGATCATCTGACCGGCCCAACCACCAATCCGGATCAGACCACGATTGATCCTGCCTTTGGCGTGCAGTATGTCGATCATCAGTCGAATGGCATCCTGAACCTGCGCCATGAGGTGTCTCCGCACTTCACCTTCAGCACCTCGCTTAGCGCCACCCGCACCACGCCTGGATTTCCGACACCGGACCACACGGACCCGGCGGTCAAGTTTCTGGATGGCTCTTTCGAGCCCTTTGATTCCGCGGCCGGGTCGGTCATGAGCGCCTTTGGCAATCTCTTTCAGGGTCAGCAGTCGTTTACCTGGACGCGGGGATCCCATCTGGTGCAGTTTGGCGGAGAAGCACGGCTGAACCGCGATACCACCTATTTCGGCATCAGCCCCAACGGGGAGTACGACTTCGGTGGCGGTACCGCCTACTCGCCGGTTTTTATTCCGTCGGCCAGCGGACAGCATAATGTCCAGCCCGGGCAGGCGCTGCCGGATACGCTCAGCAGCTTTCTCGTCGGCAGCCCGTTCCAGTACACCGTGGCGGTGGCTCCGCCGTACTTCTCCAACGGAACCCACATTGGTCCGGCGGCAATCAACCGCAATGCCTGGGCGCTCTATGCGCAGGATACCTGGCGCGTGGCGCCAACGGTAACCCTCGATTACGGCCTGCGCTGGGAGCTGTATACGCCCATCTCGGAGCGCGCGCGCCGCACCTCCGGCCTTAGCTTTACCCCCACGACCAACGGCGGCATCCAGCAGCAGTATGTGATCAATCCGCAGCCGGGCTATCGCTTCCAGATGAATGGATTTATGCCGCGCGTCCAACTGAGCTGGGCTGCTCCGCATGGCTTTCAGGTGCATGCCGGCGGCGGCATCACCGTGATTCCGCCCAACATCTGGCAGGATAACTTCCTCACCGGTTCCACGCCGTTTGTGGTCTATCCGCGCCTGACCTCGGCCTCGGGCGCACCCATTTCCTACGGCTATCAGATCACTCCCAATGAACTGCCCAATGTCTATACGCCGCAGGGAGCCAATATCTTTGCCAACGGCAACACCAAGTCCGTACCGGCGAATACCGTGATGGACCTGAACCGCTATGAGCAGGATCTGGCCGCACTGACTCCTTCCGGTGCCGTGGCACCGCTGGCGCTGAGCTCCATCTATCCCAAATTCGGCAACGCCTGGCTCTACCTGTGGACACTGGGCGTGGAACGCAAGATCGGGGATCTGGTGGCGGATGCCGCGTATGTGGGCTCGGCCGGATCGCATCTGCCGCGGGAAAGCTTTCCCAATGCCTACCCCGGAGCAGGTCCGGTTGAGGCTCCCTACACGACCTTTGACAGCAACGGGAATATTCTGGGCGGCTTTGGCTTCGAGCAGGTGATCACCGATACCTCGCACTCCACCTACCACGCGCTGCAAACCTCATTGCAGGGAACCATCGCCCATGGTGGCCCTGGAATTCAGGCCGGCTACTCCTGGTCCAAATCGATCGATGACACCAGTTCGGTGACCGGCGGATTCATCTCCGGCGGAACCGGGGCCGTGGCTCCCGCATTTCCGCAGAACCCCACCAATACCCATCTGGAAAAAGGTCCGTCCACCTTTGACGTGACGCACAGCTTCACGCTGAGCGTTGCCCAGGATATGCATCTGCAGCAGATCGGCTTTCTGCATCCGGTGCCTCGCGGCGTGACAGAAGGCTGGGAGCTGCTGAGTATCTCCAGCATCTCCAGTGGTCTTCCCTTCACCGTGCTTTCCGGAATTCAGCAGACCGGGTATGGCTCCAACGGGGTGGACCGACCCGATCAGATCGGCAAGCCCAACCTGTCCACGGCGCGCAAGAAGCGGGAGGATTACTTTGGTCTGGGACCGGACAATGCCTCCTACTTCTCGATTCCGATTCACATCCCCGGCGGCACAGGCCCCAATCAGGGCCGCTTTGGCACGCTGGGCCGGAATACCTTCCGTGGACCCGCCTACTACGACTTCGACTTCGCCCTCATCAAAGACACTCCGTACGGGCATCGGCGCAGCGGGGTGGAGCTGGTGGATCTGCAGTTCCGGGCAGAGTTCTTCAACCTCTTCAACATTGTGAACATGGGGCTGCCAGCCAACACGATCAACGGCGCAGGCTTTGGCGTCATCAGCAAGACGGCCGGAACGTCCCGTCAGATTCAACTTTCGCTCAAGCTCATCTACTAGGCGCCGATATTCCGGGCGGTGCACACTTCTGACGTGGCGGGAGTGTGCACCGAATCCTGCATGTCGGGACCAGTTTTCACTACTTTGCCGCAGCCAGCGGGTTGCTCCAGTCGATGGCCGCCGGATCCAGCCCGGTCGGTGACCAGGCCTGCACCACGGCGGCACCCACGCGGCCTAGCGTCTTCTCTGCCTGATTGTCGCCGGTCCAGCGCTGGTCCTGATTCTGCTGCGTGAACGCGGCAATCACGATGGGACCGGCCTTGGTTGCCATGACGGCCACATCATTGCGCACCGCATCGAGCGCTCCGGTCTTGTTGCCAATGGCAGAGCCGGCTTCACTGGTGTCGAGTGTCTCGAGATAGCGGGGCAGCCCGTCGCGATCCTGCTGCTGGCGCAGCATGGTGAGCATGGCACCGCAGATGGGTCCGTCCTGCGGTTTGGCCGGTCCTCCGGACAGGTCCAGGCGACACTCGACCAGCCGCTCCATGATGGAAGCCATCTCCCGCGCGGTCGTCTTCCCCAGTCCGAACTTCGGCTGATCCTCCGGCATGGGACCGGTTGCCGGGCGAAAGACCTTCTTGTAGAGCCAGGTTTGCTTCAGGCCCGCGGCGAGGATGGTCGCATCGATCTTTTCCAGACCAAAGCGATCAATTGCCATATTCGTCGCCGTGTTGTCGCTGAGGACCACCATAAGCGTCAACACATCCCGCAGCGTGAGGGTCAGGGGAGTGTCCAGATCGTTGAGCACCCCGGAGCCGGGAGCCTGATTGTCCGGGGTCAGGACAAGCTTCTCTTCCAGATGCGCACGCCCGGCACGCATCTCCTCGGCGGCGTCCAGCAGAATCGCAAGCTTGATGACGGACGCAGTCTGCACCGGGGTATCGGCGTGGAGGGCAGCCGTGTGCCCGGTCTTCAGATTTGTGGCAAAAACGGTCAGCTGCCCTTTGTGTCCGGCTGCAATTGCGGCAAACTGGGCTTCCAGAGCCGAATCCTCCCGGGCAGAACCGCGCAGAGTGGAACCTGGAAGCGCATGATCCGGCCGGTCTGCAGCCGGTTGCTGAACTTCCTGCTGCTGCCTTCCCTGCTGCGCGGCGAACAAGCTATTGCCTGCCAGCAGCAGGGCCAGCCCGGTCGCGATGCCAAATGCTTTCTGCAAAATCATACCCACAGCATACGCGCAGGTTCTCCCCTTGCAGCGCGGCTGGGATCTTATTGCCGGGCAAAGGTGAGCGAAGCCGAGTTGATGCAGTAGCGCAAACCCGTGGGACGGGGTCCATCGGGAAAGACGTGCCCAAGATGCCCCCCGCAGCGGGCGCAGGTGACTTCAATCCGGCGCATACCGTAGCTCAGGTCCTCATGCTCCACGATTGTGTTGCTTTCGGCGGGAAGAAAGAAGCTTGGCCAGCCGCAGCCGGAGTCAAACTTCGCATCGCTGGTAAACAGCAGTGCGTCGCAACCGGCGCAGTGATAGTTGCCCGTGTCATGGTGGTGCGTCAACGCACCGGTAAAGGGTCTTTCCGTCCCTTTTTCGCGCAGCACGTGATACTGCTCCGGCGTCAGCCGGGCACGCCACTCGGCCTCGCTCCACTGCATTTCCGGTTTCTTCTCGGCCATTGCCTCACTCCTGTACTGATGCTGGATGCCCTGCCCGCCGGGGCGGATTCAGTGTATCGCACTGAAGATTGTGCATTTTCAAGGCATTTTTCGCCCTGCCGAACTGGAGCAAAGCGATTTTTAATGCCAGTTCTTAGCTCCGTGCGTTAATGTGTTGAGCATCAGGATTTGTCGGGGGACAGTCATTTGGGGAACCTTACCAGTGCGGTAGCCATTCACACGCCGGAAGAGGCGATGATTCATGAGCTTCAGGCAGGCTCGGAAGACGCCTTTGCCTGGCTCATCACGCGCTACCATCAACCGATCTACAGCCTTCTGGCCCGCACGGTTCGCGACCCCGCCGATGCCGCCGACCTGACGCAGGAAGTCTTTGTGAAGGTCTTCCGCGGCATTGGCGGATTCCACCAGGAGTCCTCGCTGCATACCTGGATTTACCGCATCGCCCTGCATGAAGGACTGAACCAGCGCCGCTGGTGGTCCCGCCACAAGCAGCAGGAGATCACGCTGGAGACGGAAACCTGCTACGGAGAGGGCGATGAACCACTCCTGCTGAAGGACATGCTGGAAGATCCGGCAGAGAAGCCGGACGAAATGCTCTTCCAGCGCGAGGCGCGGGAGCGCCTGGAGACGGCGTTGCTGAAGGTGGCAGAGCCCTATCGCATGGCGGTTCTTCTGCGCGATGTGGAAGGCTTTTCCTACGAAGAGATTGCGGAGATGCTGGCCGTCAATGTCGGCACCATCAAGTCCCGGCTGGCCCGCGGTCGCAACCAGTTGCGGCAGGTGCTGCTGCGCAATATGCAGGCCACTTCGCCGGCTCAACCACGCTCCATCTGCGCTCAGGAGGCATCATGATCCCCCCGGATTCCTGCGCCGAAATTCGCACCTCCATTCCGGACTACCTCGATGGCTCACTCGACGGCCGCCAGATGCAGACTGTGCGCCGCCACATCGACAGCTGTGCCGCCTGCGCTGCGGAGTTTCATGAGCAGGAGTCCCTGCTGCGCGCACTTTCGGCATTGGGACCGGTGCGTGGCCCGCGGCAGGCACCGCGTGACCTGACGCTGCGGATTCGCGTTGCCGTGGAGCAGGAACGGCTGACCCGGCTTCGCAGCCAACTGCCGGCGCGCAGAATTGCCTGGAAACTGGCCTGGACCAACAGTGTTGGACCGTTTCTCTTTCAGTTGTCCACGGGTTTGGCCAGCGCCGTGCTGCTGCTTGGCTCGGTGGCCCTGATGGTTGGCCTCTTTGCCCGGCCGGAGAAAGCCAGCGCCTTCGATGAGCCGCTGGGGGATGCCTCGGCACCGCACCTGCTCTATCAACTACCCGCCGTTGCCAACGATGACTCCATTCAGAATGCCAGCACTCCGGTGGTGGTGGAGGCTTACATCAATCCGGATGGGCTGGTCTACGATTACCGCATCGTCTCCGGACCACGCGATGCGCGAACGCGATCGGCGGTGGAGGATCGGCTGCTTTTCAGCATCTTTGAGCCTGCCCGAATCTTTGGCAAGCCGGTTCGCGGGCTGGCGGTCATCTCCTTTGCCGACGTTGCCGTTCACGGCTAACGGCTCCAGAACGGGCCAATCGGCTCTGAACCCGACCCTCGCTGCTTCCCAAACTCATCCGCGCTGCTCCTGAACCCGATCCGGAAGCGGCGGGGCAGGGAGCGCCGGATCAGGGCTGCTGCATCACCCAGTCCCACTCCCTGCCGGCCTGCTGCAGCATGGCATCCCGATCGGCTGCCAGCACATAACCTTCCTCAGACAGCCGGTCCAAAGCGCGCGTATAGGCAGCCAGATACGCCTCCCGGCTGGCGTAACGGCTCTGGATGGACCGACGCGAATCTCCTGCAGCCCGGGCCTGGGCATCTGTCCGCTGGAACGGCACAAAGGAGCCCAGAAACGGCAATCGTTCCGTGGCCGCTCCGATTGACGCAGACCGCAGATTCCATCCGGTATAGGTTCCCAGCGGGGCATCCAGCTCCGGCAGGCGAACTCCGCCAAGATCATTGCCGTCTGCATCCACCTGCGGCACGCGTGCCGGATATTCCCCGGATATGCGCGGCGGCTGAATGTCCAGGATGCCGGCAGCAGCGCGAGGACCAAAGTCCAGCTTCCATCCCTCGGCCATGGTTGTGGGTGGGTGCAACCCAGGGATCGCGGGGAAATGAAGCTGGCTCCGGCGCACCAGGGTTTCGGCTGCCAGGGTGGGATAGCGGCTGGGCGGGGGTAGCGTGCCACTGCGGACCCATGCATCCATGTTGGCCACCATGGCACGCCAGTACCAGTGGATGGGCAACGGGCTCATCCACTGCTGGCTGCTCAAAGGCCCAACACCGCGCCTGGGCGGAAACGGTCCGGAGAAGTGCTGCAATCCGGCATAGAAGTAGATCCTAACCTCCGGGCCGGGAGGCTGATCCTGGCGACCATCTGCGGTGGTGTGCGTCAGCGACTCGGCGCGACTCCAGTACTCATGCGAAGTGTTGGAAAGGAAGATGTGGGGCGCCACGCCGGCTGCCCTGGCCCGGTCCAGCAGTCCGCGCGGCGGCGCTGCCGGGCTGAGTGGATCCCGCTCGGGGAGATCGGTGTAGGGGAAGATATCGGTGGGCCAGTCAATCGATGAGCTTGGCTCCGCATCCCGCGATGGCTGGGCAAAGCGCACGTTGAAGCTTCCGCGTCCGGCCCCGGCGACGTGCGCCAGAACACCATCGAGCGCCTTCCGGCCCTGCTCATCGGCGTTGAAGCCCTCGTAGACAAAATCCCGCAGGAAGCGGCCGCACTGCGAGATGCCGGCCGCATAGACCCGCTGCACCGGAGCCAGTGCGCCGGGATTGTGCTTGCTCCAGGATGCAAAATCACGGACGGCGGCAAATCCCAGCCCGGCCACCACGGGATTCTGCACAACATAGACCAGCTCATAGATCCTGCCGGGCTGGAATCCTCCGTCCAGGTGCACAAACCGATCACTGGCCACCAGCTTCCCGTCCACCGTATGGGCAAAGCTCCACTGCGAGCGGGGAATCACCTGCCGCCTTCCGTGATAGCTGTCGCGGACGGTCAGCACATTCCGTGCATCGGCAGGATCGGCCACCGGGTACTCGGTTCCGCCCATGCGGTCCACGATGACGTGGCCGAGTGGAATCTCGGACTCCGCGCGCCAGGGGGTGTAATCATCGCGCAACAGGCCGCGGATCGGCTTGCCGCCGTCGGTTGCCACGGGGGCATCCAATGCCAAACGTCCCGGAGCACGCGCAACATCCCACTGCCAGCCAAGCGCCGCAAAGGTCACTCCCTGCCGAAAGAGCCATCCATCGCCCATCTGCGAAGCGTCAGTGGGCGCGCCGGATCCGCCGTCGATCAACCCCAGCAGGCCCGTGCCACCCCGGTTGGGAATCTCCAGCAGCAGAGAGCCATTGCCGCCCTGCAAGGGACGCAGCAGGAGCAGGTCGGCAGCAAACTCGACCTCGCCCTGCGCATTCCGCGGTGCCTTGTCCAGATCCACAATGCCTCGGTTCTGGGCTGCCTCCGGCCGCACCGCAAAGTAGACCCGGGCACGAATCCGCTCGACCGGCGGTGTGGACCCTGGAATCGCAGCTCGCTCCACGACTTCCACCCGCAGCACCCGTGCCCGCAGCGGAGTGGCGGCCATCAGCATCCAGACCATTCCAAGGAAACAGAGCGCTGCAGCGGCGAAAAGCCGTTCTGGCAATGGCGTCTGGAACCAATCCTTGCGATTTCCTGGCGAGTGCATGCGCTGCTGTTCCTCCATCCAGCGAGAGTATACGCATACGGTTGCGTAGTACAGTGGGGAAATCATGCTGAATCGTCGCCAGTTTGTCTCCGCCTCCGGTCTGCTTCTGCCTGGCTTTGCCGCCGCCCCGTCCGCCCTGGCCCAGGCTCCGGCATCGACACTGCCCCCGGCGTATCTGCAACTGCCGAACCGCAGTGCCGAGGCCCATCCGATCTCCCTGACCGAACGCGAACAGCGCTATGAGCGTGCGCAGCAGAAGATGCATGCAGCCGGTCTGGATGCCATCGTTCTGGCAGGCGGGACTTCGCTGGTCTACTTCACCGGCATTCACTGGTGGAACTCCGAGCGGTTGTTTGTCTGTGTTCTGCCCCGCACCGGAGCTCCCTTCTATGTGGCACCGGCATTTGAGGAGGAGCGGGTTCGCGCACGTATGGCCGAGGCTCCGGGCGGGCATTTTTCGCGTGTCTACACCTGGCAGGAACAGGAAAATCCCTATGCGCTGGTGGCCAGGGGCCTGGCCGAGATGGACCTGCGCACCGGACACCTCGGCATCGAGGAGCGAATGCCGTTTGTCTTTGCCGACGGGATTCGCAGCGCGGCAGCCGGCTTCACGATTGCCAGCGCCACGGCTGTCACTGCCGGATGCCGCTCCATCAAGTCTCCGGCCGAACTGGCGCTGATGCAGCTGGCCAACGAAATTACGCTGGCGGTCTATCGCGCCACCTGGCAGTCCATAACGCCGGGCGTGACCAATCGCCAGGTCACGGACTGGATTGCTGCGGCCTATGAGCGATCCGGATTTCCCGGAGAAGCCAGCTGCCAGGTGGATGCCTGGACTGCGCTGCCGCACGGCGCACCCCAGCCCCAGACCATCCACGAAAACAGCATTGTGATGCTGGACGATGGCTGCATCGTGCAGGGCTACCAGTCCGACATCACCCGGACCTTCGTGATGGGCAAGGCCACGGATCCGATGAAAAAGGTGTTTGCCATAGTGCATCAGGCACAGGGAGCGGCACTGGCTGCTGCCCGCCCCGGAGTGGCGTGTGGAGAGGTGGATGCCGCGGCGCGGAAGGTGATTGTCGATGCCGGTTTTGGCCCCGAATATCGTTTCTTCACGCATCGCGTGGGTCACGGCATCGGGATGGACATGCATGAGTGGCCCTATCTGGTGCAGGGCAATCCACTTCCGCTGGCCGCCAACATGACGTTTTCCGACGAGCCCGGCATCTATCAGCGCGATGCCTTTGGCATCCGGCTGGAAGACGACATGCACATTACCGAAGATGGTGCCCGGTTGTTCACGCCGCAGTGCCTTTCCCTGGAGCAACCCTTCGCTGCTGGCTGAGCGATTCCGGTTTCCCTCGCCGCACCGAATGGACTAGACTCGGGGGGTGATGTTGCACTCGTACCCCTCCCGTCTTTTCGCGCGGATGGCCGCCTTCAGCCTGGCCCTGGCCATCCTGACTCCGCTGCCAGTTGCGGCTCAGTCCAGCTCTTCCAATCCCGAAGCAGCACAGGATGCGGCGGCGCAGGGAGCATCGCTTTCCTCCTCCGGCATGCCGACCAGCAAGCTCGCCTATAAGCGGGAAAAATCTCCGTCCCTTGTGGATCCGGATGGGCCTTCCATCTCGCTGACCACCTCGGAGACGGTGTTTACGATGGCCGCTGCGCTGAACTCCTGCGGGTACAACGATGGGCTGCCCGACAGCGAACCGATCCGCATGGAGATCCGCAACGCCGTCCAGAAGGTGCTTGTTTCCAGTGAATCTGCCCGGGAAAAGCGCGACAAGGTGTGCCTGTTCATCCAGCAGCACAACATGACCGGGACGATTCATGACATTACGCAATACATCTCGCTGGCACTCTACCTGACCCCGCCGCCGGAACTGGAGACCTCGGTGGAGCTGACGGATATGCCTCCGGATGCCACCCAGGTGGTGGATATTCTTCCCGTGCTGCGGGAGTTTGCGGCGGCGGTGGATCTGCACGGTCTCTGGCTGATTCACCACCATGACTACGATCTGATCTCGGCCAGCCTGCATGACAGCCTGACGAAGATGATTCTGAACACCAGCTACTACCTGAAGATGCCGGTGCCGGGCTACGATGGCCGCCGATTCCTGGTCGTGGTGGAGCCGCAGCTTTCGCCCAACACCATCAACGCACGCATCTATGGTGCCGACTACGTGGATATTGTTTCCCCCCGCCATGGGGTGATTCCCATGAACGAGGTTCGCCACACGTATCTGCATTACCTGATTGAGCCGCTGCTGCTGCAGCGCCGCGACTCCATGGATCGCTTTGTCTCGCTGCTCAAGCTGGTTCAGGATGCGCCCATCGACTACCAGTACAAAAGCGATGTGGCCTCGCTGACGATCGAGTGCCTGATCAAGGCCATTGAAGCGCGCACGATGGATACCGGCGTGACGCCCTACACGCCGCCACCCGATGCCGCGCGCGAAGACTTTGCCAAGGTGCAGAGCGCACAGAATGCCGTTGCGGAGAAGATGGAGCGCGTCCGTCAGGCCCGGGTGGATCACGATATGCGCCAGGGCTGGGTCTTTACCAGCTACTTCTACCACGAGATTGTCCAGTTTGAAAAAAGCCCATCCAGCCTCTCGGATGTGATCGGCGAGATGGTCTACAGCATGGACGTGCAGCATGAGGCACACATCATCCGCCATATCGACTTCGACCCGACCGTCGATGCCGACATCCTGAGCCGCAGCAAGCCGCGCCGCCTGCAGGGGCTTGACCTGGCAGAAAACGAACTGGAAGGCGGAGACATCAAATCCGCCGCAGGTCTGGCGCAGGTGGCGCTAGCCGATCCGTCCACGATTCCCGGCCAGGGCGTGGGGCGCGCCGACTTTATTCTTGCCCGGATTGCCATCATGACCGGCAAACCGATGCAGGCGATGGACAGCTTCCAGAAGGCCGTCACCAACTCGCATGAGCCACGGATTATTGCCTGGTCTCACATTTATCTGGGGCGCATGCTCGACCTGGACTGCAAACGCGATCAGGCGGTGGCGGAATACAAGGCTGCGCTGGCAGCCCGCGACGGCCAACTGGATACGCGTCTGGCGGCTGAACGGGGACTGCGCTCTGCCTACGCGGTAAAAGGCCATACCTGCACGGAAGACGATGCGGACCAGGCAGCTCCCGAGCCAGGGCAAAAACCAGCCAACCCACCCTCGCAGCCGGGAGATGATCCGGTTGCAGCCCCCAACTAGGGCCAGTTTCCTTTCCTGAGCCGACGGCAAAGATCCAACCGAAGGCTCAGAATCCGCATTTCGGCCTTTCTGAAGACGATTTCAGGAATTTCCATGGCAGTTGCCGGGGATTGCCGTTTCGGGCGGCTACCATGGAAGCAGTCCCTGAAATCGACCTGTGCGAGGCCCCAGATTGAGTCGCGAAGCCGATCTCAACCATCTTGAAGCGATTCTGGAACATCGGTTTCGTTCCCGTGAGCTGCTCCTGCTGGCACTCACGCATCGCTCCATGGGTCACGAACGAATTCCTGAAGGCAGCGAGCCGGGTGCTCCGCGGTATGACAATGAGCGGCTGGAGTTCCTTGGCGATGCCGTCCTTGGCCTGGTCGTCTCGGACGCCATCTTTGCCCTGAATCCGGACTGGCAGGAAGGCGAGCTGACGCGCGTGAAAGCGCAACTGGTCAGCCGCAAGCACATGGCCCAGGTGGCACTTTCCATTGATCTTGGCCGCCACCTGCTGCTGGGCAAAGGCGAGGAACGCACCGGCGGCAGGCGCAAGCTTACCCTGCTGGCCAACGCCATGGAAGCCGTGCTCGCAGCACTGTATCTGGACGGCGGCATCCAGGTGGTGCGGCGCTTCACGGAGCGCTACATTCTGGGCGAGGCGGCACGCCAGCTGGCTGCGCGGATCCAGATTGATGCCAATCTGGGCGACTGCAAATCCACCCTGCAGGAAGAGCTTCAGGCAGCCCACTGCGGCACGCCCACCTACGCCGTGGAGCAGGAGTCTGGACCTGACCACCGCAAGCATTATCAGGTGATGCTGCGCATCCGGCGTCCGGATGGCTCCCTGACCGGTATATTGACCCGCGGCCTGGGTGGCACCAAGAAGAAAGCCGAGCAGGAGGCTGCCCGCATCGCTCTGGATCGGATTGCGGAGGCCGGTGTTGCCTCCCTGCTTGAGCAATCCGCATCCGACGCTGCCGCCAGCCCGGCTCCGACAAATGCGACTCCGGCCGTGCCACCCCAGGCGCATCCGCAGCGCATCCGATCTCCCCGGTCCGGAGCAGCGCGTTCATGACATCGGATCCAATGCAGACGCAGGCACTCCCAACCAACACGCCCGGAGCGCAACATGGACGGCAACAGACCACTGCGCACGGTCCGCTGCAAGCCCTGGAGTCCCTGCTGCGGATGACCTGCATTGCACTGTTTGTGGTCACGTTCATCGTGCAGCCGGTGGTGATCCCCTCGGAGAGCATGGAGCCCACGCTGATGGTTGGCGACTTCCTGCTGGTGGACCACATTTCGCTGGCGTCGAATGCACCCTGGCACATGCTGCTCGCTGCCAGACAGCCGGTACGGCAACAGATCATCCTCTTCCGCTCGCCGGAGCATCCCCGCCACTATCTGATCAAACGGATTGTCGGCATCCCGGGGGATCATCTCCGCGTGGCTGCCGATCAGGTATGGGTCAATGGCCAACTGCTCCATGAACCGTATCTGGAGCCACAATCTCACAGTACGGCGGCGGCACTGGAGGACTTTCCCGTGCATGCCTATACGGATCCCCGCATGGATCTGGGGTGGTGGAACAGCCTGCACCAGCTTGTACACGATGATCAGCTGACCGTTCCGCCGGGCAAATACTTCGTTCTTGGGGACAACCGCTCGCACAGCCTGGACTCCCGCTATTGGGGGTTTGTGGACCGTGACCAGATTGTTGCCACGCCGATTCTGATCTATTTTTCCCTCCGCAGGACGCCGACACCCGAGCTGCCCGGAGCACAGCCAGCGAATGATAGACTCGGATTCGATGGCAGTCTGCTGGATCGTATCCGCCACGGTGTCCGCTGGTCACGTCTGTTTCAGCTCGTGCATTAGCGCCTCCGGCTCTCAGGCAGCATCCATGCATCGGTAGTTTTTATCCTTCAGGAGCAGTACAGTCCCACCCGCGACGAACGGACACCACGCAATGACCACATCCAAGCGAACCAACAAGCAGACGGAAAGCACGGAATCGCTTCAGGCAGGTGCAGCCATACCGCAGCCCCGTGCCGAGGAGACGCCGCTGGAGTCGCTCTCCGGCATGTGCGCCGTGCTTGTTGTGGGTCTCTTTGTGCTTACCTTCATTGCGCAGAACTTCGTCATTCCCTCCGGCTCCATGGAGAACACGCTGCTGGTGGGCGATCACCTGATGGTGGATCGAATCACGCTGGCGCCGCCTTCGCACTGGATGCCGCTGGTGCACTATCGCGAGCCTCGCCGGGGAGACATCATCGTCTTCCTGAAGCCTGGAAATCCGGACATGTTCCTCGTCAAGCGCCTGATCGCCGTGCCCGGCGACCGGATTCATCTGCGGAACGGGGTGGTGATCCTGAATGGCGTGGCCCAGAACGAGCCCTACGCGCGACTTCGCCCGGAAGACACCTACTCGGCATACATCGACGATTTTCCTTCCGTGTCGCCGTTTGACTCCAGCGATGTGACGACCGAGTGGGCGATTGATCTCTCCCATCACATTGAAGGCAACGATCTGGTGGTCCCTCCGGGGATGTATTTCATGATGGGCGACCATCGCCACAACAGTCTGGATTCGCGATTCTGGGGCTTTGTGCCGCGAGCCAATATTGTAGGCAGACCCCTGTTCAACTTCTGGTCCTTCGTCACGCCGGACGATCAGGTGGACAAGACAGGAATCGGCGACCGGCTGGCCTGGGCGGCACACGTGGGCATCCATTTCTTCACCGATACGCGCTGGAAGCGTACGTTTCATGTGGTGCGATAGTCTGGTGCGATAGGCCATGAACGAGCCCACGGGTCACATCCCGGACCAATCTTCCGAACCCGGTTCTGCGGCACGTCCGCTGATGCGCCGCCCATGGTTTCTGCCTGCGCTGCTGGTGGTGCTGCTGCTGGCTGCCTTTCTGCTTCCCTCGCAGCTTGGCATCAGCCGTTATCAGCGCTCCATCGCCTCGGTGATGGCTCGATCCATCGGCCGTCCAGTCCATCTGTCCGGGGTTGACTGGCGGCTGCTCCCCACGCCGGCCTTTGTACTGCATGACCTCACGGTCAGCGAGGATGCCTCCTTTGGAGCAGAGCCGCTGCTGACGGCACGAACCGTGATTGCCTCGGTGAATCTGTTTTCCCTGTGGCGTGGGCGTCCGGTCTTCAGCAGCATCCATGTGGATCAGGCCAGCCTGAATCTGGTGCGCAATCCGGCCGGACGCTGGAATCTGGAGGCGCTGCTGGCAGGGCCGGCGCAGCAACATCTGGCCGGCGCAGGTGCAGCTGCCCATCCTCATACGCTGCCCTATCTGGAAGCCACCGAGTCCCGGATCAACCTGAAGTTTGGCAGCGAAAAAAGCCCCTATTCGCTGGTCAACTCCGATCTTTCCTTCTGGCAGGACAAGCCGGGGCAATGGCGCATCCGCCTGCGCGGCCAGCCGGTGCGCACAGACATTGCACAGAGCAGCGACAGCGGCCAGGATGCGGGCGAGATCCGCATGGAAGGCAGCATGCTTTCGGCAGCTTCGCTTCGCCAGATGCCGGTCCACCTGCAGCTTGCCTGGCGCAACGCCCAGCTTGGGCAGCTCTCGCTGCTGCTGCTTGGCGACGATGCCGGCTGGCGTGGGAATCTGACTGCGGATGTTGCCCTGAACGGAACCGCCGAGCGCGCCACAGTGCAGGGCCGGCTGCGGGCCACGCAGGTGCATCGCGCAGAACTGGGTCCCGTGGCTCCGCTGGACTTTGATTCCAACTGCGGGCTGATGTACGAGCATACGCTCCGCGCCATCCATCAACTGCACTGCGACACCAGCATCGGTGGCGGGCATCTGCTCTATGCCGCCGAGATTCCGGCTGCCGAGGAACACGCTGCCCACCAGCAGACAGTCACCTTCCAGCAGATTCCCCTGCAGGCACCGCTGGATCTGCTACGAACGCTGCGCAGCGGCATCGCCCCCGGCATCAGCGCCGCCGGGACGCTGAATGGTGCGCTGAGCCTGCAGTCGCCGGTATCGCAGCCCATCCGCCCCTTGCATCGACGGCCCCACCCGAAAGCGACAACCGCTGCATCGCCGGTGTGGACGGGAGCGCTGAATCTTACGGGAGGCGAGCTGCGCGGCGGGAGTCTCACTCATCCATGGTCCCTGCCTCATCTCACGCTGCAATCCGATGGGACTGGCACCCTGGAAACAGCGCTTCCGCTACCGGTGTGCCACTCCAAAGCAGTCCCGACCGACTGCATGGCAGCAGTGAATCTGAGCCGTTCCGGCTATGTGATGCGCGTTACGGGGGACGCCGACGTACCGGCACTTCATGACTTTGCAACTGCGCTTGGGATTTCCCTTCCGGCGCTGGACGGCTTTCAGGATGGCACCGCCGATCTGCATCTGCTCGGCGAAGGCTCGTGGATTCACTCCAGCCCGCAGCTCCCCACGCTGTCCGGCTCCGCCGCTGCTGCGGATGCGCTGACGGGCACGGTTCACCTGCGGGCAGCACGCTGGAGCCATCCCTCGCTGGCATTGCCCATCAGCCTGCCGGATGCGACCCTCACCCTGCATCCGGATTCCTTCCAGCTGCAGGGCACGGTGACGGCAGGTGGCAACCGCGCGCAGCTGATCTTCGTGCAGTCCGCGCCTGCGACGGCGCCCCCGGACCTGCCAGCCCTGGATGCCACACAGACGACACAAGCGGATGCAGCGCCGGTTCCAACGCTCTCACTGACCTTGGATCGACTGGATGCGACGGCGATGGAGGACCTGCTGGCCCCGGCCGAACACGCGACCGGCCTGTTGGCTGCGCTTGCCAGCCGAGTGCATCCCGAATCGCTGCCCGCCCTGCCGGCACTGCAGCTGACGCTGAGCGCCAACTCCTGCACCCTGGACCGACTTACCCTGACCCACTGCACGGCCAGCCTGCATCGAGCACCCGCCGACCCGCAGCGCACCTTTGCTTTGGATAGCTTCCGGGGCAGCTTTGCCGGAGGATCCGTCTCGGCCACGGGAACCATCGACGGGGCTGCCGACACGCAACGATTCCGCCTGCATCTGGAGGCACAGAATCTGCAGCCCGCTCCGGTGGCTGCCCTGGTGTCGGCACACTGGAGCGGTGGATCCCTGAACGCGACAGCCGATCTGGCCACGCAGGGCACCACGCCGGCGCAGTGGGTTGCTGCTGCCACGGGCAATGTGCATTTTGACTGGAAACATGGCTTGCTGAATGGCGTGGCCCCAGCCGCCACCGGTGCTGCACCTTCGCCCCAGAAGCAGGCACACGCACAGCCGTTCGATCGCTGGACCGGCACGGCGCAGTGGAGCGGCAGTCATCTGACGCTCGGCGCCAATACACTGACCCAACATGGAAAAACCATCCCGCTGACGGGAACGATTCCGTATGGAGGCCCGCCGCAGTTGATCCTGCCGCATTCCCTCCTTCCCTAGCCGATCCGCGGGATACACCCAGGCGCTGCCGGAGAGCGCATTGCCTCTTCGGTTCAGGATTCCTCCATTCCCAGCCACCTACCAGGAGATTGTCGTCGTGACCGAACTTATTTGCCGGGGATTCCTCTTTGACATGGATGGAATTCTGATCTCCTCGCTTGGCTCTGTGGAGCGGTGCTGGCGCACCTGGGCTCTGGAGCATGATGTGGACCCGGAACTTGCCATTCGAACGGCGCACGGCTGCCGGGCCATCGAAACCATCCGCAAGCTTCGGCCGGACCTGGATGACCAGGCCGAACTCCGCCGCATCGAAGACCTGGAGGTTGCCGATCAGGAAGGCGTGACGATTCTGCCCGGCGTTGCTTCCCTGCTGGGTTCGCTGCCGGCAGACCGCTGGACCATCGTCACCTCAGCCACGGAGCGACTGGCGCGCGTCCGGCTGAGGGCGGCAGGCATTCAGCCTCCGGAGCGATTCATCACTGCCGATCAGGTGACGGAAGGCAAGCCTCACCCCGAGCCTTATCTGCGCGGGGCGGCGCTGCTTGGCCTTGATCCTGCCGAGTGCGTGGTCTTCGAGGACGCCGGCTCCGGCGCCATCGCCGGTCGGGCCGCAGGAGCCACGGTTGTGGCCACCCTGTTCTCGCACACGCCCGAGCAACTGCACGCGGCGCACCATCTCGTGCGGGATCTGACGTGCGTACAGGTCCAGTGGCGACCGGAGGCGTCTGCTTTCCAACTGCGCTTCCAGCCGGCCTGATCCGCTTCCCGCCGCCGGCCAGTGGAAAGCTCCCCTACGAACGGGCCTTGAGGATTTGCTCCACGCGCTCGCGATCCGCCTGGGTGTCCACGCCGATCGTATCGCCCGCGGCTTCGCCCACGTAGATGTCCATGCCGTTTTCCAGCATGCGAAGCTGTTCCAGCCGCTCGGCGAGCTCCAGCGGTGAGGGCGGCAGCTGTGCGAACTCGGCGAGTGCATCCCGGCGATAGGCGTAGAGCCCGAGGTGCTTGCGCCATGCCACACCGCCTGCCCCATCCCGATCAAACGGAATAGTGGAGCGCGAGAAATAGAGTGCGCGGCCGTCGCCGGCCATCACCACCTTCACGGCATTCGGATTGGCAACATCCTCCGGAGGACACGGCACGGCCACGGTGGCCACGCGGACCGCGTCCCGGGCAAACAGCTGCAGCATCGGCGCAAAGTGCTGCGGCGTCAGCAGGGGTTCATCGCCCTGGATATTGACGTAGATCTCTGCCTGGACCTGCTGCGCAATGGCATAGACCCGATCACTTCCGCTGGCGCAGTCGGCAGGGGTCATCCGCGCCGGAATCCCACGCTGGGCGCAGACCTCAAGTACCTCTTCGGAGTCAGTGGCCACCACCACCTCATCCATCTGTCGGCTGTCGACCGCTGCGCGCCAAACCCACTCGATCATCGGCCGCCCGGCAATCGGCAGCAGAACCTTGCGCGGCAGCCGCGTGGAGCCAAGCCGCGCCGGAATTACACCCAGAATTCGCATGGATTCATTGTAGGGTCTGCCCCTGCCGCCGCACGGCACGCAAAAACTGGCCCGGGAACTCCGGAAATTCCTCCGTGATATAGCAACCTGACGGGAGCGGGGCGGGTTTGACCACTCCGGCAGCGCAACGTATCATCAAACATGGAGATGCCGCCCTGTCTGTCCCCTTCTGCGGCACATTTTCCCCACTCCCGGCGGAGTAGCTCAGATGGTTAGAGCGACGGATTCATAACCCGTAGGTCGGCGGTTCGATCCCGCCCTCCGCCACCAGCTTCGATTCCAGCTCCGGCATGCGCTACACTCGGTAGCTGCAATGCTTTTTTCCGTCCTGTTGCGCCGTATCCGTCCTGATCTGTCTGTGCTTGTTCTGCTCGTGGCAGCCTCTTCGCTTACTGCATCGGCTCAGTCCAGTGCGCTGCAGCAGGCCGACCATGCCTACCGGAATGGACTGGCCGCGCTGAACCGAGGCGACCTCCATGCAGCCCAGGCCAGCTTTGCCGAGGTGGTCCGCCTTGATCCTGCCGCCGAGCAGGGCCACAGCGCACTGGGCGCCGTTCTGGTGCGTCTGGGCCAGCTTTCTGCCGGAACGCGGGAACTCGAACTGGCCTTGCACATCAACCCGCAGGATCACAGCGCGCAGGAGAATCTGGCACTGGCGTATCAGCAGACGGGAGCCTATGCGAAGGCCATTCCGCTTTTTCAGGCAGATATGGCCGCTGCCCGGGCCGGGCATCGCACGCTGCCGGTCGGCGTGATCCAGTCCTACGCGCGCTCGCTTGCCGGTCTTGGGCGCATGGCGGAAGCAGCCGCAGTCTTCTCCGTGGCGGCGCACGCGCATCCGACCGATGCTTCGCTGCAGGACGAGCTTGGCACCCTCTACGCGCTGGGCCGCAACTGGCCTGCTGCACAAACGGCCTTCCGCGCCGCCATTGCGCAGCAGCCGGGTAACGCGCTGGCGCATCTGCATCTTGGCTCCGTACTGGCCGCCACGCAGCAGCCTGGCGCAGCGGCGGAACTGCTGGAGTCCGCACGTCTGGCTCCGGAAAACGCTGCACTCCAGCTGCAGGCCGGCACGACGCTGGCACACGCAGGCGCGGATGCCGCAGCACTGCCGCTGCTGCAACGCGCTCACGCTCTGCAGCCGCAATCGGCTCCGGCAACGCTGCAACTGGCACTCGTGCTCCAGCGCCAGAACCAGATTGCTGCCGCGATTCCACTCTTTGAGCAGGTGCTGCGGACCCAGCCCAACGACGCCGACACGCTGGTCAACCTGGGCATGGCCTATACGCAACAGCAGCAGGCAAAGCTCGGAATCCCCTACCTGCGCCGGGCCATTGCGATCGATGCCGGCAACGCCATGGCACATCAGGATCTGGCCGCTGCCTTCATTCAACTCAATCAGGTGGACGATGCGGTCACGGAGATGAAGGCCGCTCTGGCGCTGGATCCCAACTCCCCGCAGTTGCACTACAATCTGGGGCTTGCCTACAAGATGCTGGACAATGCCACGGCAGCGATTCCCGAACTCGCGCAGGCCGAAAAGCTGAACCCGGATGCCTGGGAGCCGGCCTATGTTCTGGGTCTGTTGCAACTCCAGGAAGGCCGCTATGCCGAGGCAAGGCCAGAGTTGGAACACGCGATGCAGGCGCATCCGGACAACGGCGAAGGGTGGTCGATGCTGGGCAGTGTTTACAGCAAACTCGGTCAGCTTCCGCAGGCGCAGGCTGCGCTGGAGCGCGCCATTCAGCAGATGCCCGACCAGTCCGACGCTCACCTGCTGCTGGCCACCGTCTACATGGAAGAGAAAAAGCCGGATCTGGCCATCGCCCAGCGAAAGCTGGCAGCCAGCCTGATGCGCAATCACATGAACGAGCAGCGTGCCGAGGTCGCCACGCACTCCGGGCAATCGCTGCTGGCGCAAGGCAAGCTGGATGCTGCAGCCGTGGAGTTTCACAACGCCATCGGCTTTGACTCCAGCTATGCCGACGCACATCGCGGCCTGGCCACGGTCTATCAGCGGCAGGGAAAGATGACCGAGGCAGCCATTGAAAACTCGCTTGCCACCAAGGTGCAGGCACCTGCACCGGCACAATAAATCGAATGCCACGTTTGGAGTAACCATGCGCACGATTCAGGGACCAGCCATCTTCCTCGCGCAGTTTGTGCAGCAGCAAGCCCCCTTTGACACGCTCGAAGGACTTGCCCGCTGGGCAGCCGATCTGGGCTATGTCGCCGTCCAGCTACCCACATGGATGCCGGAGATCTTTGATCTGGAGCGCGCCGCCACCAGTGCTGCCTACTGCGACGACCTGCGCGGCAAGCTTGCCGAGCATGGACTTGGGATCAGCGAGCTATCCACGCATCTGCAGGGGCAGCTGGTTGCCGTGCATCCGGCCTACGATCTGCTCATGGACGGCTTTGCTCCGGCGGCCCTGCGCGGTCGCCCTGCGGAGCGCAGGCAGTGGGCTGTTCAACAGCTGCAGCTTGCAGCACGCGCCAGTCGGAATTTGGGTCTGAGCGCACATGCCACATTCTCCGGCGCACTGGCCTGGCCGTATTTTTACCCCTGGCCGCAGCGACCGGCTGGGCTTGTGGAAGAGGCCTTTGCCGAGCTTGCCCGTCGCTGGCTGCCCATCCTGGAAGCCTTTGATCAAGCTGGCGTCAATCTCTGCTTTGAACTGCATCCCGGCGAAGATCTGCATGACGGAGTCACCTTTGAGCGATTTCTGGACGCTGTAGCCGACCACCCGCGCGCAAACATCCTCTTCGATCCCAGCCATATGCTGCTCCAGCAAATGGACCCGGTGCGCTTTCTCGACCACTACCACACGCGCGTGCGCGCCTTCCACGTGAAGGATGCCGAGTACGAACCCAACGGGCGCAGCGGTGTCTATGGCGGATATCAATCGTGGATTGACCGCCCTGGGCGCTTCCGCACACCCGGCGCAGGGCAGGTCGATTTCGCGCGCATCTTCAGCAGACTTGCGCAATACGACTATCCCGGCTGGGCCGTGCTCGAGTGGGAGGACCCGCTGGAATCCGCCGCCGAAGGTGCGCGCAAGGGCGCCACGTTCATACGCAACCAGATCGTGCAGGTTACGGATCGGGCCTTTGATGACTTTGCAGCCTCGAAGGGCGATTCCGTGCGGAATCGCCGCATTCTGGGTCTGTAAATTCTGGGTCTGGAATTTTTGCCCTGTGATTTCTACGCCTGACCTTTGCCTATGTCCCCTTTACCAATGTCCATGGACGCGGCCATCGGATTCCGTTCGTCGATATACGCTTCGATCACCTCGTCCAGCAGACCCTTGGCCGCGAGAATAAACTCCACCGCATCGCGCCCGGCTCCGTGTCCGCCCTCGTGCGGCGTGATGTAGTGCGCTGCCGCCTTCACCTGCTGGCGCGCATTGGCCACGGCAATCGCAAGGCCGCACTCCCGTAGAACGGGCAGATCGATTACGTCGTCACCGACAAAAGCAATCTCCTCCAGCGTGACCTGTTCCTTGGCCATGATCTCGCGTACGGCCTGCATCTTGAAGGACTGGCCCATGTAGAGGAACTCCAGCTTCAGGTCGCGCGCCCGCAGCGCCACCGTCTCCGAGATGCGCTTGGTGATGAAGCCACACTTCATCCCGCCCAGCCGCGCCAGGGAGAACGCTGTTCCGTCATGCGCATGAAAGCCCTTGGCCTCGACCATCGACGTCGATTGAATGCCGAATCCGGTTTCGCCGTCCCGCTTCCCCAGATGCTGCTGTGTTGCGGCGCTGGAAGCTGCCGGCGCGGGAAAGATCCAGATTCCGCCATCGGTCATCACTCCATCCACATCAAACAACACAATCTTGATGCGCCGCGCACGCTCTTCTGCTGTCAGTTTGTTGGGGCTTGTCCCTGTCTCGCTCATGCACTGATTGTATCGGCTCGCAATCTGACCATCGCCAACCGGGCCGCTTCTGCGCGACAATCAGGACAATGCCTGACCAGCCAGACAAGACGACCCGACCCGACAGCACAGGCTGGACGTCAACGCCGCAGGAGGGCGAGTTCTACTTCGACGGGCCATACATGGTCTTCACAGAGGCGTATCATCTGCGTCGCGGCTCGTGTTGCCAATCCGGCTGCCGTCACTGTCCGTGGGGATTCCAACGCAAGCCTGAACCCTCACCCTGAACAGCAAGTCGCAGGGTGCCACTCCACACAGATTGCATCCGGCATCGTATGCTGTTTGCAACAGAGATCAAGCGGAGCACCCAGCCCGAAACCCCTACAGGAAGCCTTGTGCGCATCTCGCTCTTCATCCCCTGCTACAACGACGCGCTCTTTCCCGAGTCAGGCAAGGCTGTGGTGCGTGTGCTGGAGCGGCTTGGCCATGCGGTTGAATTTCGCGACGCACAGACCTGCTGCGGCCAGATGCACTGGAACACCGGCTACCTGCGCGAAACCTTACCGATCCTGCGCCACTTTCTTCGCGTATTTGCCGATGCGGAAACCATCGTCGCGCCGTCCTCATCCTGTGTTGCCATGATGCGCGACCACTACCGGAAGGCTGCGCAGATGGATCGCGATCCTGCGCTGGAGCGCGAGGTGGAGGCACTGCTGCCGCGCATCTTCGAGTTCTCCGAATTTCTTGTGCGCCGCCTGGGTGTGGAGGATGTTGGCGCACGCTTCACGCACAAGGTTGCCTACCACCCCAGTTGCCACTCGGCGCGCAGCCTTCACCTGGACACAATTCCGCTTCGCCTGCTGCATCGGGTGCGCGGCCTTGATCTTGTTCCACTGGCCAATGCGCAGGAGTGCTGCGGCTTTGGCGGAACCTTCGCGATTAAAAATGCCGATGTCTCCTCTGCCATGCTTGCCGACAAGGTGCGCTGCGTCCTGAACAGTGGTGCCGAAGTGCTTACGGCTGTCGATACCAGTTGCCTGATGCATATATTTGGCTCGCTCCACCGCCAGCGCACCTTTGTCCGCACCGCTCATCTGGCGGAGATTCTTGCCTGCTCCGACGATGACGCCGGGCAGAACTCGACACTTGCCCCGGAGCAGCACGATGCATCCTCATTCGGGAGGATGGTGCGATGAAGCCGGAGACCACACACTG
This sequence comes from Acidobacteriota bacterium, assembly GCA_021804965.1. GTDB lineage: Bacteria > Acidobacteriota > Terriglobia > Terriglobales > Acidobacteriaceae > Acidicapsa. The sequence continues at coordinate 50,162 of JAJZGG010000005.1, forward strand.
GAATCGCCAGGATTTCCCGGAAGCAGCCCGAAAAGAGCTGGCAGCAAAGCCTTCTCAGGATGCGCCCTTTGCTCATTCCCAGACGCGCCGCAATGTTCGCAACGCGACAGAAATCATCCAGGCCAAGCGCAATGCTGTCGTGGCCGAACTGCCGGAGTGGCAGGATCTGCGCGCTGCAGGCGCGGCCATTCGCGCACACACGCTGGAGCACCTTGACCACTATCTGCTTGAGTTCGAGGCCAACTGCACCCGCCACGGAGGTCATGTTCACTGGGCTGCTGACGCGGCCGAGGCGCGAAAGCTGGTGCTGGAGATCCTGGCTCCGCATGCCCCGCGCGAGATCCTCAAGATCAAGACAATGACCTCGGAGGAGATTGGCCTGAACGCATGCCTCGAAGAGCATGGCATGCACCCGCTGGAGACCGACCTCGCCGAACTGATCATCCAGATGGGCAGGGATCGGCCGTCGCACTTCGTCGTACCTGCGCTGCATAAAAGCCGTGGCCAGATTCGCGATCTCTTTGCGCGCGAGATGCACCGACCCGAACTCTCCGATGAGCCGGAAGCACTGGCCGCCGCTGCACGCGACTACCTGCGCCAGAAGTTTCTATCCACGCGTGTCGCCATCTCTGGAGCCAATTTTCTGCTTGCCGATACGGGTGGCGTCTGCATTGTCGAATCGGAGGGCAACGGCCGCATGTGCCTGACGCTTCCGGATGTGCTCATCACCATCGTCGGCATTGAAAAGGTTCTTCCCAGCTTTCAGGATCTCGAGGTTTTTCTGCAAACCCTGCCGCGCTCAGCCACCGGCGAACGGATGAATCCCTACAATTCCATCTGGTCCGGCACGCCGGGCAACGACGGTCCACGCGAATTCCACGTGATCCTGCTCGACAACGGTCGCTCGCCCATTCTTGCCGATGACGAATCCCGCCAGACCCTGCGCTGTATTCGCTGCGCGGCGTGCCTGAATACCTGCCCCGTCTATCACCAGACGGGTGGGCATGCCTATGATTCCGTCTATGCAGGGCCGATCGGAGCCATCCTAACGCCGCAGCTTCACTCCATGCAGGCTGCACAGTCCCTGCCCTATGCCTCGTCGCTTTGCGGAGCCTGTTATGAGGTCTGCCCGGTTGCCATCAACATTCCAGAGGTGCTCATTCATCTACGTGGCAAGATCGTCGAACAGCAGCAATCGACAGTTGCCGGTTCCCTGAGTCTCTGGAATATCGCGATGAAATCCGCTGCCTTTCTGATGCAGGATGGAAGCCGGCTCCATGCCGCCGTTCATCTGGCGCAGGCTGCACAGCGACCACTCGTCTCCCGCAATGGGTTCATTGAGTGGCTGCCCGGCATGCTGAACGGATGGACAAAAACCCGCGACCTGCCTGCACTGCCTGCTGAATCCTTCCGCGACTGGTGGCGCCGCACCCGCTCGGCCAATTCATCGTTGCAGCCGTCCGCAGAACAACCCTCGGAGCCGCGCCATGACTGACGATTCCCGCGCACGGATTCTCAACCGCATTGCCGCTGCGCTTGGCCGTGACAGTTCCGCTGCCTCCTCGGCGGCAGCCGCCAGCTACGCGCAGATCGCCCGCGACTATCGCTCTGCAAACGCGAACAGCGACCGCTCCATCCGCGATCTCTTTGTCGAACGGCTGCATGAGTACGACGCAGCCTGTACCCGCGTTGCCACGCCTGCCGACCTGCCCGCGGCCATTGCGGCCACGCTTGCGGCGCGTCGTTTGGCTACGCCGGCTGTCGCCTCGGGCGTTCCCAGGGAGTGGCTGCCGGAGGGCTGTGATTTTCCCGCGGCAGATTCGCTGTCCGTTCACGAACTTGATCGCGTGCCGGGCATTCTGACCGGCTGCACGGTAGCCATTGCGGAGACCGGATCCATCGTCCTGCAATCCGGCTCAGGCCAGGGGCTGCGTCGCCACACGCTCATTCCTGACTTTCATCTTTGCGTGGTTCTGGAAAGTCAGCTCGTGGCCAGCGTGCCGCTGGCATTTCCGCGCCTTGTGCCGGATCTTCCCACCACCTTCATCTCCGGGCCATCGGCCACGGCAGACATTGAGATGACCCGCATTCGCGGTGTGCACGGACCGCGCACGCTGCACGTTTTGCTTGTGGCAGACTGAAGATCGGATTAGAGCAGGCGCTCAACCGCCGCCAGCGCGCCGCGCAGTTCGGCAAGGCCCTTCAGCCGGCCCACCGCCGGATAACCCGGCACACATTCGCGCTCCCGATCCGTAAGAATCTTGAGCCCATGATCGGCGCGGAAGGGAATCTCCTGCAGGTCACCCGCGGCACGCCGACGCCGCTCCTCGCGCACCAGCAGACACAGCAGCTCCACGAGATCGACATCGCCCTCGAGGTGCGGAGCCTCGTGAAAGCTCAGCGGATTCTGTTCGCGCCGCGTGGCCCGCAGATGGACAAACCAGACCCGCTCGGCAAACCGGCTCAGTATCGCGGCAAGATCATTGTCTTCCCGCACTCCCAGCGAACCCGAGCAGAAGGTGATTCCATTCGCCGGCTCCGGCGTTGCCTCCATCAGTGCGCGCAGATCGTCCGCAGTGCTGCATATCCGCGGCAATCCCAGCAGCGAACGCGGCGGATCATCCGGATGAATGCAAAGCCGCACTCCGAGCTCCTCAGCCACCGGTGCCACCGCTCGAAGAAAATCGCTGACATTCGCCTGAAATCCCTCGCGACCCAATTCGCGATAGACCGCAATCGACTCCCGCAGATACTCCAGCGAATAGACATCCTTCGAGCCCGGCAATCCAGCCAGAACGATGCGCTCCAGCTGTGCCCGTTCCCCTTCGCTCATGGCTTGGAATCGCTCCGCCGCAGCGCGCTGCAACGTAGCATCCCAATCTGCTTCCGCACCGCTGCGACGCAGCACAAACAGATCAAAGGCAGCCATCGCGGTCACATCCAGCCGCATGGTCACCGAGCCGTCGACAAGCTCCCAGCCCAGATCCGTACGCAGCCAGTCGAGAACCGGCATTGCGTTGTAGCAGACCACACGCAGTCCGCATTGCGCGAGGTTGTGCAGCGTCTGAATGTAGGCATCGATGTGCTGCCGCCACGGGCCGCTGCGCCGCTTGATCGCCTCGCTGACGTTGACGCTCTCCACCACGCTCCAGCGCAGGCCGGCTGCCTCAACTCTGAGCCGCCGCTCCTCGATTGCCTCCACCGGCCACACCACGCCGGGTGCAAAGTCGTGCAGCGCACTCACGATTCCCCTCGCGCCAGCCTGCCGAGCTTCCTGCAGAGAGACCGGATCGTGCGGTCCAAACCATCGCCACGTTGCTTCCATGCTTACCGCCCTCCGGTCAGAGCGAAACGCCGCGCTTCCAGGGAATGAAGTCGTCCTGACGCAAGGCTTCGGCCTTGGTCAGTCTGCGTCCGCTTGCCACTTCCACCACCTCGGCCAGGATCGCTTCACCAACCTGCTCCACGGTGGCTTCGCCGCGCAGAATCGCACTTGTATCGAAGTCGATGATATCCGGCATGTGCGCAGCCAGCCGCGCATTGGTCGCCAGCTTCATCACCGGCGCAATCGGATTGCCCGTGGGCGTTCCCAGCCCGGTTGTGAACAGCACCAGATTGGCCCCTGCACCCACCTGCGCCGTCACCGCTTCCACATCATTGCCAGGGGTGCAGAGCAGCGTCAGGCCTGCTCGACGGACATACTCTGGATAATCCAGCACATCGGCCACCGGAGCCGTGCCGCCCTTGCGTGCCGCGCCTGCTGACTTCATGGCATCGGTGAGCAATCCATCGCGAATATTGCCGGGCGAGGGATTCATCTCAAAGCCCGAATGCACTGCCCGGGCGCGCGCCTCATAGGCGCGCATCAGCGCTGCAAATCGCTCCGCAGACTCTACCCGCGCACAGCGATCGATCAGCTCCTGCTCCACCCCGCACAGCTCCGGGAACTCCGAGAGAATCGTACGGCCACCCAGCGCCACCACCATGTCCGAGAGATGACCAATGGCAGGGTTGGCGGAGATGCCGCTGAATCCATCCGAGCCACCGCACTTCAACCCAACCGTCAACGCGCTGAGCAGGGCTGGCTCGCGACGTGCGGCATTTGCTGCCTCCAGGCCGGAGAATGTGGCTGCAATCGCCTGCTCGAGCAGCGACTGCTCGGTGCCAGCCTCCTGCTGCGTGAAGATCAAAACCGGCTTCTCGGTCTGCCCCCGTTTTTCCAGCTCCTCGCGCAGCATCTTCGGCTGCGCATTCTGGCAGCCCAGGCTCAGCACCGTGGCACCTGCAACATTGGGATGATGGATGTAGCCGGCCAGCAAGCCGCAGAGCGCCTGCGCGTCTTCCCGCGTGCCGCCGCAGCCGCCCTGGTGCGTCAGGAATCGAATGCCATCCACCTGGGGAAAGATTTTCGGGTTTGCAGATTGCACCGCAGCGCCTGCACTGCCCCGCCACTTTGCGGCCAGCGTGCGCACCAGCGCACGATGCGCATTCGGTGACGCATATCCCAGCTCCTCTTCCAGAGCCTCGCGTAGCGCATCTACATTGCGGTTTTCGCAGAAGACCAGCGGAATCACCAGCCAGTAATTCCGTGTTCCCACCTGTCCATCCGCGCGGCGATATCCATCGAAGGTTGTCCCGCGCCAACGATCCACCTCCGGGGGCGTCCACGCGTAGTGTCCGCTGCTGCCCACAGCATATCCGGCAGCGTCATGGGACACATTCTGCGTTGTCAGCAGGCCCCCGGCTGGAATTGCCGTGCGCGTCCGGCCCACCAGCACTCCGTACATCCACACCGCCGCACCAGCGTCCATTGGCTCCAATGCAATCTTGTGCTTGGCTTCCACCGGCTGATTCAGTTGCAACCGCTGGCCGTCGACGGGAATCTCTTCGCCGGCAGGCAGGAACTCAAGAGCCACCGCCACGTTGTCCCGCGCATCCAGGCGCAGAATCTTTTCTCCAGCCTGCTGTCTCTGTGTGGATCGATCCATCGATGGCATTTCGGGGCTTGTAAATCCTTTCCGGAATCGTTTCCGAAAGCATCCTCATGCTACCAGAATCCTGTGCGCACCCGCTGCAGCCGCAGCCGTTGGTATGATGTGCGTCAGTACGGAGAATCCTTCATGCGCGTTGGCTATCCAGCATCCTTCACCCCAGAGCTGCTCGCCCTGCTTCCGGCAGGAATCGAGCTGGTTCCGATTCCATCCCATCCGGAAGAGATCTACGAGATCGATCTCTGGATTCCGCCTCCGGCACCGGCCATCGGCCAGCGCATCTGGCCGCATCTGCGTGGCGTTCGCACCATCCTCAGCCTGATGGCCGGCACAGACTGGCTCATCGCCCTGGCTCCGACAGGTGTAACCATCTGCAACGCGCAGGATGCCCACAACATTCCCACTGCGGAGTGGACCGTCACCGCGATTCTCTCCATGCTCAAATACTTTCCCTGGTACCACCAGATGCAGCAGTCCTGCGACTGGCGCAGCCGGTCACAGATTCCCGACGTATACGCACGCATTCACGCCAATCCCACGCCCACATTCCCGCCCATCCAGCAGGAGGAACTGCATGGCAAGCGCGTTCTGCTGGTGGGCTACGGCTCGATCGGCAAGACCATTGAAAGCCTGATTCTGCCCTTCGGTGTGGAGCTCACGCGAGTTGCCCGCACGGCCCGCACCCAGCCTGTTCCTGTACACGCTGTCAGCGAGCTGGATGCGTTGCTTCCGCAGGCGGAGATCCTCATCCTGATCCTGCCGCTCACGCCACAGACGCATCACCTGATCGGCGCATCACAGCTCTCGCTGCTTCCACAAGGTGCATTGCTGGTGAATGCAGCGCGCGGTCCGGTGGTGCATACGAATGCGCTGGTGGATGCCCTCCACTCCGGTCGTATCCGTGCTGCGGTGGACGTGACCGATCCGGAGCCACTGCACCCCGAGCATGCGCTATGGAAAGCGCCAAACGTGCTGATCACACCCCATATCGCTGGCATCACGCCGCGCTCTGCGCCACGAGCGGTTGGACTGGCTGCCCGCCAGATCGGACGGATCCTGCGCAACGAGCCCCTGCTGCACGTGGTGCATACAGGCAGCTGATGGATCACGGAAATCCATGACGCTGCGCAGAACGAGGCGGCAAACCCCAGGGGAAATTCCCCCCCACGAAAGGAAGATCCGATGAGGCGGAAGCTGTTTGCTCTTGTGCTTTCCTGCGTGCTGGCCTCGTCCCTTGCTGCAGGGGCGCAGACAGGAGTGGTCCGTCCGGGAGATCAGTGGAGGGATAATCACGGCCGTCTGATTCAGGCGCACGGTGGGGGAATCACCTTTTGGAAAGGCATGTACTACTGGTTTGGGGAGGATCGTTCGCGGGACAATGATCCGGCGAAACGCTATGTTGCCTGCTACTCGTCACGCGATCTGATGCACTGGCGCTTCTGCGGCAAATCGCTTGCGCTCTCCGATCCGGAGCATCTGGGGCCGGGTTGGGTGCTGGAGCGACCCAAGGTTTTTGTCAACGCCAGCACGGGGAAGTTTGTGCTCTATGCCCATCTGGATGATGCGCACTACTCGTTTGCCAGGGTGATGGTTGCCGTCAGCAACCGCATCCAAGGCCCCTACAAGTATGTGAAAAGCTACCGTCCATTGGGCGAGGAAAGCCGCGATATAGGCCAGTTCGTCGATGACGACGGCTCCGCCTATCTGATCTTTGAATCACGCCCGACGCACGGATTTTTCATTGCGCGCCTGACCGGGGATTTTATGAATGTGGAGAAGACCTGCTTCCTTCCTGCCCCACTGGAAGGCGGTGCGCTGGTGCATCTCCGGGGAACCTACTACGTGGTTGGTTCGCATATGACCGGCTGGAAACCCAACCCGAATGTCTATGCCACAGCACCGGCACTGACAGGGCCCTGGACGGAGTTTCGCACCCTTGCACCTGCTGCTGCCAGGAACTACGGCTCGCAATCGACAATGCTGCTGAAAGTAGCCGGATCGAAAGTGACCACGGTGATCTTCATGGCGGATCAATGGCACCCGGACGCGTTGTGGGATTCACGATATTTCTGGATGCCACTGGAAATGGGCGCTGGAAACATGCACCTGCCGCCTCCCCGGCCGTGGTCCATTGATGCCACAACCGGGGAAACTATCTTTTCAGCCGCAGGCAGGTGATCTGTCCGCAAGCGCAGCAGCGGGTGATTTACTTGGTCGCGCTGCCATCTTCCGTTTTGTGAATGAAGGCTGCCACGTCGTTGTGGAACCGCTCCAGCACGGCATCATTCACGTAGATCATGTGTCCGGCCGGATAGTAGTGATATTCGATGTTTTTCTGCAGATCCTGCGGGATGGGCAGATGCAGCATCTCGAACTTGCCTTCGAAGAACGGCGTTGCCAGGTCGTAATATCCACCGGCAACGAGCACATGCATGCCCGGATTGGCCTTCATGGTGTGCGCCAGGCTCGGCATCACGTTCTGTCCGCCCTCACCGTTGCGATACTGCCAGCGGAAGTCCGGATCGCGATAGGCACTGGGCTTGTAGGTCTGATTTTCGCCGTACTTCAGCGTGCCGCGCAGATAGCTGTTGATGGCCGCCGTATAGGCAGACGAGACGGCATTGCTCTGCGGATCATACTGAGTCTGCTCGCTGAGTGGATCATAGTCCGGCCCGGTGTAGCGCGTATCCAACCGCCCGGTCGAGGTATCGGTGGCATCCAGCAGCATCTTGGAAAATGCCCCACCCTCCACGCGCAGGTTGCTCTTCAGCAGATAATCCACCGGCAGGCCCGTGTAGTTGTGCAACTGTGCGGCCACCTTCTGCCGCTCGGCTTCCGGCAGCGCTGCCCCCTGCAGCAGAGCATGCATATAGTCGCCCAGCGCCCATTGCTCCACTTCTGGCAGCAGTGCATCGAGAGATGCGGGCGGGTTCGGCAGCTTGTGATGGTAGAGCGCCGTGGCTGCGTAGGTGGGCAGTGCCAGTGCATAGGCCTGATCGACGCCCGGATTCAGCCGCGGCTCATCCACGCTGTTGTCGAATCCCAGAATCGTCGACAGCAGAATCACTCCATTCAGATCGATTCCGTGCAGGTCAGCGCTCAGCACTGCGCTGCGCGGCGTTCCGTAGCTTTCGCCCATCAGGTACTTCGGCGAATTCCAGCGCTCATATTTGGTCAGAAACCGACGGATGAATCGAGCGAAGGCCTGCGCATCCGGATCAATTCCATAAAATGCCTTCGCGGCATTCTTTCCATAGATCCGGCTGAATCCCGTCCCC
>JAJZGG010000005.1:58440-71062 GCA_021804965.1 Acidobacteriota bacterium
CCCCGGCGCATCGATGAACACCAGGTCACTGGCGTCCAGCAGGCTTGCACCGTTGTTGCGGATCGCATAGGGCGATCCTTCCGGATGCTTGGTATCGGGCACCTGCACCCGCTCGGGTCCAAAGCAGCCCATGTGCAGCCACATCGTTGAGCTGCCAGGGCCACCGTTATACAAAAACGTCACCGGACGCTTCTCCGCCGCGGCTCCTTTTTTGAAGTAGGCCACATAGAAGATGCGCGCCGTCGGGGCAGCATCGGCAGCATCCTTCGGCGCCGTCGCCGCGTACTCCGGGAGCAGCTTTCCATCCAGCCCAAGCTGAGCGTCACCGGCCTCGGTTCCACCCACGGTAATGGTGCCAGCCACGGCAGTGTAGGCGATGGTCTGGCCACCCACCGTGACCGTTCCTTGCGTCGTTGCGTCTGCAGTTGCGGACACGGCAGCAGTCTTCTCCGTCGCCGCCGGGGAAGATTGCGCCCAAGCTGTACCCAACATCAGGCTTGCCGCGCCCAGCGCGAATACGCCTTGCATCTTCATTCGATTTCTCATGCCTGACCTTCTCCTGGCCGCGGTTGCAGCCACTCATCGAGTCTAGCGCAGGCATGCACCTGCGCCAGACTCGATTCCGCGCCAGCTGCCACGCTAGAAACGATAGACCACAGACAGCCGCACCGTGGTGGGCGCGCCCAGGTGGACGAAGGTATCTCCGTAGTTGGCGCCGGTATCTTTCCAGTAGCGCTTGTCCAGAATGTTATCCGCGTAGATGCGGAAGATCATCCGGCCATTGTCACCGCCCGGCACATACCGTGCTCCCAGATTGAACAGGCTGTAGCCGCCCACACTCACCTGGTCATCCCGCGTGGCAAATTTCCGTGTGGTCAGGCTCCAGCCCGGCATCAGATGCAGACCCTTCAGATGCAGCGCCCACTTTTGCGGCACGGCAAGATCGGCGAAGAGATCCGTACGCAGCCTGGGCTGATTGATGACCTGCTTTCCATTGAAGCCGGGCGTGAGCGAACCGTTGGAAATTGCCCGGATTCCCGCAGCGGTTGCAGAGAGACGAAGCCAGTTGTTGACCACGCCCTGGGCACCTGCCTCCACGCCGTCATGCGTCTCATGCCCGGCGGAGAGAAAGCTCTGGTCCCCGGCCGCGTCAATCACCTGCGGATAGAAGAACGGTGCGCGCATATGAAACAGATCAGCCGTTATCAGCATTCTGTTTCTCCACTGATACTTCACACCGCCCTCTGCCTGCCGCGTGAAAAACGGTGGCAGATAATATCCGCCCGCCCAGAACGGACCCTGTGGGCCCAGCGAAAGCATCACGCTGTAATTCCCATAGAGCGTCAAATCCGCTCGCGGATTCCACGTGACCGCGTACTGCGGCAGCCACAGCAGCTTGTTGGTCACCAGTTCTCCATTTGCCGTTCCGGCGGAGTTGGGCTGACCGTAGTTGTGATCCCGCAGCGAGGTGAAGCGACCGCCCGCAATGAGCTGAACATGCCCGGGAAGCTCCATGCGATCCTGCAGCAGCAGCGAGCTTTGGTGGTCATCCTCCCACAGCACCACCGGACCGGCGCTCAGGTCAGCCGTCGAGTCCGGATAGACAATGTTGTTCTGGAAGATATTTTCGCTTCCGATGTAAGCGTAGACGGCCCCGTTCTGCACGGTGGACGGAGCACCGGCTGGCGGCGGTCCCGGCAGGTTGACGCTTCGCAGAAACAGCTCGCCGCCGACGGCCAGATGATGCTGCACCTTGCCCGTGCTCACCTCACCCAGCGCAACGGCCTCGGCCACAGCATCCCGCCGCCGCTCGCCCGGATCGCGATAGTCGTAGATGTCATAGGTCCCGTCCGGTGCAAAGAAAAACGGAGGTGGTCCACCCGGTCCCTGATTGCAGACCGCCTCGTAGTAGCAGCCGTAGGGATAGATCACGTTGTCGTCAATGAGCGACTGGCTGAAGCTGGCCGATGCAAAGCCACGCCAGTTTTTGCGCCAGCCCTGGTGACCGTACTCGCTTTCAAGGCGCGCATTGGTGTTGAAGGTGTCAAAGGTATTCGGCTTGGACCATGGCTGCTGGCCAAGCATCGTGGAGGGATACACGTGATAGGGCACCACGGCGCCGCCCAGCAGCTGGTACCCCGCCACTGAGTGTTGCACGAGGTGCTGATACTCGAAGTCGCCGGAAAGTGTCGTACGATCCGTCAGCTTCCAGTCGCCGTCGAAGGTCGCTCCGCCCAGCACGCCGTCGGCATCGTTAACGTAGCTGTGAATCCCCTCGCCAAGGAAGTGAAACAGGGTTCCAAACTGCCTGCGCCGTCCCAGCAGCCAGCCCAGTTCCAGATCCCCCATTTCACTGCCTCTCTGATCGGTATCCATCTCCAACTGCCGCACCGCATGCGGACGCTCGGTGACGTAGTTGATCAGACCGCCAGCCGTGGTTACGCCGCTCTCAACGCCGGCAATTCCCTTCAGAAATTCAACCCGCTCCTTGTTGGCCAGCGGCACATCCTGCTCCCCGACGATGGTCATTCCGTTGATCTCCAGACCGGTGGCCAGGTCGATGGGAAATCCGCGGATGGCAAAGTCGCCGTAGTAGCCAACCGGTGCGTAGTCCTCCCCAATCGAGGCATCGTTCTTCACCACGTCGGACAGCACGCGGTTGAACTGGTCCTGCATCAGCTCCCGCGTGACCACGGTTGCTGAGACAGGGGTCGTCAGCAGCGGGCTGCCATCCAGCGTTCCCACCTGCACGCGCTCCGGCAGATAGGTGTCTCCGGCCTGCGCCTGCACCACGACGGTCGTTGTCACCGGTGCAATGCCGGCAGCCTTGCGCGCCTGCTCCTGCTTCCGATTTGCATGCGGCATGGCTGGTACGCTTCCAGCCTGCGCGGCGGCCATTGGCGCGCAGGCTGCTACGACTCCGCAGATCGCTGCAAAGGCGATTCCCCTCACGCAGACACTGGCGGCTGCCCGCCTGAAAGCTGAGCTTCGGGTCAGTCGGCCAGCGACTGGCTCCCATGTATCCCTGATTTCTGTTTGCTTCCCATGGTTGCCCATCATCGCTTCCTCATCGAGAAAAATTGAGGAAACAAGAGGCGCCTTGCACTACGGGTCGTGCCCTGGAACGAGCCAGTGATTGTTCGTTCTTCCGGAAACTTCCCACGCCGGTATTATCCGGTTCGGGTGCGAAGGGTCTTTTCTCAGCCCCGCTTTCGCGGAGCACCCCTGTTTCTCCTGAAGAGAGTCTACTGCTGAATGACAAAACGCTGTCCTGCGATGCAGGACAGCGTTTTGTCCGGGAAAACACCTTGCATTCTCACGCAAAGTACCGGTCGAACGCGCCAGCGGGATGTGGAATGGGACTCAGTAGCTGGGTACGCCGGGATCGATCTCCCGCGACCAGGCCTGAATGCCGCCGGACAGATTCGCAACCCGATGAAAGCCGGCTGCGCGCAGCATCTCTGCGGCCTTCTGGCTGCGAGCACCGCTGCGACAGTGGACCACAATCTCCAGATCGCGATCCAGTTCGTGCACGCGCAGGTGCAACTCCTGCAGGGGGATCAGGTGCCCGCCAAGATTGGCTGTCTGGTGCTCCCATTGCTCTCGCACATCCAGCAGCAGATGCGGCTCCCTGGCCTCGCGTTTGCGCTTTAGTTCGTGCACACTGATCTGCGGAATTCCATTCATATCCTTCTTCTCCTCTGCATCCTTCATCCAGCCGCACAGCTCTCGATATTCGATGGGCTCGCGGATCACGGGCGACGCACCACAGATGGGGCACTCCGGATCGCGCTGCAGGGCAAGCGTCTGGAAGCGCATGGCCAGTGCATCCACCATCAGAAGGCGCCCGGTGAGCGTACCCTCCAGCCCTAAAATCACCTTGATTGCCTCGGTCGCCTGAATCGTCCCGATCAGCCCGGGCAGCACACCCAGAACGCCCCCTTCAGCGCAATCCGGAATCAGCCCCGGCGGTGGTGGCTCCGGATAAAGACAGCGATAGCAGGGCCCATCCGCGTGAGCAAAGACACTGGCCTGCCCTTCAAAGCGAAAGATGCTGCCGTAGACGTTGGGACGGTGCTCCAGCACACAGGCGTCGTTCACCAGGTAGCGCGTTGCGAAGTTATCCGTGCCATCCACCACCACGTCGTAGCCGCGAATCAACTCCCGCGCATTGGCTGCACGCAACATGGTGGCATGCAACTCCAGCCGGAGCGCTGGATTGAGCGCCAGAAGCCGCCGCTCTGCCGAGTCCACCTTGCGGCTGCCAACGTCGGACGTTCCGTGCAGCACCTGGCGTTGCAGATTGGTGGCCTCCACGCAGTCGCCATCCACCAGGCCCAGCGTACCCACACCCGCGGCTGCCAGATAGAGCGCCACCGGAGAGCCCAGTCCACCTACGCCTACACACAACACCCGGGCCGCGGCCAGCCTGCGTTGTCCGGATTCGCCAACCTCAGGCAGGCTCAGATGGCGAGCGTAGCGTTGCCGATCCTCTGCCGTCAGCTCCGGCAGGTCCTTTGCGGCATGGGGCAATTGCGTCATTCCGCATTGATTGTACGTTCCGGCTGCTGCCTTTGGCATGGGTCGCGGGATGGAGGAATCCTGACCAGCTCCAGCGGCTCATACCGGGCATGCTCTCCGTCCGTGAGCCAGTAGGCCTGCACGGCCTCGCAGGCTCCGTTGGCCACGGAAACAATCACCAGTGCGTGTCCCGGCCAGGTGGCTCCGAATCGTACCGAAGCCTGCGCTGCAAACTGCGGCAGATCTGTGCGCGAGGGGACAGCTCCGGCGTTCGGATGCGAGTGATAGAAGCCAACAATCGCCATGCCCACTTCCTGCGCGTGGGCGTGCAGCGCAACCATATCCTGCGCCCCGATCTGGAAGGAATCCGGCGATCGCACGGTGTCCACTCCTGCGGCTGGCTGCGCATCCACAACAATGCGTGGCCTGTCTGCGACCAACGCTCCAATCTGCGGATCATTCGATTCACCCTCGGGGCCCAAAAGAGCGCCGCAGGCCTCCTGCGGCCAGGTGCGAAGTGCATCCTGTACCACTTTTCGGTATGCCTGATCCAGCATCTGCAATTGCTTCGGGGCAGTTCCGCTTCGTTCCATTGCAGCGTCCTTGACGGGTGTGCGAGAGTAAAGTTTATCGGTTCAGTAGCCGATTTCAGCATGAAACCCGCCTGCGCCAGCTCCGGAAGCTGCGTCCAGAGGAAACCAGGAGTATTGTCCAGACATGAGCCGAAAGCCGACGAAAGCAAGTGTAGACGAGGCAGTCTCTGCCCTGCGGCAGCATGATTTTGAAGTCACCGAAACCCCTGTCGGAATTCGCGTCCAGAAATTCGGCTGCGCTGCCGTTCTGTTTCCGCATGAAGGCAATACGCCGGACACCGTAGGTGCGATTTTTGCCTACCGGGAACGCCCCGGAGTGGTGGTGGCAGGCGACATTGCCCGCCTTCTCGACCGCGGGTATCAGAAGTTTCTGCAGGTGAGCCGTTTTGAAATTCCAGCCACGGCAGACCAGTTGCGCGCCATGCATCGCTTCACCGAGGAGCTGACGGTCGTGACCGGAGGCGTCAGCCTCTACAACGAATCGCTGGGTACGACGAGCGATCTCTATCAGTACGATCGCGTCAAGGGTCGCGAAGCTGCCGGAGCAGCTCCGGCACGCCCCTGGGAACTGGCTGGCAGCCACTAGATTTCTGCCGCCGCTTCCAAAAAAAACAAAGCGGCAGGCCTGAAACGATCGTCATTCAAGAAAAATCCCATCCAGCCGATAGGCATGCTCAGGAGAGCCAGGAGCATGCCCATGGCTGCATGGATGCAAAGTCCCAGCAAGAAGGAATCCCTTCCCTTACCGAACGCGGAATCCATCCCTGCGCCGCAGGAGCAGGGTGCCGAGCGTCGGCTCGCACCGCGCTTTTCCATCGATGAACAGGTGCAGGTACATCCCATCTCCGGAGCAACATCGCTCCGGGGACGCATTCGCGATCTGAGTTCCGGTGGATGCCGGCTGGAAATGGATACGCGTTTCCTCACAGGTGCCATGCTGCGCGTGGAGTTGCAGTTTCAGGTGCGAGGCATCGCCTTCCGTCTTGTTGGCGTTACTGCGGGTCGGCGTACCAGAGAGTCGATTGGCATTCGGTTTGTCGATTTGAATGAACGGCGCCGTGCGGTACTTGTAGAAGTTCTGGAAGAGCTGGCGATGGAGCAGGCAGCCGCAGCAGCCGGCGTAACGACATCTGCGGCAAACCCGCCCAGCGATGCAGAACCCACTCCACTTCGCATCGAAGCCGACATCCACATCGAACCGGAACATTCTTCCGAGATGCACGAGCCTGCTGACGATCCAAGCATCCAGCCCTCAGCGGATGCCTTCCGTGCTGCGGCTGCGCCGCAGGAGCCAGAAGTCCTGGAGACAACACAGGCCAGTTCAAGCGACAAAATCCCGGCTGACGCTTCCGAGCCGGAAGACGCCTCGCTGAGCGTCCACATTGAGGTGCCGACGTTCGAGCTGCCGGAGATATCTGCAAACTCTGGAGCGGCATCGCAAACGCGAGAGCGGCGTGCACATCGACGCCTGAAGGTGGACACCCGGGCCCAGCTCCATCTGGTCAAGACTGGAATCTGCATGCACGGATCCATTCAGGACTTAAGCATGGCGGGCTGTCGCATCGTTACCCAGGAGCGCTTCAATGTTGGCATTTATGTGCGCATCGAAACCGAGTTCTATCTGCATGGACTGCCGTTTCGACTGGGAGGAGTGAGCCAGGCCATCATCAATCGCAACACGATTGGAGTTCGCTTTGTAGACATGAGCGAACGCAAGCGCGAGCAGCTGATGGAGTTGATTTCCGAGATTCGGGAAGCGCTGGGCGAGGCGGATTAGGCGCGCTATCGGTTGCGCAAGGAGGCTCGCTGCCGCTGCAGTTCGCGATATAACTCGCTCTTGGAGCGGCCACTTTGCCGTGCCAGCTGCTTGAGGGCATCTTTTTCCGAAAGCCCCTCCGCGGACTGCAGGCCGGCAAGCGCGGCAAGCAGATCCTGCCCGGTCTCTGCGGAAACTCCCTGCGGCGCCGAGACAAGCAGCGTGATCTCGCCGCGCACCCGATCCACAGACGCCAGCTGCTGCAGCACTGCGGATACCGTGCCGCGCAGAAACTCCTCGTGCAGCTTGGTCACTTCGCGGGCCACGACCACCTGCAGCTCTTCTCCCCACAGTTCCCGCATGTCCTGCAGCGTGTCCAGAATGCGATGGGGCGCCTCATGGAAGATCAGGGTTTCAGGCTCTGCAGCATCCGCAGCCGCTGGCTGACCGGCAGCAATCGCCTCCAGGGCCGTTCGCCGCGCACCGGATTTCTCCGGCAGAAAACCAAGAAATCGGAAGGATCGCGTCGGTAGCCCGGAGGCTACCAGGGCCGTAAGCGCGGCATTGGCTCCGGGAATGGGATACACACGCACATCCGCATCCAGCGCCGCACGAACCAGCCACGTACCCGGATCGCTGATGCCCGGCATTCCGGCATCGGAGACCAGTGCAACCCGCTGCCCTTCCTGCATGGCAGCGATCAGCTCCACGGCGCGCTCGCGCTCGTTATGTTCATGGCAGCTGATGGCTGGCGTGGAAATGGCAAAGTGGTTCAGCAGCTTGCGCGTCTGTCGAGTATCTTCGCAGGCAATCCGATCACAACTGCGCAGCACGCGCAGCGCTCGCAGGGTGATATCTTCCAGATTGCCGATGGGCGTTGCCACCAGGTACAGGCCGGGAGCAAGCGGCTGGTCTTTGGAATCTTCAAACTCCGGCAGTGCAGGCAGATTCTCCATCAAGATCTTTCCAATCGAACGGAATCAGCGCTCCAGGCTGATGCGCTCCAGTCGACGCTGTTCATTCAGCAGCGACATGGATGACATGAGATTCTGAACGCTGACGACACCCACGATCCGCTCACCCTCCGCCACAGGAATCAGCGTCAGGCCCTGCCCGGCGGTGATGCGGCGAATCATGGTTCCCAGCGTATCCTCCGGGCGCGCGATCTGGAAGCTGCGGGTCATGATTCCCTGCACGTAACCGTTGCCCTCGGCGCGCAGCGAATCCAGAATGCGCTGACGGTTGACGATGCCCACCAGCTGGGTGCCGCGCACCACTGGAAAGTCCTCCTGCAGCGTATGAATACAGCGGCGCAGTGCGTCCAGCAGCGTGTCCGAAGGGGACAGCATGGCAAAATCAGTCAGCATGACCTCCTTCATCTGCACGGCATCCACCACAGATTGAAAGAGCACTCCCTGATCCTCGATTTGAGCGCCAATGAAGACGAAGAAGCCGACGGAGGACAGCAGCGGATCATGCAGAGAAAATCCGGCGACAATGGTGCCCAGCGCAATGCCCTGCCCCAGCAGGGTAATGGCGCGGCTGGGTGAAGTCTGTCCGCTGGCGTGCGTATAGGAGGTGCGCAGCAGCCGCCCGGCATCCAGCGGATAGGCGGGCAGCAGATGCAGAATGCCAAGAAATGCCTGCAGCCAGACGGCGCTGCGCAACAATGCCATGGGAGTGACGTAAGGCAGGGTGAGCAGCGGGAATGCCGCACTGGCTCCCGTCATGGTGGCAGCCAGCATGAGTGCAGTCACCAGATTGGCCACCGGCCCGGCAAGAGCAAGCACGTACTGCGTTTCCGCTGAATTTGCCAGCTCCTGGCTTTCCGGATTGGCATAGGCAAACATGCCGCCGATCGGCAGCAGCAGAACCGCGCGCAGACGCAGTCCGTACCAGGCGGCAACCAGCAGTCGCGCACATTCGCGCACAAAGACAGCGGCAACAATTAGCAGCCACAACGCCAGCCCGGCGCTCATGGTGCCGCCCAGCGACTGACTGTAGAGCATGCAGATGGCGATGAGAATCACGAAAAGCGTGTGGATACGAAGCTCCACACCCATCCATCGCCCCAGCGGCAGTGACCATCCACGCATGCACTCATTGTAGCGGCTGGTTCAGGCTGCCGACACGGGTCCATCCTGTATCCTCAGGAACGAGATGCGCGTGATTGGTGGACAATTTCGGTCGCGACCTCTGCTGGCGCCATCCGGACAGGCGACTCGGCCAACCTCGGACCGGCTGCGGGAAACGCTGATGAATGTGCTGGAGAATGGTGCGCGCAATCGCGTTGCCGGCGCCCGCGTGCTCGATCTCTTTGCCGGAACGGGTGCCGTTGGCGTGGAAGCCTTGAGCCGCGGCGCCGCATCGGTCACGTTTGTGGAGCAGTCAGCGCAGTCCATGGCCATCCTGGAGTCGAACTGCAGAAATATGGGTATCGGTCGGCAGGCGCATCGCGTGCGGGCCAAAGCGGCGCAGTGGCTGCAGCGGGCCGCATCCGGCGAGCTGTACGACTGGGTCTACCTCGACCCTCCCTGGGACGACGCCGATGCCTACACCCAGACCCTGGAAGCGCTGGGATTCACAGCCTGCAGCCTGCTTGCGAACGACGCCTGGGTGATTGCCGAACATCGGCGCAAGTCTGCATTGCAGGATTGCTACGGCTGCCTGAAACGATGGCGCATCCTCGAGCAAGGGGATGCCGCGCTCAGCTTTTATGCCTGCGCGAAAATCTCAGCAGCAACGCACGCAGAGGGTGACGAGCCGCGCTAGCAGCAAACCGGGATCAGCAGCCGATCAATTCATCTGGTGCCCGTGCGAGGCCAGATATTTGTCGAAGGGAATCTCAAAGTAGAACAATTCCCTGCCGTCTGCAAATCGCAAGGCATGCAGATTGATGGCAGAACCCTGCAGGGGATGATGCATGCCATCCACATCGTAGAAGAGAAATCCTGCCTCCGTGGAGTGGGGCTTGACGACCAGCGCCTGGAACTCCAGGGTGTCGAAGTCGCGTTCAATCTCTCTCGCAACATCCTTGTGCGGCAGATGCAGACCGGGTATCGGACTGGGCATGCTGCTGGCGTGAATGTGAACCATGCGGCGCTCGATATCGCGTGGTTCCGCAGCCTGCAATCGATCACCCGCAGCCGTGACAAAAAGGATGCGCGCATCCTTGAGCGAAATGGCCTGGCTTCCAGTGTTGGTGATGATCAGGCGAATCGGCATGAAGCCGTGAGCAAGATAATTCACGCGAAAGAGCTTGAGCCTGCTGGGTGTATCGTAGGGCTCGACCGCAATCGCCAGATGTTCTGCCGGATGGACCTCGACGGCAGGAAAATCGGTGGCGGAAACAATTGCCGGAGGCTTGTGATCGGCTGCGGAAGACAGGGACGGTGTTGCCAGGACGGCAAGCGCAAAGAGCAGCGCCCTGCCGAAAGATCCCGAACAGTACCGATGCGGCAACAGACGGCAAGCCATCGCTTTCTCATCCCCTGAGCAGAACGATAGCAGTCCCTCCAGCACTCCTGCCAGAGCCGAAAGCAGGAACCTGCTGCCTGAATTCTGTATTCTGAATCAGCCTTTGCCTGGCGGCAAAGCAGGATACGAACCCGATCAGCACGATGATGGCCCTTCTGTGGATCTACGACTTGCTTTTCCCGCTTGCACTGCTGCTGGCAGCGCCCTGGTGGCTGATGCGCATGCTGACGACGCAGCGCTATCGCGAAGGCTTTCTGGAGCGGCTGGGACGGGTTCCTGCCCGCTTCCGCGCCGGCGTGGAGCAGCAGCCAACCCTCTGGGTCCATGCAGTTTCCGTAGGGGAAACACTGGCGGCGATCCAGTTGATTCGGCAGCTGGAGGCTGCACGCCCGGCGATGCGCATTGTTCTCTCCACCACGACGCGCACCGGACAACAACTGGCGCGCCAGCGGCTGGGGGCAGACCGGGTATTTTATTGTCCGCTGGATGTGGCCTGGGCCACCCATGCGTGGCTAGAGGCGCTGCAGCCGCGCATGCTGGTCCTGATGGAAACGGAGTTCTGGCCGGGACTGCTCCGCCGCTGTTTCCGCCGAAAGATTCCGGTCGTCGTTGTGAATGCTCGCATTTCCGACCGCTCCTGGCCACGATATCGTCGGCTGCGCCGACTGTGGAAGCCGCTGCTCGAGCGATTGCAGGCCGTCCTGGCACAAAGCGAGCTGGATGCCAAGCGGCTGGAGGAGCTTGGCTGCAGGCAGGTGGTAGCCGCGGGCAATCTGAAATACGACATCCAGATTGAGAAGCATTCCGCGCTCACGCTTCAACTGCAGACCTTGGCAGCTGGAAAGCGCTGGGTGGTGGCAGGCAGCACGCTTGAGGGCGAAGAGGCGATGCTGTTGACGGCATGGAAACAGCAGATCGCCGTACACGCTGATCTTGTCCTTCTGCTTGCTCCGCGCCATCCGGAGCGCTTTGCCGCTGTCGCCGATCTGCTCAAAGCGAGCGGTCTGCGCTGGAGAAGACGCAGCACGCTCGGCTCGGAAGCACTGCATGCAGGCGAGGTGATTCTTCTGGATTCCATCGGCGAACTGGCATCGGCATACTCGCTGGCAACGGTTGCGTTTGTGGGCGGCAGTCTGGTGGCAGCCGGAGGGCATAATCCGCTGGAAGCGGCCTGGCACGGAGTCCCTGTCATGATGGGCTCCCACACGGAGAACTTCCGAACCATCGTGCACGAGCTTCAGAACCAGCAGGCCATCTGCATCCTGCATTCCAACAACGCCGAAGCTTTGGGTGTGACCCTGCAGACCATGCTGAACGACGCCATCGCAACGCTGGCCATGGGCGCGCGGGCACGGCAGGTGCTGGAGCGGCACAGCGGCACCACGGCAAAGTGTGTGGCAACCCTGTGCGCTCTACTGAATGATCCCCCACAGGAGGAGGCATGAAGCGACCCTGGCTCACTCCGCTGATTCCGCTCTATGCCGCAGGTGTGGCCCTGCGCTCCATGGCGCTGCGCGTTGGCCTGGAAAGGCAGCGCAGGCTGCGGTGGCCGGTCGTAAGCGTAGGCAGTCTCTCCGCAGGCGGTGCAGGCAAGACACCCGTGGTGCAGGCGTTGGTCCGCATGCTGACGGCACAGGGCGTCCATGTGGATGTGCTCTCGCGCGGCTATGGCAGAGCGTCTGCGGAAACCCTTGCCGTGGACCCAGAGGGGAACGCGCAGCGCTTTGGCGATGAGCCCCTGCTGCTGGCACGCACAACCGGCGTTCCTGTCTATGTGGGCAGTGCACGCTGGCATGCCGGATGCCTGGCCGAAGAACGACAGGCTTCCAGCCACTCCATGCACCTGCTCGACGATGGCATGCAGCATCGGCAGTTGCATCGGACGCTGGATATCGCGCTCCTGAGCCGGGAAGACCTGCAGGATGCCCTGCTTCCGGCGGGAAATCGCAGAGAGTCCTTGCGCGCCTTGCGCAGAGCCGATCTGCTGGCGGTCCACGAGGATGACGCGGACGCTCAGGCCTGGATTCGTACGCATCTCCCGCAGCATGCAGTCTGGACCTACACCCGCAGCATGCAGTGGCCGGAAGACATCCCTCGGCAGGTGTTCGCCTTCTGCGGAATTGCAAGATCCGACCAGTTCCTGAACGGACTGCGCGCCGGTGGGCTCGAGATTGTGGGCGAGCGCATCTTCGGCGATCATCACTCATACCGCGACTCGGAGCTGCAGGAGCTGGCCTTGGCCATTCGCAAGAGTGGCGCAGCCGCCTTCATCACC
>JAJZGG010000006.1:0-12027 GCA_021804965.1 Acidobacteriota bacterium
GCTCGGGATACAAATCCTGAATCGCCATACAGCAGCCAGTCTACTCCCCGGCTCCGATGGATACACCCTCGCAAAAGTTTGTTTCCCAGGCACATCGGGACATAGACTTCGAATTATTCATTCTTTGCGAGTCGTTCGCCGTTTGCTCCCGTTTGAATCTCCCTGTGTCGTCCATCGATCAGAACCTGCGCCTCATAGGCAACCAGTTTCCCCTCTTTGGTGATCGACTCCACCTTCTGAATGGTTCCTTTTCCTGCCCTGCTCCTCAAAGCGCTTTGCACAACAGGTGCCAATTTTTGCAAATCCACCTGCTCTTCCACTTCCAGCAATCGGCCATCGGAAGCAAATGTGACATCCTTCGAATGTCCGTGGACAAGCATCTCCATTTCATATTCCATCCTGCCGCCTTCCACGTCCTGCACATACCGTCGAACCGTGGCACCATGGCTTTGCTCTGCTGCTGCCTTTTGCACGGCAGCCGGCAACTCCATCTGCGGAATTGGTTTCTCGGCTCCAAACGCCATGGAACCGCACGCGGCCAAAAGCATGCTGATCCACACACTCTTTGTATGAATGCTCACAGGTTTCACTCCCAGTGCTGGTTGCACTGGGATGGAGTATGAAGGAACTACCTGAAGTGACCCTGAAGAGAGCGCGCGTCCTGCAAAATAAACATCTCTGCATTCACCACGACCAGCGAAATCACTCGCTTCCGCTGGAACTCCGGCTCATCTCCGCCAGCCGCGACCGCCGCAGGTCTTCATTCAGCACAATCGCCTCGGCAATCTCCCGCATCGAGCGGCGTCGCTGCCGGCTTTCCCGCTGCATGGCCTTGTAGGCGGCCTCTTCATCCATGCTGAAATCCCGCTGCAGAATCCCCTTCGCCCGTTCGATATGCTTGCGCGACTCCAGCCGATCCGACAGCTCCGCATTCTCCGTCTCCAGCCGTGCCCGCTCCAGCTCTGCACCCACCAGATAGCCGATCATCGTCAGCAGACGAACCTCCTGCTCCGTGTGCGCATACCGCTTGCGATGCTGCAGGTTGATCACGCCCACCAGCTTTCCGCGGCACAGAATCGGAACCGAAAGAAAGGCCTCAAAGCTATCCTCAGGCAGTTCCGGAAAGCGCTTGAAGCGCGGGTCCAGCAGAGCCTTTTCGGCAATCGCCACCGGCTCCCGATGCCAGCCCACCCAACCGGTAATGCCCTGCCCCAGCAGAATCCCCAGGTGATCCACAATATCGGCGTGCGGCGTTTTGGAGGCGCGCAGCACCAGGTGATTTTCCTCCAGCAGATACACAAAGCACGCATCGCATCGAATCACCGAACAGGCAAATTCCACAATCCGGTTCAGCACCGTATGCAGGGAATCCTTTGCCGCCATCCGATCCACAATCTCATGCAGAATCTCCAGTCCCGAGATGCTGCCGGAGCCTTCCTGCGCGCTGGAATTGCCTGCGGTCGGCTGCCCCTTTTCCACGTGAATCTCCGCACCGGCACGTTTTTTGGACACCAGCGCATGCGCCTGCTCTGCCAGCTCCCGCACCAGAATTCCCATCTTCGACTGGGAGGGCTCAAAATCCGGATCCAGCGCATACGCATGCAGACCCTCCGTCGTACTCGGCCCGATCGATGCAATCACCGTCGTACGCAGCCCTTCAAACAGTGCTTCGGTGTAGCCCATCTGCTCCGCCACCAGAAACAGGTGGGCCACCTGCCCGGCATTCAGAAACAGCACCAGATCAATGTGCCTGTGCGCCAGCGCAATCACCGCCTCGCGCAGCGGCTGCACATCCTCCGGCAGCCCCCACCGATAGACGGGAACCCGCGTAATGGCCACATTGCGCTCAGCAAGCGCGGTAAGCAGCTCCGGATTCGTGGTCCCATACTCCTGCACGGCAATGTTCATGCCTTCCAGCCGCGATCCCAGCTTGGCCTCCAGCGCCACCACCAGCGAGCGCCAGGTAAACGGCTCCGGAGCCACCACCGTAACGGGCACTCCCAGCTCCCGCAGCGCGGTCGAAGACTTCGGCCCGCGCGCAGCAACGCGGACATTGCGCAGTGCGGCCAGAAATCGCTCCCGAATGCCGCGCGCCTCCACAATATCCACCAGCGTGCGCACTCCCACTCCGGTGGTAAAAATCACCAGATCAAAGGCGCCGCGCATCAGCGCATCGGCAAACTCCAGAACAGGCTCATTGCTCTCCGCTGCAATCTCGCGCATCGCCGGAGCCATCAGCGGCTCCCCACCCTGCGCTCGAATCAGCTTGGACACCTCAACCGCTCGCCTGCTCTCCAGTGCAAGGACTCGCAACCCTTCCAGGCCTGTCATCTATTCGTCTAACCTCAGCGGGGAAGTAATTTAGTGTACTTTTCACACTCTTGTTGCTTACGATACCAGAGCTTTTTCCGTTCCATCGCAGAGAAATGCAAAAAGCGCCCTTAGTCCGGGTGCCGGAGACAGATCCACACCCGCTCCGCTCGTCAAAACGACCTCCGTGAAACCCCGGCAGAAATGACCTACTGTGCCGCCGAATTCCGCTTGTCTGCCCAGATGAAGATGCTGTCCTGTGCCGCCTTGGCATCCGGAGCATTCGGCACCAGCATTAAATAGACCTGCATGTGAAAAACGGCAAGATCATAGCCACGGCGCGTCCCCACTTCCGCGCACAGATTCGCCACATTGCTCTGCCCATCCGGCCAGTACGGATAAATATTCAGCGCGGCAGTGTACTCCATGATCGCCTTGGCCACATCCTTGTTCTTGTAGGCATACTCGGCCAGCACCTGATGTCGCCGCGCCTCCTCCGGCAAGGCAGGCTTCACCGCCATCTGCTGCCATGCCACCGCTTTGCTCTTGAAATCCTGCAGATAACTCCCCAACCCTGCTTCGGCATCTTTCATGGCTAACTTCGACAGATAAAGTAACGCGCCCTGGAATTCCTCCCCATACTTGTCTGCCGAGAACCATGCTGCAGCGCACTGCCCGCCCATTGAGCACAAGCGCCCGCAGCCAGTGCTACACGCACAGTGATTGCATCAGGATTTGATTGGGTGAGGAGTGGAACTGTCCGGCATCGTTTCGATGGCGGAGAGAGTGGGATTCGAACCCACGTTAGAGTTTCCCCTAAACACGCTTTCCAAGCGTGCGCCTTCAGCCACTCGGCCATCTCTCCGGAAATTCCTTGCTTATTCTAGCAGAGTCCTCCGGCACGCATCCCCGCCACCGCAGCTGCAACGTCACTCGCTCGTTCCCGCCCGTATCCTCTCGAAAATTCCCGCATTGAAATCGTTTACTTCCCTGCCTGCCATGCGGTATAGTTCGTTTGCCCAGCCGTCGGCCACGCGCACCGCTGCGAATCCGTTTCCGCTACGCCACGTCGGGCATATTCGCCTATTTCAGGAGTCACCGCATGAGCAAGTGGACGCGTCGAGATCTTATTCGTACAGGCCTTTGGACCGGAGCTGCCGCTGCAGCCGGTTCTGCTTTGGGAACCACGGCACTTGCCCGCGCCTCCGAACTCTACGACCAGTTCGAAGCCTCGCCTGAGGCCGATGCTGCCGTCGCGCCTCGCGAGCGGCTCCTCTTTGACTTCGGCTGGAAGTTCCAGATGGGCAACGGCTGGAATCCAGCCCACGATCTGGACTTCGGCAACGATCAGGGCGACTTCGCCAAGACCGGCGCCTTCCGCTTCGCCACCACCAGCTTCGACGACTCCTCCTGGCAGTCCGTCAATCTCCCGCATGACTGGGCCGTCGACCTGCCCTTTGTCTGGGACGATCTGCAGAAAGGCCACGGCTACAAGCCGCTTGGCCGGCGCTATCCGGAAACCAGTGTCGGCTGGTACCGCCGCACCTTCGCCATTCCGGAATCCGACAAGGGCCGCCGCGTGGTGCTGGACTTTGACGGTGGCTTCCGCAGTGCGCTCGTCTTCGTCAACGGCATCTTTGTCGGCCGCAATGACAACGGCTACGCTCCCTTCTCCTTCGACATCACCGACGACCTCATCTACGGCGGCAACAACGTCGTCGTCGTTCGCATGGATGCCAGCTTCGGCGATGGCTGGTTCTATGAGGGCGCCGGACTCTACCGCCACGTCTGGCTCTCCAAATACGATCCGCTTCACCTCGGCCAGTGGGAGAGCTTCGTGCGCTCCGAGCTCAGCGGCACCACAGCCCGGCTCACCCTCGGCACCGTCGTCCTCAACTCCAGCGCCACCGCGCAGTCGGCCAGCGTTCGCTGGAAGATCGTCGATGCCGCCGGCACCACCGTGGCCACCGCAGAAGCGCCAGCCCAGACCGTCGCACCCGATGGCAGCGCCACCTACTCGGCCACAGCCACCATTGCCCATGCCCAGCTCTGGTCGCTGGAGTCTCCCACCATGTACTCGGCCATCGTCACCGTTGAAAGCGGCGGCGCTGTCCGGGATGGTGAGCGCGTCGGCTTCGGTGTGCGCACCGTCCGCTTTGATGCCAACGAGGGCTTCTTCCTCAATGGCAAGAACATGAAGATCAAAGGCACCTGCAACCATCAGGATCACGCCGGCGTGGGTGCCGCACTTCCCGACCGCCTGCAGTGGTACCGGCTCGCCATTCTGCAGCAGATGGGCGGCAACGCCGTTCGCACCTCGCACAACATGCCCACGCCCGAGTGGGTCGAGGCCTGCAATCGCATGGGCATGATGATGCTCTGCGAAACCCGCCAGATGAACTCCAACCCCGAGGGCCTTGCCCAGTTGGAGACCATGATCAAGCGCTATAGAAACTCGCCGTCCATCATTCTCTGGTCCATGGGCAACGAGGAATGGGTACTGCAGACCCAGACCTATGGCAAGCAGATCGTGGAGACCATGGTGCGCCGCTCCCATGAACTCGATCCCACCCGTCTCTGTACCGCAGCCGTCAACGGCAAATTTGCCGACAAGATCATGGACTCCGGCTCAGCCGCCGCACTCGACGTCGAGGGCTTCAACTACAACCTCGGCTCCATCGACAAATACCACGCCGACCACCCCAACAAGCCCACCGTGGGCACTGAGACTGCAAGCACCGTCTCCACGCGTGGCATCTACGTCACCGATCCCAAGCGCAACTGGGTCAGCGCCTACGACGTCAACGTCACCGCCTGGAGCGAAACCGCGCAGCAGTGGTGGAGCTTCTACGACGAGCGCCCCTGGCTTCCCGGCGGCTTTGCCTGGACCGGCTTCGACTACCGCGGCGAGCCCACTCCCTACGGATGGCCCAGCATCAGCTCGCAGTTCGGCATCGTCGACATGTGCGGCTTCCCCAAGGACAACTTCTTCTACTACAAAGCCTGGTGGGGCAACCAGCCCGTCCTGCACCTGTTCCCCCACTGGAACTGGGAGGGCCGCGAGCACGAAGCCATCGACGTCTGGGTCCACTCCAACCTCGATGAGGTCGAACTCTTCCTCAACGGAACCAGCCAGGGCAGCCGCAAGGTCCCGAAAAACGGCCATGTCCAGTGGTCCGTCAAGTACGAACCCGGCACCATCGAAGCTCGTGGCTCCCGCAACGGCAAGGTCGTCCTCACCGACAAGCGCGAAACCACCGGCGAGACTGTCGCCATTCGCCTTACCGCCGACCGGACCACCATCCTGGCCGACGGCGAAGATCTTGCCATCCTCAAGGTCGAAGCCGTCGATGCCCAGGGTCGTCCCGTGCCCACCGCTACCAACGCCATCGCCTTCAAGGTCACCGGTGCCGGCAAACTCATCGGTGTGGGCAACGGCGACCCCAACTGCCAGGAAAGCGACAAGAAGCCGCGCCGCAGCCTCTTCAGCGGTCTGGCTCAGGTCATCCTCCAGTCCACCCAGCACCCCGGAGAAATCCACATTGAGGCCACCAAGGACGGCTGGGATGGCCCCGAACTCACCCCGGCCAAACTCGTCATCACCACCCAGCCCACCACCCTGCGCCCCCAGGTTCCCATCGTGCGCAGCCGTCCAAGCTGAAGCCCATCCATCCCGGCCCGGAGTGCAGGGCCGGGTAACTCCCTCGCAACACCGGAAGGCCCATGCATCCCGCATGGGCTTTTCCTTTCGCGCCGCGCATCCATCTCTTCCCGAAACCGATGCGCCGGATACCGCTCCGCCGGATACCCCGGAAGGCATCGACCGCACGCACTCAAAGCATCGCTTCCCAACGCAGAGTCCCTCTGTCATCACCCAGGTGACCACGATCACAGCGCGGAATCAGCAGGAAAACTATCCTTGGGTTCGATGGGGATTTGCGATGAAGATCATTCTGGCAGTAGACGGCTCGGATTGCAGCAAGGCTGCAATGAAGGAGTTACTCGCACGGCCCTGGCCGGCGAATACTCAAGTCCGTATTGTTTCCGTGGCGCACCCGCTTCCGGACATCATCGATCCGCTCCTGGTCGCGCAAGCCTGCCATTTGGATTCCATGAAATGGGAGATGGAGCGAGCGCGTAGGGTCGCGGAGGAAGCTGCAGCCGCCATCAATCAATGCGCCCCATTTCTTGCGGTCGCGGTCGTTGTCCCCGAGGGCTCGCCCAAGGATGAAATCATCAAGCAGGCGGAGCAATGGAAAGCGGATCTGATCATGCTTGGCTCTCGCGGCCTTGGCGCAATCGAACGGTTTCTCCTGGGGTCGGTCGCTTCCGCTGTAGCGCTTCATGCGCCCTGTTCGGTGGAGATCGTGCGCATTCCCCATGAAAAGAAATGAGAGTCGCCACAACGGGCGACTCCCATGACCGGCTCTGCGCTCTGCTCTCTCAGTGCTCCGGCACCCAGGCCCAGGCCATGCCGTCCGGATCATCGCCGGCACGAATCCTCGCCACGACCCTCAGGTTCTTAACGTCCACCACGGCCACGGTGTTGTCCGGCGAGCAGGCAACAAAGGCCCGCTGACCATCCGGCTGCATCAGAATGCCCTCGGCCGCCGTTCCCACCGGAATCCGCGTCGCAAACCGCCGGCTGCGCACGTCCATCACGGTCACATCCCCCGCGTTCAGCCGGGAGATCAGCGCATATCGGCCATCCGGGGTGAAACGCAGTCGATTGGCCCGTGTCAGCCCCACGTGCAGCGTATCCACCACGCGCAGCGCTGCCGTATCCACAATGGAGAGCGACCCATCCACGGCATTGGCCGTCCACAGCTCGCGGCCATCCGGCGTCAGGTCGAAGCCCTCATCACCGGCACCCACCGCGATCACCGTCTGATGCCATTGCTCGATCGGTGGCTGCGGATGGTAGCCCGGCGGCGGGGCAAACCCCGGCGGCGGCGCACCGGGAATCTGCAGCGAGCGATCCAGCACGCTCAGCGTCCCGGAGTTTACATTCGTCGCAAAGATGCGCTCTCCACCCGGCATCACCCGCAGCATATGCGTGCGATCCTGCCCCGTGCCCACGATGCGGTCAATGCGATGGCTGGCCGGGTTGTAGCGGCCAATCGCCTTCGCGCCTTCGGCCGTAAACCAGATTCCCTGCCCCTGCGCGGCAAGTCCATGCGGACCGGTCAGTGCGCCCAGCTCCACCGCCGGCAAAGCCTTGCGATGCACCAGATCCACAACGGAAAGCGTATGGTAGCGCCCGAAACCGTAGTCGGAAACATAGGCAAAGCGCCCATCCGGAGTGGCCACCACCTCATGCGGATCGGCTCCCACGGGAACGCTCGCCATCACCTGCAGGGTCACCGGATCCACCAGCGAAAGCGTCCGTGCCGTCTTGCTCAAGATCAGCAGTGTCGCTCTGCCTGTGGGGTGTGCCTGCGCCTGCGCGACGCTCGCCAGCAGCAGGAAAATTGCACCTGCCCCCAGCAGCCGTGCTGTCCACCCCATCCCGCTTGCCAGTCGCAGCCTGGCCTCAGCCACGGGAGTCCTTGCCCTTGCCGCGCGGCGTTCGATAGGCATCCAGCATCGCATTCGCCGTCCGCGCCACGCGCGTTGCAATCCTCGCCGGCCGTAGCACCGCAGACTCCACAGCCAGCGCTGCCGCCTGCACGGAATCCAGCCCTGTGGCCAGCATTCCATCCATCCGCACCGTCTGGCGATGCACCCGGTCCAGAATATCGGCCAGGTTCGTGCGCAGCTCCGCCGTTTCCGTGCGGATGCCTTCGCTCAGCTCCAGCATGTTCGTGGTGGCGGTCAGCAGCTGCGGGGTGGCTCGTTCCACCAGATCCCGCGTGGACTGGATCAGCGGCACCACCGTGGCGCGAAAATCCTCCGTCACGGTCACGGCCGAGCGCGCTGCCCGGGTGATTGAAATCAGAATTCCCACCAGCACACAGGCCTGCAGCAGCACCGCAATCCCGGTGAAGGCGACGAAGACGATAAGGAGCGTTTCAGTATTCCATTGCATGGCGTACTCGCGCTGCAGCAAGCGGCAGGCCAGGCCTGCCGCTCACTATGCTTGTTTAGGACTCGGAGGAATCTCCGGTGGACTGATAGGCCTGTCGGCCTGCCTCCACCGCTGCCGTAATGCGGGTGCTCTGATCGCTGACAAAGTCCTTGCCCTTGTCCACGAACTCCTCCCACTGGGCACGGCCCTGGGCCACCACTTCCTTGCCCCGGTGACCATAATCGCTGACGTAGGTCTTGCCGCGCTCCACAAAAGTGCCCACCTGTTCGGCTGCTTCCCGGGCGCGGGTGCGTAGCAGCTCCGAGCCTTCCTTTGCCGATGTGGCAAGAGTTTCACGGGTTTCGCGACCGCTCTTTGGTGCGTACAGCACCCCGATCAATGCTCCCAGTCCAATGCCGGCTACGAACCAGCCAAGGGACGCGTTCTGATTGTCTGAAGCCATGAGGGAACTCCTTTCCGGTGAAAAAAGCAATGGCTGCCAACGGCTGCACCCGATGTGCAGACGCGGCGCCCAGACCAGTGTTTCCCAGTGTAGCCGAGGCTGTCGGCTTTCGCCACCATACAGGGTTGGAGGCTGAGGCGAAAATCGGCAAAGGCTACACTGGAACTGTGCCCATATCCCCTGATCTGACGAAATATGCGCATGCCTGGCGAGCTCTCCGGCACCGCAACTTCAAGCTCTTCTTCAGCGGGCAAAGCATCTCGCTCATCGGCACATGGATGACCCGTGTAGCCACGGCCTGGCTCGTCTACCGCCTCACCCACTCGGCCATTCTGCTGGGAACCATCAGCTTTGCCGGCCAGATTCCCACCTTTCTGCTGGCTCCCTTTGCCGGTGTCGCCGTCGACCGCATGGATCGCAGGCTCGTTCTGATTGCCACGCAGGTGGCCTCCATGCTCCAGTCGCTGCTGCTCGCCGCGCTCACCCTCACCCATCGCATCACCATCCACGAACTGCTCGTGCTCAGCGCCGTCCAAGGCGTCGTCAACGCCTTTGACATGCCCGGACGCCAGTCCTTCATGGTCCAGATGGTCGATCGCCGCGAAGATCTCTCCAACGCCATCGCCATCAACTCCAGCATGGTCAACTTCGCCCGCCTGCTCGGACCCGCCCTGGCCGGAATCATCATTGCCGCCACCGGCGAGGGATGGTGCTTTTTTATTGACGGCGTCAGCTACATCGCCGTCGTCGCTTCGCTCATGGCCATGCGCGTCCATCCCTCCCACCGCAAGGCTGCGCAGGAGCGTGCCCGCGAACCCATGTTCCGCCAGCTTGCCGATGGCTGGAACTATGTCAGCAGCTTTGTCCCCATCCGCACCATTCTGCTGCTGTTTGCCATCGTCAGCCTCATGGGATGGCCATTCACCGTTCTCATGCCCATCTTTGCCGCGCAGGTTCTGCATGGCGGCGCGCACACGCTGGGCTTTCTCATGGGAGCCACCGGGGTTGGTGCGCTCATCTCCGGCATCTCGCTGGTGCTGCGCAAATCCGTCCGCGGCCTGGTGCGCATGATTCCGCTGGCGGCGGCCATCTTTGGCGCCGGGCTGGTCGGCTTCGGACTCTCCCATGTTCTCTGGCTCTCCATGCTGCTGCAGCTGGTCGTCGGCTTCGGCATGATGCAGGGACTCACCTGCAGCAACACCATCATCCAAACCATCGTCCCTGAGGACCGTCGCGGCCGCGTCATGAGCTACTACACCGTGGCCTTTGTCGGCATGGCGCCCTTTGGCAGCCTGCTGGCCGGCACGCTTGCCCATGCCATCGGCGCACAGGCCACGGTCATGGTCAGCGGCGTGGCCTGTCTGCTGGGCGCTGCGTGGTTCTGGAGCCGGATGCCGCTGCTGCGTCAGCTTCTCCGGCCCATCTATCAGCAGCTTGGAATTTTGCCCGCCGCCACGCCGCTGCCGGACCAGGAACCCGCCGCCGGATAACCCCGCGCTCCACCGATACGCTATCCTGTGCGTAAGCGTCTGACCGCCCGATCCATCGGAAAGTGAGAGCATGTCCAGCGTTCTCTTCACGCAAAATATCGACAAAGCCGTCCGTCGATGGCTCATGACCGTTCAGGACTACGCGATCTTCTGCGCCGTGTCGCTGGCAAATCTCTTCCGCACCCCGCGCTACTGGGCAGACACGCTCGTCCAGGCGGATCTGATCGGCGTCGGCTCCATTCCCATCGTCGTGCTCACCGGCTTCTTCACCGGCGGCGTACTCGCCCTGCAATCGGCCGCCTCGCTGGCACAGTTCGGTGCACAAACCTACACCGGACGCTTCGTCTCGCTCTCCATGTTTCGGGAACTGGCTCCCGTGCTCACCGGCCTCATGGTCTCCGGCAGAAACGCCTCCGGCATGGCCTCCGAGCTGGGCTCCATGGTCGTCACCGAGCAGATGGACGCCATGCGCGCCCTCGGCACCGACCCCATGAAGAAGCTCGTCACTCCGCGCGTCATCGCCACCGTCATGTCTCTGTTTCTGCTCACCATCATTGCAGACACGCTGGGCACCATCGGAGGCTCCGTCGTAGCAGTCTTCATCTCCCACCTCAACGGTGCGCAGTACTTCTCCAGCGCCTATCAGGCACTGGTCTACTCCGACATCGTGCAGGGCCTCACCAAGCCGGTCATCTTCGGATTCATTCTGGCCACCGTCGGCTGCTACAAGGGCATGCGCACCACTGGTGGCACCCAGGGCGTGGGCCGGGCCACCACCCAGGCCGTCGTCATCGCCTCGGTGCTCATCATCTTTTCGGACTTTCTCATCAGCCGCGTCATGCTTTGGATCTTCCCGCCGCTCTAGGACCAGTCGGGTACCGATCCACGGCAGGCAGCGCGAAAACCGCAACCTCCGGCTCTAACCGCAACCTCCCGCTCTAGCGGCTGCGAAACCAACCATCAGGAGCACCACCCTCCCATGAGCGGACCGGCAGAGACCATCCCCGATCCCCAGCCTCAGGCTCAGGCCCAATCTCAGGCCCAGCCCGGCTGCGAGCCCGAGTCTCCACTCTGCTTCCGCAACGTCTGCCTGCGCTTCGGTCCGCGTGTGCTGCTGGACAGGATCTCCTTCTCGCTCGGCAAGGGCGAAACCCGCATCCTGCTGGGGCTGGCCGGCATGGGCAAAAGCGTCCTGCTCAAGCTGGCCAACGGACTGATGAAGCCGGACAGCGGCGAGATCTTCCTCTTCGGCCAGGAGATCACCTCCATGCGCGAGCAGGAGCTGCTGCCCCTGCGCCGCCGCACCGGCATGGTCTTTCAGGAAAGCGCGCTCTTTGATTCCCTCACCGTTCGGGACAACGTGGCCTGGCAGCTCATGGAGCGCAAAATGCCGGATGCCGTCATCGACCGCAGGGTGCATCAGGCGCTCACCTTCGTCGATCTCGATCCCGCCTTCGACCAATATCCGCCCAGCCTCTCCGGTGGCATGCGTCGCCGCGTCTCCATTGCCCGCGCCGTCATCGACAAGCCCGACCTGATCCTCTACGACTCGCCCACCGGCGGCCTGGACCCGGTCACCTCGCACACCATCAACGAGCTCGTCGTCAAGGAGCGCGACGTCTACAAAACGGCTGCGATTCTTGTCACCCACCGCCTGCAGGATGCCTACACCATGGTCACCCACCGCTTCGATCCGGAGACCAACACGCTCGTCCCGCTGCCACGCGGCACCTTCGATCCCAACACCCGCTTCATGG
>JAJZGG010000006.1:12037-69463 GCA_021804965.1 Acidobacteriota bacterium
ATCTGATCTTTGACGGCACCACCGAAGAGCTGCTCCGCAGCCAGGACCCGTTCCTGCAGGAGCTGCTGGCCTGAGGGGCCGCAGCCAGGAATCCTCCATGCAGCCCACCCATCCCATTCAGCCAGCAACGCCCGGCCAGCCCGCAATGCCCGGCCAGCCGCAACTCCCGGCTTCCACCGAACGGCTGGAGTTCCGCATGTGGACCCTGGCCGACCGCGACCTTGCCCGCTCGCTCTGGACCGACCCCGAGGTCATGCGGCACATGGGTGGAGCAGCCACTCCGGCAGCCGCAGACCAGCGCCTGCAGCAGGAAATCGACCGGCAGGCCAGGCTTGGCTTCCAATACTGGCCCATCTTTCTGCGCAGCACCGGCCAGTTCGCCGGATGCGCCGGCCTGCGTTGCTTCCACCCGGAGACGCCCGACCGGCAGCCGCCTCAGGAGCTGGAGGTCGGCGTCCACCTGGCCCGTCCCTGCTGGAGCCTGCGCCTGGGCGAGGAGGCGGCATGCGCCGTCATCGACCACGCCTTCAATGTCCTCGGCGTCGAGTCGCTGATGGCCGGCCACGGCCCCGCGCACACCGACTCCCAGGCGCTCATCCTCCGGCTCGGCTTTGTCTACGCGCAGCATGTGGTCTGGGGTCCGCTGCAGGCGCTGCATCCCTTCTATCGGCTTCGGCGCAGCGACCATCTTCTCCGCCGCAACGCCTCCAGCCCGGCCCACCCCGCAGCCTTGTAGCCGGACGAAAACCCGCGCTTCCCGACCGCAGGCTGAACCTGCTAGCGTGGAGAGGTTGCGCGACAGGCCGCCGCCCAACGAAAGGACACCACAGAATCATGGGATTTCCATTCCAGAATGTCGATTTGATCCGCCTGGACACCCTCCTGAGCGAAGATGAGCGCATGGTGCGCCAGACTGCTCGCCAGTTCGTCGAAGACAACATCATCCCCATCATCGAGGACTGCTTCCGCGAAGGGCGTTTTCCCCGCGAACTCGTGCCCCAGATGGCCGAACTGGGCTTCTTCGGAGCCAACATTGAAGGCTACGGCTGCGCCGGCATGTCCAACGTCGAGTACGGACTCGTCATGCAGGAGTTGGAGCGCGGCGACTCCGGCATCCGCAGCTTCGTCAGCGTGCAGTCGGCACTGGTCATGTACCCCATCCACGCCTTCGGCTCCGACGAGCAGAAGAACAAGTGGCTGCCCGAGCTGGCCGCCGGACGCAAACTCGGCTGCTTCGGGCTCACCGAGCCGGGCTTTGGCTCCAATCCCGGCGGCATGACCACCCGCGCCGTGCGCGACGGCGACTCCTACATCCTGACCGGGGAAAAGATGTGGATCACCTCCGGCACCATCGCCGACGTGGCCATCATCTGGGCCAAAGTCGCCGATGAAAACGACAAGGTTCGCGGCTTCCTCGTGGAAACCGACCGCGCCGGATTCCGCGCCGATGAGGTCCACGGCAAGTGGTCCCTGCGCGCCTCCATCACCGCAGGACTCTCCCTGCAGGAGGTGCGCGTACCCGCTGCCAATCTGCTGCCCGGCTCCAGCGGCCTCAAAAGCGCGCTCATGTGCCTGAACCAGGCCCGCTATGGCATCAGCTGGGGTGCCATCGGTGCGGCCATGGCCGTCTATGACACGGCCCGCCAATACGCCGGCATGCGCAAGCAGTTCCGCAATGAGCCCATTGCCAGCCATCAGCTCATTCAGGAGAAGCTCGTCTGGATGATCTCGGAAATCTCCAAAGCCCAGCTGCTCAGCCTCCACGCCGGCCGCCTGAAGGACAAAGGCCAGCTCGGCCATGAGATCATCTCCCTGGCCAAGCGCAACAACGTCTGGATGGCTCTGGAATCGGCGCGCATCGCCCGTCAGGTTCTCGGCGCCAACGGCATCACCGAGGACTATCCGATCATGCGCCACATGATGAACCTCGAGTCGGTCATCACCTACGAAGGCACCCATGATGTGCACGGGCTCGTCATCGGCCAGCACATCACCGGCATCCCCGCCTACTGATTGCGCGCCTCCACGGCGCGCCGGTCATCGTTGAAGCATACGGCAGGTCATCCCCACCTGCCGTATCCTGCTTTTGCGCCCTGTTTACCAGGTATCCCCACCGGATTAGCGCCTGCTCACCTCCCGCTTCGGTGGCCACCGCCCACCGTCGGAGTTCGCTCCCGCACCAAAAGCATGAGCCGACCCGAAGGTCGGCTCATCGTCGTTCCCTGCTTCCGGCTTTAGCTCACGCGCTCAATCGTCACCGACTCCAGCACCACCGGCTTCAGCGGCTTGTCCTGCGAGTTCCGCGGCAACTTCGTGATCCGGTCGGCAATCTCCTGCCCTTCGACCACTTCGCCAAAGATCGTATGCCGTCCCGTCAGCCACGTGGTCGCTGCCACCGTGATGAAGAACTGGCTGCCGTTCGTATTCGGTCCGGCATTGGCCATGGCCAGCTTTCCCGGCTTGTCAAAGCTGTGTCGCGAACCGCGCGTCTCATCCTCAAACCGATAGCCCGGTCCGCCCATGCCGCTTCCTGCCGGGTCGCCGCCCTGGATCATGAAATCCGGAATCACCCGATGGAAGATCGTCCCGTCGTAGAGCTTGTCCGTCGAGGTCTTGCCCGTCAACGGGTGCTTCCACTCGCGCTTGCCCTCGGCCAGCTCAATAAAGTTTGCCACTGTGATCGGTGCGTCCTCCGGAAACAGGCGAACGGTGATTTTTCCCTCGCTGGTCTGGAAGATGGCGTACGTACCTGGGGTCAGTTCCATGCAGATTCCTTTCTGAATGCGGCATCGCTGCCGGTTTGGCTTGGGATGCCGGGGTTTACTGTTGCGTGCCTGTTGCAGGCGCTACCCCAGCAGCGGGCGCTGCGCCCGTGGCAGGGGCTTGTGGCTCGGCTGGCAGCGGTGGCACCGGCTCGCCTTCCGGCACAATCACCACCTTGTTCAGCACCACCGGCGTAATCGGCTTGTCATTGCCATCGCGGTTTACGCGCGCAATGGCCTTCACCACCACCACACCATCCGGATCGCACTGCCCAAAGATCGTGTAATGCTGATCGAGTGAGGGGTAGGCCTGCTCGGTGATGAAGAACTGGCTTCCATTGGTATTCGGGCCCGAGTTGGCCATGGCCAGCCGCCCCGGCTCATCGAAGTTCAGGTTGGGATCAAACTCGTCATCGAACTTGTAGCCCGGATCGCCCATCCCCGTTCCCGTCGGGTCGCCGCCCTGGATCATGAATCCCGGAATCACCCGATGAAACGTCGTCCCGTCGTAGTAGGGCTTGCCGCTGATCTTCTTCTGCGTCGCAGGATCCAACCATTCCCGGCTTCCCGTCGCCAATCCAATGAAGTTGGCCACCGCATTCGGTGCCTGCTTCTGATAAAACTGGCAGACAATCCGCCCCATCGATGTCTGGAAGATCACATGCGGTCCATTGGGATGGACAAACGCCGCAGCCTGGGGCGTAGGACCATCCGGCAGATCGGCATCCGAAGCCGGTGCCGCCTGCGAAGCGGGGGCGGACTGCGTCGTCGCCGGCGCTGCCGGACTCTGCGGCGTTGCCGGAGTATCCGGGGTCTGCTGTGCTCCTGCTGTCATGCCACCGCAGACCAGCAGGGCCAAAAAGAGGGAGTGCGATATCCGTGTCATCACTGGACAGAATAAACCACCCTGCCCCGTCCGCGCCCGTACGCCCGCACCCATTCCCCTCAGGATTCCTCGTCTTCCCGCAGCCGTGCCAGGGCTGAGAAATCCTCCAGCGTCGTTGTGTCGCCGGCAATCTTGCCCGTCGTGGCCAGTTCCCGCAGCAGCCGACGCATAATCTTCCCGCTGCGTGTCTTCGGCAGCAC
This sequence comes from Acidobacteriota bacterium, assembly GCA_021804965.1. Taxonomy (GTDB): domain Bacteria; phylum Acidobacteriota; class Terriglobia; order Terriglobales; family Acidobacteriaceae; genus Acidicapsa. The sequence goes on from JAJZGG010000006.1 coordinate 15,886, forward strand.
ATCCGTAAAGCGAATCTCCTCCGGCCGAGCCAGCGCGCCAATCTCCTGGGCCACCCAGCGCTTCAGCTCCTGCTTCAGCGCCTCCAGGTCCCCGGCCGCGCGCGCCGCCGTCTCCAGCGTCACAAAGGCCACAATCGCCTGCCCCTTCAGATCATCCGGCCTGCCCACCACCGCAGCTTCGGCCACCTTGGGATGCGCCACCAGCGCCGACTCCACCTCCATCGTGCCCAGCCGATGGCCGCTCACGTTGATCACGTCATCCACGCGACCCATCAGCCACAGGTATCCATCCTCATCGCGTCGCGCACCGTCTCCGGTAAAGTAGCAGCCCGGCACATCCGACCAGTAGGTCTTCCGATACCGCTCCGGATCGCCGTACACCGTCCGTGCCATCGACGGCCAGGGCCGTCGAACCACCAGCAGCCCGCCGCTGCCGGCCGGAACCGGCTTCCCGCTGCGATCCACCACATCCGGCTCCACCCCAAAGAACGGCAGCGTCGCCGAACCCGGCTTCGTTGGCACCGCGCCCGGCAGCGGAGCCACCATGATGCCGCCGGTCTCCGTCTGCCACCACGTATCCACAATCGGGCAGCGTCCGCCGCCAATCTTGTCCCGATACCAGATCCACGCCTCCGGATTGATCGGCTCCCCGACCGTTCCCAGCAGTCGCAGCGAGCTCAGATCATGCTTCTCCACATGCTCATCGCCCCACTTGATAAACGCGCGAATCGCCGTCGGTGCCGTGTAAAACACGCTCACCTTGTGCTGCTCGATAATCTGCCAGAAACGCGAAAAATCCGGAAAGTTCGGCGCACCTTCATACATCAGCACCGTGGCCCCATTGGCCAGCGGGCCATACACCACATAGCTGTGTCCGGTCACCCAGCCAATATCCGCCGTGCACCAGTACACATCCTCTTCGCGCAGATCAAAGACAAACTTCGTCGTCAGGTACGTCTGCACCCCATAGCCGCCCGTCGTGTGTACCAGCCCCTTCGGCTTGCCCGTTGTGCCCGAGGTGTAGAGGATGTAGAGCGGATCCTCGGCATCCATCGGCTCCGATGCGCAAACCGCATCCGCTCCCGCCACCAGCTCATGCCACCAGTGGTCGCGTCCGGCCTGCATCGCCACCGGCGTGCCCGTCCGCCGCAGCACCACCACATGCCGCACGCTCGGAGCCTGCTCCAGCGCCTGATCCACCGTCTGCTTCAGCGGAATCTCCGTTCCCCGCCGCCAGCTTCCATCCTGGGTCAGCACCGCCACGCACTGCGCATCGTTCACCCGGTCGGCAATCGCGCTGGCCGCAAAGCCGCCAAAGATCACCGAATGAATCGCGCCAATCCGTGCGCAGGCCAGCACCGCAATCGCCAGCTCCGGCGTCATGCCCATGTAAATCGCCACCCGGTCGCCCTTGCCAATGCCCAGCGAGCGCAATGCACTGGCCGCCTTCTGCACCTCGCCATGCAGCTCGCGATAGCTGATGCGCCGCTCTTCGCCCGTCGGCTCGCCCACCCACAGCAGCGCCGTCTTGTCTGCCCGCTCTCCCAGCGCATGCCGGTCCACACAGTTGTGGCACAGGTTCAACTTTCCGTCCACAAACCACTTGGCCTGCGGCAGTTGCCAGTCCAGCACCCGCGACCACGGAGCAAACCAGTCCAGCTCCCCGGCAGCCTCAGCCCAGAATGCCTCCGGATCGGCAATCGAGCGCGCATACCGCTCGCGATACTCAGCCAGTGACGAGACATGCGCCTGCGCACAGAACTCCTCCGAGGGGGTAAAGATGCGGTTTTCCCGCAGAGTCGATTCCAGATGATTGCCGGAGTTGCCAGACTGGGATTCCATGATCAATGAAAATTCCTTTTGGAAAATCGATGTATGCATGCGCGCTGCAGCAGGATTGGACCGGGAAACTGAGCGCAGATCCGCGACGTACACAGGGATCGAATGAAACAATAAGCGTTGAGACACTGCCGCGGCAAGCGGCACCCGCTCCCGGCAGCTCCATCGCTGCCGACCAACCCCACTCCGCCAGCAGAAAGCGAGGCCAATGAAGCTCCCGTCGGCAACCCCGGATCCAGCATCCGCCCCCATGCCCATCCGCATCCTCTGCATGCAGGCCATTCTCGATCCAGAGACTCTCGCCGCCGCCCGCCAGCGCATCCTCGCCATGGGTGCCGTCATCGAGGGCGAACGCTGGCTCACCGCGCCCGGCCAGGGCATCTTCGCACGCGGCTGCCTGGAGTGGACCGCCACCATCCCCGCCTCCGAGGTCGATTCCCTGCGCCAGTCGCTGCTCTCCTTTGCCGAGGCTTCGCAGACCGACTGCCTGCTGCTGCCCACCGCCCACAGCCAGCGCCTGCCCGCCATGGTTGCCTTTGACATGGACTCGACCCTCATTCAGGGCGAGGTCATCGATGAGCTGGCCCGCCTGGCCGGCGTCGGCCAGGCCGTCTCCGCCATCACCGCCGCCGCCATGCGCGGCGAACTGGTCTTTCAGGAGAGCTTCCGCCGTCGTGTCGCCCTGCTTCGCGGACTCCCCGAGCAGTCCGTCCTCAGCCTCATCGGCAGCATCCCGCTCATGCCCGGTGCCGAGCGCCTCTTCGCCGTCCTGCACGCGCTGCAGGTGCGCACAGCCGTGCTCTCCGGCGGCTTCACCTTCTTCGGACGCCAGCTCCAGCACCGGCTCGGCATCCAGCACCTGCACGCCAACGAGCTGGACATCCGCGACGGCCGCGTCACTGGCGAAATCCGCGGCGAGATCATCGATGGAGCGCGCAAGGCCGCACTCCTCGGCCAGCTTGCCGCCAGCCACGGCCTGCACCTGCACCAGACCGCAGCCGTCGGCGACGGTGCCAACGATCTGCCCATGCTGCGGCTTTCCGGCATGGGTGTGGCCTTCCACGCCAAGCCGCTGGTCCGCGCCAGTGCCCAGTCCGCCATCAGCCATCAGCCGCTCGACGCGTTGCTCTATCTCTTCGGCCTCACCGATGACGAAATCGCCGCCGCCGAACAGCAGGCCCGCGCACTGCCCTCTGCCTGAGCGCCAACCCCCGCCGCAAACACCAGGAGCCCTGCCCGGACCGCCGGACAGGGCTCCATTTCGTTCCGTGCCGCCTTCAGCCCTTCGCGTAGCGCTTCTGGTGCCAGATCCAAGCCGTGCGCAGAATCCCATCCAGCGTCGTATAGCGCGGCTTCCAGCCCAGCTCAGAGATCGCCCGCGAGCTGGACGCCACCAGCACCGCCGGATCGCCTGCCCGCCGCGGCTCCACCTCTGCCGGAATCGCATGCCCGGTCACCCGCCGCGCCGATTCGATCACCTGCTGCACCGTGAATCCCGATCCATTCCCCAGGTTATAGATCAGCCGGTGATCGGCTGCCCGCGGCGTCTCCAGCGCCTGCAGTGCCAGCACATGCGCCTCCGCCAGGTCGGCCACGTGCACATAGTCGCGAATGCAGGTCCCATCGATCGTCGGATAGTCATTCCCATAAATCTTGATCGAAGCGCGCCGTCCCAGCGCCACGTCCAGAATCAGCGGGATCAGGTGCGACTCCGGCTCATGCGACTCTCCCCGCACAATCCCCTCCGGCGTCTCCGCCGCACCGGCCACGTTGAAGTACCGCAGCGCCGCGCTGCGCAGCCCATGAATGCGATGGAACCAGTTCAGCATCTGCTCCACCAGCAGCTTCGACTCCCCATAGGCATTCGTCGGCTGCAGCCGCGCAGACTCCGGAATCGGCACCGTCTCCGGCTCCCCGTACACCGCCGCCGTCGAGGAAAACACCAGCCGCCGCGGTCCGCAGGCAATCATCGCCTCCAGCAGCGAGAGCGTCTCCGCCGTATTGTTGCGGAAGTACAGCTCCGGCTTCTGCATCGACTCGCCGGCCTCAATCAGCGCGGCAAAGTGAATGACCCCGTCAAACGGCTCGCCTGCCGCCGTTGCCTCACGAAACACTCCCTCCACCCGCTCCCGATCCGCCAGCGAGGCCTCCACAAACGGAATTCCCACCGGCAGCGCATCCCGATGCGCATGGCATAGGTTGTCCAGAATGACGACTTTGTAACCACGGCTCACCAGAAGTTCCGCAACGGTACTTCCGATATACCCCGCCCCACCCGTGACCAGGATTTTCATAAAAAACATTCTCCTCGTACTGCAATTCGGTTACGTTTAGAGTATGAGTTCGTCCCACAACCAAGGTCTTCTGCAAAAACGAAAGACACACCGGCTAGCCAGCCCCTGCTCCTTCCCGCTGGCCTGCAACGGCAAGGGTGGGATACTCATCCATTACTAGGATTGACACATGACTACGCAACCCGATGCGCAACCCCACCGTTTCGGACTGCTTCCTGAACCAGAGCGGAACCCGGCCACCTTTTTCGCCAGCGCCATCCTCAACGCTTCCCTGCTGGCACTGCTGCTCGTTCTCGGCACCTTCGCCCACCATGCCATCGTACAACGACGCATGGAATCGATTACATTGAGCCTGCCCGTCTCCAAACCGCCGGAGATCAAGGTCAAGACGCCGCCTGCGCCCAGGATTCCCCCGCCGGTCCTGCCGCCGACCGTCCACATTCAGCCACCGCGTCTGGTGGTCACCCGCACCGAGCCCAAGCCGCAGATGCAGCCGCTGCCCATCGTCAAGGAAAAGGCGCAGCTCCCCATCGAGCACGCTTCCAAGCCGCAGGTCGTCCTAGCTCCCCAGCCCAAGGCCGCGCTGGCCTTCGCGGCTGCGCCGGCCGTGGCGCCACAGGCCAGGCCCTCCACCACTGCCGTTCACTTTGGCGACCTCAACGGTGCCCGTCCCAACGCCAATGCCAACCGCCCCGCCACCGTTGCCGCCCTCGGCAATCCCTACGGCGGCAACCAGGGCCGGGCAGAGGCTCCGCGCGGCGTCGTCGGTTCGGCCGGCTTCGGAAACGGCACCCGTTCCGGCTCCAGTGCCGGCGTCGTCGGTCATGTGGCCTCGGCCGGCATTCCCGGCTCGGCCATGGAGCGGCAGGCCAATGCCGGCCATGTCGCCGCAGCCGGCATTCCCGGCATGGTCCATCCCGCTGCTCCGGCCCTGGCGGCTGCGCCTGTCGTGCGCACCACGCCGCCGGTGCTCGTCGTCAGCAACAAGCCGGAATACACCCCGGAGGCTCGGCAGCTCAATATTCAGGGCGATGTCGTGCTCAGCGTTACCATTACGTCCGCAGGGACGACTGTCGTACATGGCGTGGTGCGTGGCCTTGGACACGGGCTGGATCAATCCGCGATCCGCTCAGCGTCAACCTACCGTTTCCGACCAGCAACGCGTAACGGACAACCCGTGGATTACTCGACCAACATCATTGTTCGCTTCCAGACGGCCTGAGCCGTGCGATGATGAGAAAAACACCTGAGCAATCCATGGCAGAGGAAAGTTCCGTACATCAGGAGATTGTCATGAAACTGCAGAAGTCCTCCCTCGCCCTTTTTGTGCTCCTCTTGAGCGCGCATCTTGCTTTTGCCAAAAAGCACCCCAAGTACGAGGTCACGCACCCGCTCACCCCGGCCCAGTCCGCCCTCGTCGACAAGGCCATCGCGCGCGAAAAGGTCATCATCCGCAACATCCAGCAGCACACCCCGCTGGTGGAAACCTACATTCAGGATATGAAGCCTGACGCCAAGCTCTACCAGGTGCCCGTCTCCGACACCTACATGCTCAGCCGCGTCGACTTCCATAAGGCCTTCATTGACAAGCCCTACGAGGCACCCACCCGCAAGGAGCACGGCTTCTTCAAGGGTTCGCTGGCCGCCTTCACCCACATCGGCAAGGCCCTCCATCTCGACCAGGAAAGCTACAACACCCAGGGCTTCATGGACATGATGTTCCTGGACCCGGTCGGCTTTGATCGCCAGCACTATGAGTTCAACTACGTCCGCCGCGAGTTCCTCGGCAGCATCCGCACCGTCGTCTTCGACGTCCATCCCAAGGTCCACGGCGAGGGCCGCTTCAACGGCCGCATCTGGGTCGAGGATCAGGACGGCAACGTCGTCCGCTTCAACGGCAGCTACACCGAAAGCACCAGCGAGGACAATACCCGCGAGTACTTCCACTTCGACAGCTGGCGCATGAACATGCAGCCCAACCTCTGGCTGCCTGCCGCCATCTATGTCGAGGAGTCCCAGCGCATCGAGGGCAACAAGAGCCTCGGCCTGCGCGCCCAGACCCACTTCTGGGGCTACTCGCTCACCCTGCCCACGCGGGACAGCGACAACGTCTCCGTCGAGGTCGAGGGAGCCGTCGACCAGAGCCAGAACTCCGAGGATGTGACCCCGCTTGAGGCCAGCCGCCTCTGGGTCCAGCAGGCAGAGAACAACGTGCTCGACCGCCTCCAGCAGGCCGGCCTGCTCGCACCTCCCAGCGACTTCGACAAGACCCTTGAGCAGATCATCATCAACCTGGAAGTCCCCAACAATCTCAACTTCCCGGACCCGGTCCACGCCCGCATCCTGCTCAGCACCACCGTCGAGGCCACCACCGTCGGCAATACCATCCTGCTCAGCAAGGGGCTCATCGACACGCTCCCCAATGAGGAGTCCATTGCAGCGGTCGTTGCCATGGAGCTGGCCCACGTCGCACTCGGCCACCACATTGACACCCGCTACGCCTTCAACGACCGTCTGCTCTTCCCCGACGAGTCCTCCTTCCAGCGCATCACCATGAACCACAGCGACCAGGACAACACCGACGCCGCCAAGGTCGCCGTCAAGTATCTGCAGGCCTCCATGTACAAGGACAGGCTCGGCAACGCCGGCCTTTACATGGAGCAGCTGGCCGAAAGCGGCAAGGTCCTCAAGCAGCTCAACACTCCCAAGCTCGGCGACTCCCTGCTCAAGACCGACGGCACCCCCTGGATGGCCGCCCTCGAACAGGGTGCCCCCAAGCTCAACCAGGACGATCTGACCCAGGTCGCAGCCTTCCCGCTCGGCAGCTGGCTCAAGACCGACCCATGGGACGACACCGAGCACATGCTCAACGCCAAGCGCTACGCCCCCATGAACGCGCGTGACAAGATGCCGTTTGAGGTCACGCCCATCTACTACCGGCTGCGCCGCTACCAGGCCGCACAGCCAGCCGCGCCGGCACCGGCCACAGGCAACCCAACCACCAACCCGCCCGCCAACCCGGCTCCCGCAGCCCAATAGCCGGATCCCGGCAGCAGGGTTTGCCTGGGAACCGCAGGCGCGGCAAGGTGGAAACCAAACCACCAGCGGCTGATTCTCAAGCGGCCAATCTCGCAATCGCCAAACCGGCACCGCAGCAGGTATGCCGGTTTGGCAGGGCAAAATACAGGATGATACAGTAGAAGAGTTGGCCGGGTAACAACGACGGAGAGGTGGCAGAGCCCGGTTGAATGCAGCTGACTCGAAATCAGCCATAGTCGAAAGGCTATCGGGGGTTCGAATCCCTCCCTCTCCGCCAGCAACCCTTCCCAAGACATCCCAGAACATCCAAGAAACCTAAAAAAGCCCCAGTAAACACTGGGGCTTTGTGTTTTTCCACGTCCATCGCGGTACGATGGAAGCCAGATGCTTCTGGGGGTATTCCTGGGGGTATCTTCCCGATAAGCTGGGGGTATTTTTCCAGAAGGCCACTTTGGAGGCTCCATGGCACTCACTGACACAACCATCCGTAAGGCCAAACCGAAGGATGCAGCTTACCGCCTGAGCGATGGAGGCGGCCTTTATCTTCAGATCACGCCTGCTGGCGGAAAGCTCTGGCGCTGGAAATACCGCTTCGACTCAAAAGAAAAGCTCATGTCCTTCGGGAGCTACCCCGACATTCCCCTATCCTCAGCCCGCGAACGCCACCTTGAAGCCCGCAAACTGCTGGCAACCGGCATAGACCCGATGGCCGAACGCAAGGCTGAGAAGGCGGCAGCGGAGAATTCCTTCCAGTCCGTCGCCGGTCTCTGGCTCGCCCACTGGCAGGATGGCAAAAGCCCCCGCCATGTGGACTATGTGAAGCGCCGCATGGATGCCGATATCTTTCCCTGCCTGGGTGCGCGGCCCATCGCCCTCATTGAAGCCCCGGAACTGGTGGCCATGACCAAGGCCATTGAGAAGCGTGGCGCGCGCGATATTGCCAAGCGCGCCCTGGAGACAACCGGACAAGTCTTTCGCTACGCCCTTGCCCACGGATACGCCACGCGAAACCCGGCCAGCGAGATTCGCCCCAGCGATATCCTCAAATCCACGCGCAAGGTGAACTATGCTCGCGTGGATACGCGCGAACTGCCGGATCTGCTCCGCTCCATGGAGGTCTATCAGGGAACGCACGTCACCCGTCTGGCCTTGAAGCTGATGGCCCTCACCTTTGTGCGCACCAGCGAGTTGATTGGAGCGCAATGGGCAGAGTTTGACCTTGAAGCGGGACGCTGGGATATTCCCGCAGAGCGGATGAAGATGCGGACTCCGCATATCGTTCCGCTTTCCCGGCAGGCAGTCGATGTGCTGACCACTCTGCACACGCTGACCGGACAAAGCAAATGGCTGTTCCCCGGCGACCGCGACTCCAGGAAGCCCATGAGCAACAACACGATTCTCAAGGCGCTGGAGAGAATGGGCTACAAAGGCCGCATGACCGGCCACGGCTTCCGAGGACTGGCCTCCACCATTCTGCATGAACAGGGCTACAACCATGAGCACATTGAATTGCAGCTTGCCCACGCACCGCGTAATGCCGTCAGCGCCGCCTATAACCATGCCCTCTACCTGGAGCCAAGGGCGAAGATGATGCAAGGCTGGGCAGATTTTCTGGAGCAAACCCAGCGCGGCGGCAAGGTACTGCCCTTCCATGGAAGCGCGGCGTAGAAATGAGAAGTTGCAGACCCGACTTCCGATATAACTTGAAATCATGCATGATCTGACGCAACAGGCGAAAACGGCGAGTGCGGACCCGCAAGAGTGTCGGGGAACAATTATTGCCTTGCGAAAACTGGGGTTCTGTGATGATGCCTTCAGGGTGCTCCATCACCTGAGCGACAGCATGGAGCGGTTCTACAGCTACAGCAAAGGTGTAACGAAGTTCCAGAATGATGGAAACAACCACCGGGTTCACCAACGGCTGATGTATGTTCTGCTTTCGTGCCCTGGTGGTGGGCCGCCACAAGGAAAGAGCTTTCAAGCCCTGGCGCAAGAGGCATGCGGGGAGATTCCTCGCTCTGCTTAGGGCGCTTTCAGGCCGCCAGCGCTTGCACTATGAAATCTTCTGAATACCGCTTCCGCAATGTCATCCGCGCCCGACTTGTTCACAGGTCGCGCCGCACCCAATCCCCGGATGATCTCACCCTGCCGGTCAGCCGCAACCTTGCCGTAGCTCATTAACGTCGTGAGCACCTTCTCATGCCCCAGGTTCTGACTCCATGCCTTAAAATCCTCCGGCGATTGGCAGACTTGCTCGCCGAGCAGTGCCAACGTCTTCCGCAAGCTGTGCGGATTGAAATAAGGCAAGCCCACCCGCTCGAATGCCTCGCGGAAAACCTTGCGGATCGGCGATGCGTTGCTCCAGTGCGCCCGCACCAGCCCGGCAGCTTCAAACTGCCGCGACTTCCCCACCACAATGCGCGTTGCCGGAAATAGCGGATCGTCATTGCCCCACAGCTTCTCTTCTCGCAGAAATCGGACCCATTCCGCCACGATCTCCCCAATGCCGTCGCCCACAGGGAAGAAATAGGTCAAAAAGGTCTTGCTGAATTTCGTTTTCACGTCGCGGGCATCCTGGTGGACATAGCCCGCTTCCAGATCCACATGCTTCAGCTTGAAGGAAGCGATGGCCGAATCCCGCGCTCCGGTCAAAAGCGTAAACGCCACCATCGCACGATTCCGGCGCTCAATCTCCGTCCCGCCTGGCATCGCTTGGATCACATACCGCACCTGCTCCAGCGTTGGCGCTTTCCGCTCCCGCTGGGCTGTTGCCACGCGCATCTCTTTCTCTGACAAGTTGAAGTAGTCCGCATCGGAATACTGGAGTCGCCCCTTGTACCCCGATTGCCCGGCAAGCCAGAAAAAGAATGCCCGTAATTGTCTAAGCGTGACGTGCAAAGTCGCCTTGCTCAGCTTCTCCCCGGACCTCTGTGCCGTTTGCCCCGCCAGATGCGCCTTGAATGCCACAGCTTGCTGAAAGTGAAACGCCTTGAAGTCCCGATACCGGGTGTACTCTTCAAACCGGCTGATGGCCTTTGCAGTGGCGTCCACGGTCGGCTCGCTCTGCCCCTTCGCTTCCTTCAGATACTGGAAGTATTGGCGCTTGATTCGCTCATTTTCTGCGTTGTGTTTTGCCATGGTTTCTCATCCCTTTGCGAAGTCACTGTTTACGGTGGGTTGTGGACTCTCGTTTACTTGTCGCTCCCTCTCCACAAACGCAACCTCCAATTCAGCCTGAATTGCCGCCAGTTTGGTCTTGCTGGTGCGCCGGTACATCATCCCTTCGCAGTCCGGGCAAATCCCCGTCAGGTTCCCCAGGGTCGCCGTAATCGGCTGATACTCGGCCATCTTTCCGGCTGGCCGCTTCGGTTCGTGGCAACGCACACAGTAGATTTCGCCCGCCTGGCAGGGGCGCTTGTTTTTTGCCCGGCGATCTTTCAGATAGGTGGCAAGGTCGCGGCCCAGAATCAGGATGGGCCGCCTGCTGTCACAGATAGGCAGTCCAGCCTTTACCCAGGCGCGCACGGTGTTCTTATGAATGCCAAACAACCGGGCAACATCCTCCACCGCATAATTGCGATGGATCTTTACCAGGCGATGATTCGGGCGGCGTTTGCGCATGGGGTAGCCGCCTTACGCCACAGCCTTGCGGGCTGCTTCCAGCTTCCTTACCAATTCCCGAATCTCCCCGTCCGGCTTTCCGGCAATCCGGGCCGCATTCAGCTCCGTCACCTCATGCGCAGGCCAGCCCACTGCCCGCCCACCCAGGCTCACCGGACGCGTAAAGACTCCATGCATGATGCGAAGGTAGATTGTGCTGCGAGACAGGCCCGTTGCCGCTTTCACGGCTGGAAGTCTCAGAATTGTATGAGTCATCGTCGATTCTCCCTGAGCGTTTCAGTACCGCTCAGGAAAAACCGTAGCTGTGCGCTTTGGGCGATAAAAGCCCGATTCCCGCTTTGCATTATGGCGAATTTTCAGGGGTTTCCGGCACTCAGGGTTGAAACTCAAAAGCCGGGTTTGAGCCTTGCCTCTGTGAAACACGGCCAATTTCAGGGAGGATTCCCGGGAGCTAGTTGGGCGAAAAAATTCCGCCCAACTTTTTTCACCGCTTCATGTGTTTGCGGATGGTCTCGGCTCAATGCCAGAGTCCACCAGCATCTGGCGCAGCTTCAGGTCCACATCGTCATACTTCAGCGAACAGGAATTCGGGTGGGTGATGCGCACGGTCACGGACTTGGGCGGTTTCTTCGCATCCACCGTGACCATCGTGGTCAGTTCTACCTGGGTCACGAAATAGGTTTGCAACCGAACCGATTTTCCCACTTCATCCAGCAGGTCGAAGATGGCCTCAGAACGCGCAGCGGCATCTGCCTCCAGCGTGATGCGGTCACCCTTCACCACCTTAGATGACAGACGAAGTTTCTTGATTGCCACGCTCTGTATCCCACTGGCCGGATCATAGACAAACTGAAAGCCCCTCCCCTTGAGCGGGTTCAGGTCATACACCCGCTCATCGTCAGGATCGGGCGGCATCTCTGGCAGGCCGAGAATCGCAGTGGCAAACATCCCTTGCAGCGGCTCCAAAGCCTTGCGGTCACCGCGATAGTTCAGGTCCAGCGTGCCCTCGCTCTGTGAGTAGATGAAGATCACCTCAAAGGCCGGATTGTGCGGTCTGCGCTCAAACGCTCCCTCCACCCATTCCACACTTTGCTGCGAGTAGTCCTCCGGATACGCAAAAAAGTAGTCGCGCGCATCCCTCCGATACGTCTCCACCACGCAATTTTTTCCTCGCCCTTCTGTGAAGTGGAAGTAATCGCGGATACTCTCTGCCAGCGCTTTGCGCCCATCCTCATGCACGGAGGCGGGCTTGTGCGGAAACCCTTTGCGCTTCCGCCAGTAGCTCAAGGTGTCCGCGTGGCAGAACAGGGTCGCGCCCTTCCACAACTCAGGATGCTCCAGAAAAGCAATCATGGCCCGCTCTTCATGACCAGGCAGGCTCGATAACTTCTCCACAAACTCCACGAATAACTCAGGACAATCACGCATCTGCCACTGCGCCTCATCCCGAATGGCACTCCAGCCCTTCTCGCAACTCAGTGCATGAATCTCGCGCAACTCCGCATCCATGGTCTTGCGCTGGCTCTCTGGCAACTCCAGCCACGCATGAAACAGCGTCTCCGACCGGGCTTCCTTTAGGGCTGCAAAATCCACTTCAGCCAGGACGCCGCGCACCTCAAAGTAGCGCGCCAGCAGTGCATTCGGCATCTGCCGAAAGAAGTCGCGCGTGGAGTAGTTACGCCCCATATCCCCTCACCATCGAGCGCAAGGCTCTGCCGCCCCAGGACATAGTAGGATGTTGCTGTACCTAACGATAGCGCATATTGTCCGAATAGGTAACACGAATCAAGGAGCTTTGTCGCAGGCTGCCAAACGGCCCGCGATTCGGAAGAGGTCAACGTGCCGGAACTCGTCTTCAAGGGCAAGGAATTTGTCTATAACCATCATCTCTCCATTCCCTATCACCCGTTGATTGCCCACCAGGAGAAATCCATCGGCACGGGCGCGCTGGACGGCAACCTCATCATCCACGGCGACAACCTGAAGGCGCTCAAGGCGCTGCTGCCCCACTATGCCGGGAAGGTGGACTGCATCTTCATTGACCCGCCCTACAACACCGGCACGGAAAACTGGTGCTACAACGACAACGTGAACAGCCCCATCATGCGCGAGTGGTTCGACACCAACCCCATCGGCAAAGAAGACTTGCTGCGCCACGACAAATGGCTGTGCATGATGTATCCGAGGCTCAAGCTGCTACACGAACTGCTTTCGGAAAACGGCTCATTCTGGATGACCCTCGACGATAACGAGAACTACCATGCACGGGCAGTCCTCAATGAGATTTTCGGTGAACAGAATTTCATTGCAACTTGCATCTGGCACAAGGTCGATAGTCCAAAGAACACAGCTCAGTTCTTCAGCGAAGACCATGACTATATGCTGGTATACGCAAAGAACGCTGAAGTGTGGAAACCCAACCTTCTCGAACGTTCAGAAAAGATGATTGCGCGGTATAAGAATCCTGACAATGATCCGCGTGGAGAGTGGCTGCTGAGTGACCTCGCTGCACGAAATTTCTATGCACAGGGACAGTATTCAATCACGACTCCATCCGGTCGTGTTATCGACGGACCACCCGCTGGCAGTTACTGGCGCGTCAGCGAAGAAAATTTCAGACGATTGCAAAGAGAAAATCGCATCTGGTGGGGAGAGTCTGGCGACAACAGGCCGGGGATAAAGCGGTTTCTCTCTGAGGTAAAGCAAGGCGTAGTTCCGCAAACGCTTTGGAAGTGGCAGGACGTTGGGAGTACGAGGAACGCAAAACAGGCTCTCAGTCAGATTTTTTCAGCCAAGCCGAATGAAGAGATTTTTGTTACGCCCAAGCCTGTGGACTTGGTGGAACGAGTCCTTGAAATTGCTACTCAAGAAAACGCTCTCGTTCTCGATTCTTTTGCGGGGTCTGGAACAACAGCCCATGCGGTATTGAACGCGAACCAAAAAGACAATGGAGACCGTAACTTCATCCTGATTGAGAGCGAATCATACGCAGACTCTCTCACGGCAGAACGAGTCCGCAAGGTCATCAACGGATATGAGTTTCATGGCACGAAACGCGAAGAACTCCTGCGCGAAAAGCTGTCGTTCACGTCTGTGAAGTCACCTGAGAAGTTGCTCGATAGGGTTGCGGCCATCGAAAATCTGGACGGCCATCGTTTTGATTCATTTTCAAAAGTAGTGGAAGACGGCTATCTGGTGGTGACGGGCGAAAAGGCCATTGACGGAAACACTGAACCAATTCAGGGCGGGTTTACTTATTACACCCTTGGCGCGCCGACGAGTCTGGATAAGATTCTTACCGGCGAATCGCTGCCGTCATATGAGACCATCGGCGGCTGGCTCTTCCACACGGCCACGGGTGAGCCGCTCTCGACGGCCTCCATCGAGGCCGATGAATGGTATCTCGGCGAGAGCAGAGCTTATCACGTCTGGCTGATCTACAAGCCCGATCTGGCCTTTCTGAAGTCGCGTGAGTCAGCGCTGACGCTGGAGGTGGCCGAGACGATTTCCAAGGTACGCACGGGCAAGAAGCACCTCGTCTTTGCCGCGTCGAAATTCGTGCCCAACAAGATGCTGCTGCCGCTGGGCGTGGAACACGTCACACTCCCCTTCGGCCTCTTCCGCATTGAGAAGTCGTAAAGGGGCGCGTGATGGAACTCAAAGACTTTCAACAACGGGTGCTGGACACGCTCGACATTTATCTGGACGAGTTGGTGAAGCAGCACGCGAACGCCCGCAAGGTGGAAGCGTTGCAGGCCGAGAATCCAGAGCTTGCGCTTGACGTGCCGGACTTCCCGATGAAGACTTGGGAGGCTCTGCGCAAGCGTCCGGAGCGCGTGCTGCCGAAGTTCCGCGACGCTGTGGCGTACAGCCCGCGCGTGGACGAGCTGAAGCGGCATGTGCCAAACGTCTGCCTGAAGATTCCCACCGGCGGCGGCAAGACTCTGCTGGCCGCTGCCGCTGTTTCGCGCATCGCCAACAAGTACCGGCAAGCGAACACCGGCTTTGTGCTGTGGATTGTACCGAACGAGGCCATCTACACGCAGACAAAGCGGCAGTTGACCGACCGAGAACACCCCTACCGGCAGATGTTGGACACGGCAGCCGCCGGGCGTGTGAAGATTCTCGAAAAGGATTCGCCGCTCTCGCGGGCCGATGTGGACTCGCACCTGTGCGTCATGCTCTTGATGCTGCAATCCGCGGCGCGGGAATCGAAAGAGAGCCTGAAGGTCTTCCGCGACAGGGGCAACGTGCATGGCTTCTTTCCGAACGAGGCCGAGGCCGAAGAGCACCGCGCGCTGCTCGAAGCGATTCCGAACCTCGACGCTTATCAGGACGCCGGTTCGTTCTGGCCGATTGTGAAGGACTCGCTGGGAAATGTGCTCCGGCAGTTGCGGCCCATTGTGGTGGTGGATGAGGGGCACAAGACCTATTCAATGAACGCGGTGAAAACCATCTACGGCTTCAATCCCTGCTTTGTGCTGGAGCTTTCGGCCACACCGAAGGACCGGCCCGATAAGGATTTCTATAGCAACTGGCTGGTGGATGTGCGCGGCACCGACCTTGACCGCGAGGAGATGATTAAGCTCCCGATCAACGTGAAGATCAAGAGCGGCGACGACTGGCAGAGCTGCTTGCAGGAGAGCGTGGAAAAGCTGGACGCGCTGCAACGAACGGCGGAAAATCTTGAGGCACAATCGGCGCGCTACATCCGCCCGATTCTGCTGGTGCAGGTGGAGCGTACGGGCAAGGAGCAGCGCGAGGGCGGATTCATCCACGCCGACGACGTGAAGGACTACCTGCTGCGCATTGGCATGACCGAGCCGGAGATTGCCTTCAAGACCTCGGAAGTAAACGAGCTGAAGGCCGCCGACCTGCTCAAGCCGGGCTGCGCAATTCGCGCAATTATCACCAAACAGGCGCTGCAAGAGGGCTGGGATTGCCCGTTTGCCTATGTACTCTGTTCTTTGTCGGCCAGCAAGAATATTGCGGCGATGACGCAGTTGATGGGGCGGATTTTGCGCCAGCCAGACACCAGCCGTGTGGACATACCGTTTGCGGCGCTGAACGAGTGCTATGTCTTCTGCCATCACGCATCCACGCAAGAGGTGGTGGAGGCCATCAGGACGGGCTTGCAGAGCGACGGCATGGACGATCTGGCCTTGCAGGTGAAGGAATCCAGCACCGACGGCGGACCGGGAGCGGACAAGCGCAGAATCAAGCGACGCGAAAGCTTTGCCAGCACGGAAATCTATCTGCCGGTGGTGAACTGGGTGGAGGGCGGCGCGGCGCGGGCGCTCGACTATGACCGCGATGTGCTGTTTGGCGTGGACTGGTCGGCGATTTCACTCAAGGCGCTGCTAGAGAAGCTGAGTCCCGAGGCGCACGGGATGCAGTCGCAACTGACGCGGGTAAGCCTTGCCACCAGTGGCGAGGAACTGATTGAGACCGAAGAAGCCAGCATCACGGCAGAGGATTCGGCCTTCGATCCGGTCTATGCCACGCGTATCATCGCCGACATTGTGCCGAATCCGTGGCTGGCGCGGGAGCTGGTGGGCAAGCTCATGGACGGCATGCAGGCCAAAGGATTCACCGCCGCGAAGATGGGCGAGTTGAGCAGCTTCATTCTGGACGAGCTGCGCAAACATCTGCTCAGTGAACGGGACCGGCTCTCGGAGCATCAATTCATGGCCGATGTGGCCGCCGAGCGGATTCAGTTCCGGCTACGCGCCGACAGCAAGAACTGGACCATGCCGGACCAGCTCGAATCGGAGCTGCCGGAGAACGCGCGCCAACTCTACCGCAAGGACGGCAAGACTGTGCAGAAGAGCATCTTCGCGCCGGAGTATCAGGCGAACTTCGACACTGACGAGGCTGAGTTCGCTTGCTACATCGACGAAGTGGCCGCACTGAAGTGGTGGCACAGGAACGTGGCCCGCGCCGGTCACTACTTTGTGCAGGGCTGGCGCAAGAACAAGGTCTATCCCGATTTCATCTTTGCCCTGCAAAAGCAGAACGGCAAAGAGCGGCTGGTGGTACTCGAAACCAAGGGCGACCAGCTAGCCGGAAACCTCGACACGAACTACAAGCGGCGTCTGCTGGAGCAGCTCTCGAATGCGTACAAGCAAGACGAGACTGTGAAGGCCGGTGAACTTCAGCTTGTGGGCGAAGGCGTGGAAGTCGTCTGCGACTTGGTGCTAATGAGCGAGTGGAAGACAACATTTGGGAATAGATATATCGAACAGCAATAGCTGATCTTGTACCGACGCAGTATCGGAAGTCGGAGTAGACCATGCATGATGAGGGTACATTTGGGGGTATTCGCTAAATCGTTAATCTCTATCACATTGAAATAACAATGCTTACGCTTGCGATGGGAATCCCTCCCTCTCAAAAAAAGACCCAGTAAACACTGGGTCTTTGTGTTTTTCTACACTCTGCTCCCTCACCGATTCGGCTTTGGTGACCCGCTTTCCGCAACCAGATGGTTCGTCACGCTGAACGCCCCCGGTACGCCATTCGCCATCAGTCCGGCAAGGTTTACGTCACCAGGATTCAGCACCGTACCAAAGAGCTGAACGCGGCCATTCTTCACCACAATGTGGATGGCATGGTAGCCGGTCGGCGGATAGTACGTAATGCCGCCGGCCATCACCGGGGAGCGCATGGCACCGGGACCAAGGGCGTGCGCCACGGAGCCCTGATTGGCGTTGTATTTGCGCAATGCACCCTGCGTGTAGATCCGGTTATAGACGGCAATCCGGATGCGATTATCATTCGGCGAAAGTGGCAGGATTTCCATCCGGTCTTCCACGGACTCGACTCCCTGAATCTGCCGCAGTGCTCTCTCCACTTCAGACTTCAGCTCCGGCCTCGAAGCATACCCGCCTACAATAAGGTTTCGTTCCTGCAAGCTGACAGTCACCCAGTCGAAGACGCCAAAGTAGCGCAGATTGGAGACTGCCTTTTGCACCTGCCCCATCACGCGCTGCCCTTCTGCATCTGGCATGGTGCTGTCGGGATGCTGCGCCAGTATTGGAATCGCAAGCGAAGCAGCAAGGATAAGCATAAGCAATCGGCGCAATCTGTAAGTCATAACTCGCATCTCCCGATCCCAGCATCCGCTCAAACCCTCTCGCCTTCAGTGATTCCGATCACTGCATCGCATCTCAATTCGTGGAAGAGTGGATCTTGCGCGGGCAACCCCTGCTTGGAGGAGACATGAAACCTTTACGAATTACCTTCCGGGCGCTTGTCGTAGGATGCATGCTTTTTGCACCAGCGCTTCTTGCGCAAAAACCTGACTCCACTCACGTATCCCAACTCCTTGCCGATGCGAAGGCGCAGGCAAGCAAAGCCTCCGAGGACGCCCAGCGTCTGCAGCAATACTCCCGCTCGAGTCTCTCCTGGGAGTCGCACACCATGCAGGTCACACGCATCCGCAAGGACGTGAATGATCTCGGCAGCACCGTTCGTGATCTGAACGCAGCACGTCCGGAAGCCTCTGCATGGCAGCTTGTTGCCATCGATCGCATTGACCCGCTGCTCCAGGAGATGGCCGACACCCTGACCAACACCATCAACCATATGAACGATAATCCGGGACGGATCCACACCCAGACTTATCGCGACTACGCGTCGGCAAACTTCGATCTGGCAAGCAGGACATCGTCGATCATCAATGACTTTGTCGAATACGGCAAGGTCAAGTCGCGCACCGAGCAACTCGAGCGCAAGCTGGAGCTGCCGACTGCCAATTCGGACCAATAACTGGACTCCGCACATCGATAGCCATGCCGTAAGGTTGGCTCTTGCCTGCGCGTGCAGAAACCGTCGCCATCCGTGGCGCAGCGTAGCGATCCTTGCCTGCAGAGCAGCAATCCCTGCCTGCAGCTAGCCGCCAACCGGGTGTGGAGAAGTGGGAAGCGCTCAGCGTCTTCCACGGCTCCACACCCTTTTGTCCTTGGTGTGCGACGCCTCGCGAGCCGGCTTTTCCGCAGCCCAGCAGCAGTTTTTCCGGCTCCGCGTCGCCCATTCATACCCTGTCAAGACCCTCGCCTGAAAAAATCCTGCAACCCCATCATTCCACTCCGCATTTTCTGCCTCGCATTTGGCAGGCAATTCGCATGTTCTCCGGTACTCTCGCATTCGTGGAAGCAATGCGAGCAAACACCCCCAAGGCCAAGCCGTGCAACCCCTGCGAACCCTGGTGCGCACTCACGCCCAGGCGCAAACAGGCACGAATTTCCGCACAATTCAGGGGAATCGTCTCCATCAGCGCCCGAATCCGCAAGCTCCGGCTTGGCAGAGCAGGCTCGGTTCCGATATTCTGGGTGGCCTGTGAGGACAGCACTTCCATGATGAATCGATTTTCTTCAGTCATTTTGTCTCTTGCCACCCTGCTGACAGCCGGAACCGTGGCATTCGGCGCGCAGTTCCAGATGCAGGTGGTCAAGAACGACTATCTGGCAACACAGGGCTTTGACGTGATGCTCTATGACAGCACCTACAACCCTGTCTTTGTCGATCAGAAGAACGCGGCCATGGAGATGATTCTGCATGACCAGCGCATTGCCACCAATGGTGATGTTCGGCTGATGCCGACGCCGGAGCAGTGGGATCTGGTGGCAACGTTGAAGGGCAGGCATGCCGACCCGGCACACAACCGTCTCTCTGCGGATCTGGCCTTCCCCACCTTTGGCCTCAGCTACACGGTGGACGTGACGGCGGAGCCGGGCGGAGTGCGCGTGAGCGTGAATCTGGACAAGCCGCTGGACGAAAAGCTGGTGGGCAGAGCCGGATTCAACCTGGAGTTTTTGCCCTCCATCTACATGGGCAAGGCCTATCTGGTGGACGGCAGCAAGGCGGGCATCTTTCCCCGCACGCCAAACGATCCGATGATCAAGGTGCTGCCGCTGGCCGATGAGCCGAAGAAGGCCTATTACCTCGAGGATTGGGACAAGGCCAAGGGATATACGCAGCCGCTGCCCTTTGCTCAGGGTCGCACGATCACGCTGGGCGTTGACGATGCGCTGGCACGCGTGAAGGTGACCTCCGAGACGGCGGACCTGATGCTCTTTGACGGGCGCGACCGGGCGCAGAACGGGTGGTTTGTGCTGCGCTCTCTCATTCCCGCAGGCAAGACGAAGGATGCGATTGTCTGGCACATCCGGCCGGATGTGATCCCCAACTGGACGCGTCCGCCGATGATTGCCCACAGCCAGGTGGGCTATGCGCCGGAGTTCTCGAAGGTGGCCGTCATCGAGATGGACCCCAAGTACACGGGGCCGAAGACGGCAAGCCTCCTGCGGCTCGCCGAGGACGGAACGTACAAGCCGGTCTTTTCCGGTCCCATCACGCCGTCGCAGCCCTGGCTGCGGTACGTCTACTCGAAGTTCGATTTCTCCTCGGTGCGCCAGCCGGGCCTGTATGAGATTGCCTATGGAAACCAGCGCACTGCACCGTTTCCCATTGCCGCCGATGCCTATGCGCACATCTGGCAGGACAGCCTCGATCATCACCTGGCCGAGCAGATGGATCACGTCTCGGTGCGCGAAGGCTACCGCATGTGGCACGGTGCCTCGCATCTGGATGATGGCATCATGGCACCGGTGGTCGGCGAACAGTTCGACAACTGGTATCAGGCCACGGCCACCGACGGAAAGTACAAGGGCGGCGACCATATTCCGGGGATGAACGTGGGCGGATGGTACGATGCCGGCGACTTTGACCTGGAGGAACCGGCGCAGCTGAGCGTGATCCAGAGCCTGGCGCTTGCCTATCGCGAGTTCCATCTGAACTACGATGAGCTGACGGTTGACGAGGCCGCGCGATCGGTGGAGATGCACCGTCCGGACGGAGTGCCGGATACGGTGGAGCAGGTGCAGCACGGTGCGATGCTGATCCTGGCGCAGTTCCACAACATTGGTCACGCGATCCGTGGAACGCATGAGCCGGATCTGCGGCAGTACACGCAGGTGGGCGATGGCGCGTCGAAGACCGATGGCCGCATCTACGATCCGAAGCTGGGTCCGAATGAGGTGAAGGGCGACTACTCCGGCAAGCCCGATGACCGCTGGATCTTCACGACCAACAATCCCTTCTTCCAGTGGAATGCGATTGCAGCGCTGGCCGCGGCAGCCGACGTGCTGAAGGGCTGGAACGATCCGATGGCCAAGGACTGCCTGCAGACGGCGATCAAGGCCTGGAATGAGGAGATGGCGCATCCGATGAGCAATGCCATGCCTGGCATGGGCGGCGGCGGCGGTGGCGTGCTGGCGGCATCGCAGGGCACGGTGGGCGGCGCGCACGCCCAGCACGCGACCACGACGGCATCGGGAGCGACGATTCCCGGCTCGCTGACACCGGCACCGCGCCGCAGGGGGCCGGCAGGATTTGACCCTCGCGCCTTTGCTGCCGGGCTGGAGTGGAATGCCGCGCTTGAGCTGACCATTGCCACGCATGGAGCCGAGCCGTATCGCTCCAAGCTCCAGGAGCTGTTTCCGCAGATGATCACTCCGCAGCAGATGGACATGCGCGGCTGGACGGCGGTGCGTGCGCTGCCGTATCTGGATGCGCAGGCCAAAGAGCAGCTCCACGCGGCGGTGAAGACCTACATGGCCAGCGAAACTGCGAAGCTGAATGCAACGCCGTTTGGTGTGCCGCCGAGCCTGGGCGGGTGGGGTGGTTCGGGTGCTGTGGTGGATATGGCGATCCGGATGTACTTCCTGCACCGGACGTTCCCGGATCTGGTGGGTCCGGAGTACACGCTGCGCGCGGTGAACTACATTCTGGGCACGCATCCGGTTTCCAGCACGTCCTATGTGGCCGGCGTGGGCACCGTCTTCAAGACGCAGACCTACAGCAACAATCGCGCGGACCACTCGTATATCCCGGGCGCAGTGATTCCGGGCTACGTGATCCTGAAGCCGGATTTTCCGGAGTGCATCGACGACTTCGGATTCCTGTGGTTCGAGGATGAGGCCGTGGTGGCTGGATCGGCAAGCTGGGTGGTGGCCGGCAACGCAGCCGAGGCTATTGCCCAGGAACACCACTCGATGTAACGCAACCTCGGTTGCCGATCGGATCGGAAACAGATGGACTGGGTCTGCCAAGACCCAGTCCATCCGAAACTTCATAGGACTATACGGCCCCATACCCGCCGAACGAAACCGGTTCGAATTTCTCAGGATTCGAATGCATTTCCGATGCCGTTCCGGATCAGCAGCAACCCAATTGGCAGGCTCTGTTGCGTTGCGGCATTGCGGACTTAGATTCCAGTCATCTTGAGCATGGCTTCAGGCAACCGTGTTCCCTCAAGCGACAGCTTGGAGGTGGCATCTTCAATTTGCTTGAGATCCTCCTCGGTCAAGAAAACATCGACAGCTCCAAGGTTCTCTTCCAGCCGCGATAGCTTCGTGGTTCCAGGAATCGGAACGATCCACGGCTTCTGTGCCAATAACCAGGCGAGAGCGATCTGTGCCGGGGTTGTACCCTTACGTTTTGCGGCTGCCTGCACGGCATGAACGAGCGCCATGTTTGCCTTGCGGGCCTCGGGAGAAAAGCGTGGAACATGATTCCGAAAGTCGCTTGGATCAAACTTCGTCTTCTCGTCAATCTGTCCCGTCAGAAAGCCGGCACCGAGAGGGCTGAAGGGAACAAAACCGATGCCAAGCTCTTCGAGCACGGCCAATACATCGTCTTCTGGGCCTCTCCAGAAAAGCGAGTATTCACTTTGTAGCGCAGTCACCGGTTGCACCGCATGGGCTTTGCGGATGGTGCCAATGCCCGCTTCGGACAGTCCAAAATGCTTCACCTTGCCCTCGGCAATCAGATCCCGAACCGCTCCGGCAACATCCTCGATCGGTACGTTGGGGTCCACGCGGTGCTGATACAAGAGGTCTATCCGGTCTGTGCGGAGGCGCTTCAGGCAAGCCTCCGTCACAGCCTTGATGTGGTCGGGACGACTGTTTGTGCCGGAACCGCGCTTGCCCGTTTCAAGGTCAATATCGAAGCCGAATTTTGTAGCGATCACGACTTGATCGCGAATCGGTTGCAGCGCCTCACCCACCAACTCTTCATTCGCGAACGGTCCATAGGCTTCGGCGGTGTCATAGAACGTCACTCCCCGATCATGTGCCGAGCGCAGCAATTGAATCATTTCGCCCTTGTCCGCTGGAGGTCCGTAAGCCGAAGTCATACTCATGCAGCCAAGCCCCAAAGCGGATACTGCAAGGCCACTGTTTCCCAACTCTCTCTTCTTCACGATTCTTCCTCCTCCGGATATTGTGCAGGCTCAAGTTGGCGGACGCCGATTCCGTTTCCACATTCGCTGCTAATTTTTGCTTCCGTCCGCTTTGACGGGGCGCAGCAGATGCGAGAACGTGAGCTGGACAAGTTTCCACCTGCCTTTTTCCTTGCTGTAAACCTCTGTCACCATAAAAGGATTGGTCACTTCCCGAGAGCCAACGACTGCCTGCAAGTCCATATCTTCCAGCACGACAGCCGCATCCCCAAAGATGCGAACGTCCACTGCGTGGATGAATGCCTTTTTGTACCAGATGCCACCACTTTTGTCTGCACTCTTAGCGCTTTGGGTCGTGGCTTGGGATGTGGAAATTGATTGCATGATGGCAGCGCCGCTCCTTTGGGGGGAGCGGCGCTGGTTTGTTGGGGGTTGTGGGTGGGGCCTGCTGTGGCGGCTAGAAGATGTAGCGGATGAGCAGGTAGGAGGTGTTGTTGTCGGAGGCGCTGCGGCCGCTGCCGTCATAGTTGGAGGAGGCGCCGTTGAAGCGGGTGTAGGCGTAGTACTGGTAGGCGATGTCGACGTTTTGCAGCGGCCAGTAGGAGATGTTGGCGATGATGCCTTCGCTGCGTGGGCTGGCGGTGCGGCTGCCGACGACGGGTGCCGGTGCGTAGAGCATGGCGTCTGCGGTGCCGGAGGTGAGGAACCAGCCGGCTGCACCAGACAACCGATTGCCATAGTGGTATTCGACGTTGGCATTGGCGGTGTTCAGGTGGTGGCTGCCGGGCGAGGCTGCGCCGCCGGCGATGCTGCCGTTGAGGGTGGAGTTTTCGCGCAGGTAGGTGCCGCGCACGGAGAGGACATCGCGACCGATGGTACGGTCATACTCGAAGTCGGGGCCGAAGTCGGTGTAGTCGTCGGTGGGACCGCTGACGGCACCGGGGAACGAGGACATGTGCATGCCGTAGAAGCCGGCCTCGAAGACGTTGGTGCGACCGCTCTCCTGATAGGCGACGCGCCAGTAGGGAGCCATGCCGCTGATGTTGTAGGAGGCACCGGTGCCGGCGTTGGGCTGCGAGGAGCCGATGTGGTCGGAGCGATAGAGGGTGAAGGCGCCGTAGAGGTGGTTGTCCCACATGCTGTAGGCCCCGACGCCGGCGACATCCTGGGCGAGATTTCCCTGCAGGATGGCGGATGCGGCAGGCGTGGGCGCTGCATCGGGCGCGATGAAGGGATAGCCCCAGGCGGGAAGCGTCATCCAGGGATCCTCGAGGGTGGGATTGTTGTTCATCATGAGGCCGTAGATGAGGTCCTTGCCGTCGAGCTTGGTCTTTTTGGCGAAGCGGATATCGGTGTTGTCCATGCCGAAGTGATCCGCCTGCGCGTCATAGGTGACCTGGAGGAAGCTGCCGAGATGGTCGCCCCAGGCTCCGGCGAGAAACAGGGAGATGTCCTGGGGAAATTCAAAGCTGGAGTTCTGGGTGGTGGGCTGCTTGGTCTGGACGCTGGTCATGGACGTCTCAAACCAGGCGCCGAGCGGGAGGTTCTGCAACAGGGCCAGCGCAGGGCGGCGCTTGTCGGAGCTGGGAGCGGGGACGAGGTTGTTGTCCATGCGCTGGGTGTAGGCGAGGAGCTTGAAGAGGCGTCCTGCGGGATTGAGCTCGGGCGGCGTGTAATGGCATCCGCTGCAGGCGAGTCCGGTTTGTCGCGCGTAGCTGGGCAGTGCCGTGGCTGTGCGCGTGGCGGCCAGTAGAGAAAAGACGAGGATGGCAAGCAAGACTTTGACTTGCACCGACGGAAACTTCATAAATCCCCCTTGCAAAACGTGCTTCCTGAATGGTGGAAAGATGCTCCGCGGAGCTGCGCCCGCTGGAGCCGAAAGCCTCCGGCTATTGCTTGTCGTAGACAAGGCCCGGGGCACGATAGGGCGGATCGGAGATGAGGCGGATGTAGGAGATGACGGCCTCGATCTCCGGCTTGCTGAGCGTCCATCCGTAGGCCGGCATGAGCGCGGAGCGGTTTACGGCAACGCCGCCGTGGGCAATGATGTTGGACAGATCGGCGTGGGAGAGTTTGTTGTAGATGTCGCCGCTGGTGAAGGCGTGCGGCTTGACGGCGAGGTTGTCGTAGTTGGAGACCTGCTCGACGGTGGAGTTGGAGTCATGGCAACGGGAGCAGTAGGTTGCGTTGACCTGAAAGCCGACCTGCTGCTGATAGCCGGCGGCGTATTCGGGGATGAGCAGCGAGACGGTTTTGCCGTGCGCATCGGGCGAGGTGGCGGTGAAGGGATAGAGGCCGGAGATGCCGCCGAGGGTGAGACGGACGGTGACCTGTCCGTTGTCATCGGTGAGTGCCTGGGCGGGCCGGATGGTGACGCCGGCGGGGCCGGCAAGCTGGAGGACGGCACCGGGGACGGCGTTGCCCTGATCGTCATTGACCTGCAGGACGAGAGACTGCGGCAGCAACGAGCCGGGCGAGCCGAGCTGGCGGTCGCCGCTGACGATGACGATGGCCGAGCCGGTGGCTTTGGCATGGAGCGCCGGAGCCGCGGATTGGCGATGCATGCAGCCGACACTGAGCAGGGTGGCAGAGAGGGCGGCAAGCAGGATGCCGAGCTGCGCGGCAGTACGCCGGGCGGCGCGAAGATGGAAATCGAGGTTGCGCGGAGTGATCTTCATTTCCTGGCCGCCTGACTGGCACCGGACTTCTGTGCCATGAGGAATGCGGTGAGAGAGCGGGCGTCGTCGTCACTGATGTGCTGGTTGGGCTCCATGGTGCCGGGACGCAGTGCCTGCGGGTTCTTGAGGTAGTGGTAGATCCAGGCGGCGGTGAGCCGGGAGCCGACCTGGGTGAGCGTGGGACCGATGTAGCCCTTGTCCTGATTGGGGTTGACGATGTGGCAGGACTGGCAGGCGTACTTGGAGTAGAAGAGCTGTCTTCCCTTTTCCACCTGGTCGGGCGAGTAGCCGGTGAGCGGCAGCTCGTCGCGCTGGAAGGCGGGAGTCTGGTAGACGGCGAGGATGTAGTCGGTGAGAATGGTGCGCTCGGCGTCGGTGAGGTTGAAGCGCGGCATGCGGCGGATGAGCGCCGGGCGCAGGGTGTTGGGGTTCTTCAGGAAGGCGTCGAGCCACGGACGCTGCACGGAAGAGCCTTCCCAGCTGAGGTCGGGAGCCATGTCGCCGCCGCGGCCGTTGATGCGATGGCAGCTGAGGCAGTTCAACTGGGTCATGAGCTGACCGGCCTTGTCGGTGGGCTCGTAGTGGGTCTCCTGCACGGCGGGGCGCTGCAGATTAAGCGGAAGCTCGAAGCTGCGGTCAGTGAGCGGAAGCAGTGCGGTGACGACGGCCTCAACCTGCGCGGGGGTGAAGTTGTACTTCGGCATGTGGAGCGAGGGACCGAAGGAACGAGGGTGGCTGATCTTCTGCGTGAGATAGGCCGGGAGCGTGCGCTCCATGCCGGGCAGGAAGACGAGCTGAACGACGGGCTTGCTGCCGATGCGGCTGAGGTTGGGTCCGAAGTTGTCTGGCTTGTCGATGCCGCGAATCTGATGGCAGGAGGCGCAGCCGTACTCGATGACGAGCTTTTTGCCGTGGGCGATCTGGGCGGGCGTGGACGGGGACAGATGGACGTTGGCAAGCAGGTCGGGGTTGGTCTTGCTCTGGACAAAGGCGGTGATGAGCTTGAGCTGCGCATCGGTCCAGCGGTACTGGGGCATGAGCGTGGACGGATCGTAGTGCTGGGGATTACGCATCCAGGCCGTGAGCCACTCCGGGCGGACCTTGGTGCCGACATTGGTCAGCTCCGGTCCGAGGTTGCCGCCGACGAGGTTTCCGGCTGCATTCTGGGTGGCGTGGCAGGAGGCGCAGAAGGATTCGCCGTAGAGGCTGGCACCGGCGGTTGGGTCCGGCGCCGGTCCATGGACTGCCGCAGCGGGCATGGGCATGGTGTCGCCGGGGTTGGGCGTGCTGTTGGCGATGAGGAACGCGGAGATGTCGGAGGCATCGGCGTCACTGAGCTTGAAGTTGGGCATGGTGGCCGAGGCGGAGTAACTGGTGGGGTCCTTGAGCCAGGCGTAGATCCACTCGCGGGTGGTTTTGTCGGCGATGTGGGTGAGCGGCGGCGGATTGTCGGTGGCCTGGAGTTTGGTGCCGTCGGGCAGGACGATGGAGTGGCAGTTGACGCAGCCGTAGCGGGCCAGCATGAGGCGGCCCTGGTTGAGCTTGGGCGTGCCCTCGAGCGGACCCTGATGGCACTGGCCGCAGGAGGACTCCATGTAGCGCGCCGGGAGGATGGGCTCTTCGCCGGCCATTTCACTGTGGTGGGCCTGGCCGACGGTGGTGGCCGCACCCTGACCACGATGGCAGATGACGCAACCGAACTCGGTGAGCTTGTGCGGGATGCGCGGATGGGCACGGAATGGCTGCTGCTGGACATCGGCGAGGCTGGTCTCGGTGAGTCCGACGTGGCAGGTCTGGCAGCGATCGACGACGCTCATCTGGGGAATCCAGATCTGCTGGATGCCGCCGTGGAAGTGGCGCTGCAGGGTGAGCGCGTCGGTGCGATGGGAGATGAAGCGGAGATATTGGCGCTGGTAGCCGTGCCACTGGCTGAAGTAGTCCTTGGCCGGGGCGATGGTGAGCAGCAGCAGGAGCACAAAACTGACGACACCGAACATGCGGAACGGGTCACGCAGAAAGGCGAGACAAGAGGCGAGGAAACCTGTCTTCGGGGTTTTCACTTAGCTCCTCCACGGCAATACCCACGACCAGCCAGGGCCGCGGAAGAATGTGCCCACTGCAGTGAGTACGATGAGTTGAAAAAGAAACCAGGTCATGATCCACCAGGAGACGGGACGTTGCGCGAGATAGCTGCGGAAGCGGCTGGGCGACTGCGGAGAGCTGAAGGCGGCCAGCAGCAGGAAGAGAGCGACGATGGCGGTTGGAACCAGCGCGACGTAGACATCGAAGACGGCCAGGAAGACGATGAGCGCGACCGAGAGGATCATCGACCAGCGCAGACGCTGCGTGCGGTTCTTGAGGAACAGCCCCTGAGCTTCGATGTTGATGTCGAAGTAGGGGATGACGATGAGCGAGACGACGAGCAGACCGGGGATGATGACGCCGGCGACGACGGGCGGAAAGTAGTGGAGCATCTCCTGCAGGCCGAGGAAGTACCAGGGAGCCTTGGCAGGGTTGGGAGTGTTGGTGGGGTTGGCGATGCCCTCAAGCGGCGCGTTGAAGAACAGCGACATGAGGACGAGGCCGAGGAAGAGACATTCGACGGCAAGCAGCGCGCGGATGAGGACCTCGGGGAAGGTCTGCACACGCTCCTCTTCATAGGCGCGCACCTGGGAGGAGGTGCGACGCGTGACGAAGAGCACACGACGCTGCGAGACGCGCATGTCGGAGCCGACTTCGGCGGTGAAATCCCTGGGAGGTGTCATGATTGTTTCTTCTCCTCGGAGGCTGGCTGGGCGGGGTTTTCGGCGTTGCCGGGCTCACTCTGGCGGACGTAGAGGCCGCCGTCCTTGCGGATGCGCCAGAAGTGCACGGCGAGAAAGAGGACGGCGCTGAGCGGCAGGATGACGGTGTGCAGGACGTAGAAGCGCAGCAGGGCGTTGGCGTTGACCTGATGGCCGCCGAGCAGCAGGAAACGGATCTTGTCACCGACGAGCGGGACGGCTGAGGAGATGTTGGTGCCGACGGTGATGGCCCAGAAGGCGAGCTGATCCCAGGGCAGCAGATAGCCGGTGTAACTGAGCAGCAGCGTGACGAGCAGCAGGATGACGCCGACGACCCAGTTGAACTCCCGCGGGGCGCGATAGGCACCGCGATAGAAGACACGAAACATGTGGGCAAATGCGAGGAAGACCATGGCGTGGGCCGACCATCGATGCAGGTTGCGCAGGAAGAGTCCGGAGGAGACGACGAAGCGCAGATCCTTGACGTCGGAGTATGCCTGGGGCACGGAGGGGTGGTAGTAGAGCATGAGCACGACGCCGGTGCCGACGAGGATGAAGAAGGTGCCAAGCGTGAGGGTTCCCAGATACCAGGTGGCGCTGAGGCTGACCATGCGTTTGCGGACCTTGGTGGAGAAGAGGTGGAGGAAGAGATTCTGCTGGATGGCGAGGGCGTTGTGGAGCGTGCTGCTGCCGGTGCCACTGCGGAAGATAGATTTCCAGACGCGGGTGCGCTCGAGTCTGGCGAAGTAGGTTTCGAGGCGGTTCGGCATACGTTATACCCTCAGGAACTGAAGCTCGGGAATGGTGGTGGAGCGGTCGACCATGAGCTCGCCGTCGTCGCTGAGCCAGAGCTTGAGCCATGGCAGCGGCTTGGGAGCAGGACCAGCCAGCTTCTTCCCTTCCCGGTTGAAGCGGCTGCCGTGGCAGGGACAGGCGATCATGTTCAGCTCGGGCTTCCAGGCGGTCATGCAGCCGAGATGGGTGCAAATGGCGCTGAGCGAGAAGAAGCCTTCGGCGATGTGGACGAGATAGATGGCCGAGTCGACATCGAGCGTGACCGAGCCGGTGGGAAAGTTTTCTGTTCTGCCGACGTTGACGATGGGCGACGGCTCGAAGAGGACATTGGGGGAAAGATAGCGGTAGTAGAAGGCGAGCGTTCCGGCAGCGGCGACTCCGAGCGAACCGAGTCCCAACTGGGTGAAGAACTTTCTGCGATCCAGCTCGACTTCATGCGAATCGAGTCCGGGGTGCGGTGTGCTGTTCATGGTTGCATCACTTCCTGTCTGCCGTTGCCAGGCGCAACGGCGCTTCAATCGCTTCGAGGGAGATCAATCCCGTGGGTTCGGACGGGATCAGGTTGTAGGCTTCCATGGTGATGGTGCCGGCCGGGCAGCGGGCGGCGCAGAGACCGCAGCGGATGCAGCGGGTTTCGTCCTTGAGCATGACGGAGCCGGAGACGGAGCCGAGGTCGCCGGCGCGCAGATTTTCCAGTTCGATGTCGAGGAACTGCTCGTTGTCCATGAGCTGCTGCACGACGTTGGGTTCAAACTGGAAGCGGTCGAGACTGACCAGCTCCAGACAACTCTCGGGACAGACATCGACGCAGCCGCCGCAGAGGACGCAGAGACTGCCGTCGTCGGATTTGCCTTCAAAGACGGTGTTAACCCAGCAGTGGAGGCAGCGCTGGGCCTCGGCGCGCGCGGTCTGCTCGTCGTAGACGACCTCGACTTCCGTCATGCCGGTGCGACGGTCGATGGGGAGCACGGGAGGATCGTTGCGCACCAGATCAAGGAGGTTGACGGGCATGCTGTGGCGATGGAGGATCTCGACTTCAATGCGAGGCTCCGGATGGCTGGTGCCGCGCAGATACTCGTCGATGCCCATGGCGGCGCGCTTGCCGTCGGCCACGCTGTCAATGATGAGGCGCGGACCGAAGGCGCAGTCGCCGCCGGCGAAGATGCCGGAAGCCGAAGTCATGAGGGTTCGCGCGTTGACGGAGATGAGACCGCGGCGGGAGATTTCGACGCCGTCGTCGGGCTGGAGAAAATCGAGCCGTGGTGCCTGGCCGATGGCCATGATGATGGTGTCGCAGTCGAGGAGGAATTCGCTGTTTTCGTGGAAGGTGGGATTGAAGCGGCCGTTGGCGTCGAAGACCTGCTTGGTGCGGACGACCTCGAGTGCGGCGACGCCGTTGGGACCGGCGACGATGCGCTTGGGACCGAGGCCGGGATGAAGGATGACGCCTTCCTCTTCGGCCTCGACGATCTCCTCCTCGGCGGCGGGCATGATCTCGCGGTTTTCCAGGCAGACGAGATGGACCTCACTGGCACCGAGACGCAGCGCCGAGAGCGAGATGTCCATCATCTCCTTGCCGGCGAGGGCCTCGACGTTGCCGGGGTCCGGCTCCTGCTCCGTAGCTCCATGCGCTGCTGCTCCGTCTTCGGCAGCTCCGTTGTGGATGGGCACATGCTGGCGGACGACCTCGCGTGCGGCCGAGCGGGCCACGTCCATGGCGACGTTGCCGCCACCGATGACGATGACTTTTTTGCCGATGGTGAACTGGTAGCCCAGGTTGACGTTGAGCAGGAAATCGATGCCCTTGTGGACGCCGTCGAGATCGACGCCGGGGATTGTGAGGTCGCGGCTCTGGTGGGCGCCGACGGCGATGAGGACAGCGTCAAAGCCCTGCTGACGCAGCCCGGCGATGGTGAAGTCGCGGCCGGCGGCCTGGTTGAGCTTGAGGGTGATGTCGCCGGTGGCGAGAATCTCCCGCACCTGCGCCTGAATGACGCTGCGCGGCAGACGATACTCCGGGACACCGAGATGGAGCATGCCGCCGGCAACGGGCGATGCCTCGAAGATGGTGACGGCGTAGCCCATGAGGGCCAGATCGTGGGCTGCGGACAGGCCGACGGGGCCGGCACCGACGACGGCGATCTTGAAGGGAAGCTTCTTCTGCGCGCGTCCCTTGTTGACGTCGACGGGACGGCGGGACTCCGGTCCGTGGCGCTCGGTGAGAAAGCGCTTGAGCGCACGGATGGAGATGGGGCGATCAATGGAACCGCGACGACAGGCGGTCTCACAGGGGTGCGCGCAAACCCTGCCGCAGATGCTGGCGAGCGGGTTGGGTTCACGCGCGTAGCGATAGGCCTCCTCGAATTTGCCTTCGGCGATGAGGCCGACGTATCGACCGGCGTTGGTGTGGGCCGGACAGGCCATCATGCAGGGAAAGTTGGTGTGCAACCAGCCTGCATCGACTGGCTTGTCGTCAAATTGTTTCCACATTGCTCCGTCTCCCTGACCTGCCGTGGCACACAGTGCCGTTGACGTTGCGTGCTGGAATTACCTGCCCATCGGAATGTCGGCGGAGGCATCTCCGGAGACGGTGACGGAAACGGTGTGGGTGTGGATCTTGCCGCCCTCATTCCAAGCCGTGAGCTTGTAGGTGCCGTTGGGAACGTTGTCGATCTTGTAGACGCCGGATTTGTCGGTGATGGCGTAGTAGGGCGTGGGCGCGACGACGATGTATCCGGCCATGTCCGGGTGCACGTTGCAGAGCAGCGGCACGACGCCGGCGTTGGTGAAGGTGAAGGAACGCGACTGTCCGTGGGGCCAGGTACCCATGTTGTGTCCCATGCCGCGGTTGCCGTTGATGGAGGACCAGAAGACGTTGTGCTCGACGCTGTCCTCGTTCTTGAAGTCGACGATGCCACCCTTCTGGACGACGACGATATGGGGCATGAACATGAGCCCCTTCTGGTCCATGACGACGTGCTGGGTGGGAGCGGGAAAGGTTTTTCCGGGAATGGCTTCGATGTAGACGACCGACTGTCCTTTTGCACCGGTGACCTTGCCGTGGATGGTGCCGGCGTTGCCGGTGACGGCAGCAGCAAGGATGACGAGAAGAGCGGGAATGCTGGACCTCATGGGTACCTCCGTGAATGCAAAGCTTGAAGCTGGATGGCGCCAGTGGAAGCGAAGCGCCGGGTGGATGTGCATGCCAGAGTCAGTTCCGCATTGGCCTGGGAAGCCGGCTGCGGGACAGTGATCTGTGGCACAGGGCCGTCGTACATTCGACACTTTGCATGGGACCAAACCCACACCATGTGCGTAAGTGATGTTCATCACAAAGTCGTGTCAACGTGTGCACAGCGATGCGAGCGCGTGGGCTGCATCGAAGGGTGGAGCAGATTAGCCAAGCAGGACAAGGGTTTTCAACGGGTGAGGCGAGGATGGAAGCAACCGAAGGATGGAGAGAAAAATAAAACGGGGGATGCAGCCAGAGCGGCTGCATCCCCCGTGGTTATGGTTCGTGATGTGGTTTATTTTTTCCCGATGTTGATGGAGACGATGTATTCGCGGGGTGCGCCGGGATCGACGAGGGTGTATCCGCCGAAGCTGGTGCCGAAGTAGCCGCCGCTGGTGATG
Organism: Acidobacteriota bacterium; assembly: GCA_021804965.1. GTDB lineage: Bacteria > Acidobacteriota > Terriglobia > Terriglobales > Acidobacteriaceae > Acidicapsa. The sequence goes on from JAJZGG010000006.1 coordinate 48,812, forward strand.
TATGCGGTGGGATTGTAGGCGCGGTTGAAGAGGTTCTCAATGCCTAGCGAGAACAGGACGGGAATGCCGCGACCGTGGGACATGTGGAAGAGCTGGCCGATGCTGCCGGCCTTGCCGTCCATGTTGAAGTTGACGACGCCGTAGCCGGAGACTTCCTGCTTGGTGGGTGCGGCGATCAGGTTGCTGAAGAGATAGCGCTGGCCGACGTATTGCCACCAGAGGCCGGGGGTCAGCGAGCGCTGTTTGTCACCGGACTGCCAGGCCGAGGTGAGGCCGAGATTGGTGCTGTAGCGGGGCGAGTTGGCGATGGGAAAGCCGCGGTAGTTGCTGGGTGATCCGTTGGGGATGAAGGAGAGGAAGTAGTCGTGCTGGATGATGCCGTTGCCGTGCACCTGCAGGTAGCGATTGGGCGACTCGTCGAAGTTGACGGAGACGCCGTTGTAGATGCTGGAGGCAAGGGCGATGGTGGCCGGCGTGCTGATCTGGGCGACCTGCGTGACGACGTTGACGTTGCTGAGCTGATCGTGGAAGTAGGTGGCATCCAGCGAGCAGGCGCCGAGGAAGGCAAAGGGACACTTGGAGACGAGGAATCCGAGCTCGCGGTTGTCACTCTTGACGGCCTTGAGCTTGGCAACGTTGACGCCGTTGGTGGCCTGGTTGGCACCGAAGGCGGAGTCGGTGGGGTTTTCATAGGTGATGGCGAAGTTGCCGTGGAAGGTGAGCCAGGAAAGAGCGCGGTACTGCGCACCGACTGACGGCGACTGCTGCGAGAAGGTCTTGTGGCTGTCCGGAGCCTGCTCGGGATCGTTGGCGGGATCACCCTGCGGGAAGAAGGACAGGCCGATGTTGTAGTAGTGGGTGCGGAAGTACTGCTCGGCGAGGCCGGGAGTGATGATGAGCCGCTGGTGGAGCAGGTCGATGCGGTCCTGGCCGTAGAGATAGCCGAAGTCGCTGTCGATCTGGTCTGCGTTGAAGAAGGACGGCTGGGTTTTGGAGGTTCCCAACGCGGGGTTGAAGGTGGCGACGGGGTTCTTGTACCCCTGATGCATCCAGTAGCCGCCGACGGTGACGAGATTGTGCGAGGCCTGGATGTCGACGGAAGTGGAGGAACCGATGGTGTTGGAGGCCGGGTTGTACCACTCATGGCCTACGGCGTAGTTGGGGCCGTAGAAGTTGACGACGCGATTGTGAAGGCGGTAGCCGTGGCGGAACCACTCGGAGTTGTGCATGGTGACACGCGGGGAAAGCTCGAGTTCGAGCTTGGCATAGGCGATGTCACTCTGGGTTTTGATCTGCTTGAACCAGAGGTCCTTGGCAAGCGAGGAGTAGAAGCCGCTGGTCTGCTGGCTGTAGTACTGCACGTTTGTGGGGACGGCGCTGGAGGGTTGGGAGTCGGGACCGAAGAGGCCGATGGTGGTGACAGCGTCGCCGGTGTTGTTGTTGGAGGCCGGCGTGATGGGAGCGATGGGCAGGAAGTTGGGACGGAACTCGGTGTTGCGTCCGTGATAGAAGCCGAAGCTGAGGCTGCCGCGATCGAAGTAGTGATCGACCTTGGCGAGCGTGGCGTAGCCGGATGAGGGCGCGTTGAAGGTGGGAATGCCGATGGTGCCGACACGGAAGGTGTCATTGGAGGCGTAACCGAAGGCGAGCAGAGCGGACCAGCCCTTGTAGTTGCCGGTGCGGGCGATGAAGTGCTCGATGTAGGTGTTGTAACTGCCGATGCTGACGCCGGCGTTGAGGTCGGGACCGGGCGTGCTCTTGGTCTGGACGGGCATGTAGTTGACGGTGCCGCCAATGCTGTCATACCAGCGATTGGAGGGTCCGCCGGGACCGTAGGTGACATCCACGTTGTTGATCATGTCCATGATGGGGATCTGGGTGGTCTGCCACTGGCCGTTGTTGGCGCTGAGGTTGTTCATGGGGATGCCGTCAAAGAGGAAGGTGACGCCGTTGCGGAGGACGTCTCCGTTGACGCTGGACCAGCCGGCCTTGATGCCGCGCAGAACAACCTCACTGCGTGCGGTGGCAGCGACGCCGCCATATCCATAGACATAGACGCCGGGAGCGGCGGTGAGCGCCTGAGCCGCGCTGCCAAAGGGTCCGGCGACACCTTCAATCTCCGCCTTGGAGATGGTGGCCTCGGTGACGGAGGTCTCCGGCGAACCCTCGGCGGTGACGGTGACGGACTCGCTGTTGGAGGCGATCTGCATGGAGAGATGGACGGTCTCGCTTTGCCCGGCGGAGAGCTGGATGCCGTTGCGGGTGAGGACGTCGAAGCCCTTCATACTGGAGGTGACCATGTAGGAGCCGGGAGCAAGATTGGCGGCGTCAAATGCGCCCTGGGCATCGCTGGTGACGTTGGTGATGGCCTGGGTGCCAAGGTTGATGATGGAGACGGTTGCCCCGGCGATGGCCTCACCGGAAACGGTGGTGACGGTGCCACGAAGCTCCGTGGAGCCCTGGGCAAGAAGCAGTTTTCCTCCGAACAGAACAACAAAAGCGCCAAGCAGAATACATCTTCTCAGGCGTTGCATCAGCTACCTCATCAATGGGAATTGGCGTGCGGGAGCGGTCGTGCTGCGTGGGAATCCGCGTGCCTGTTTTGAAGTTATGGAGGCTGTATTACGAACTCTTGATGGCTGCGTGAATTTCATTACGGGGTTATGACGGGGCTGTCATTCAGGCATGAATGGGTGTGGAACCGAGCGCGGCCGCCGGGAGGATGGAATGGGCTGCGATGCAATCGGCTACAGAAGAACTGTACGTCGGTGATGCCGGTCACAGGCTGCACGGGTTCATGTGCTTCAGAATGCCGTGGTGTGAGGTTGGGCCATGTGTCTGGCGATTCCAGGGCGATTGCTGAGCCGGGAAGAAAGCAACGGGATGCTGCGCGGGCGGATTGAGTTTGCCGGGATTGTGCGCGAAGCGTGTCTGGATTTTCTGCCCGAGGCCGAGGTGGGAGACTACGTGCTGGTGCATGTGGGATTTGCGATTACGCGGGTGGATGAACAGGATGCCGAAGAGACGCTGATGTATCTGCGCCAGATCGGGCGGCTGGAAGAGGAGCTGGGTGCGGAGCCGGATTTGGACGCTGGCGCCGACGACAGCGGGACAGACGCTGATCCCACGCGGGCGGTGCGGATGACCATGAACAAGTCGGGCGAGACGGGCGAGGCGGAATGATGCGGTATGTGGATGAGTATCGGGATCAGGAGCTGGCGCTGGGGCTGATGAACCGTCTGCGCGCGATTGCGCAGCATCCGTGGGTGCTGATGGAGGTCTGTGGCGGGCAGACGCACACGCTGGTGCGGTACGGCATTGACACGCTGCTGCCGGCGGGCATGGAGATGATCCACGGGCCGGGATGCCCGGTGTGCGTGACGCCGCTGGAGATGATTGACCGGGCGATTGCGATTGCCGGAATGCCGAAGGTGATTCTGGCCAGCTATGGGGACATGATGCGGGTGCCGGGATCGAACCGCGACCTGCTGCATGCGCGGGCGATGGGCGCCGATGTGCGGATGGTGTATTCGCCGCTGGATGCGCTGGAGCTGGCACGACAGAACCCGGAGCGCGAGGTGGTGTTTTTTGCCGTGGGATTTGAGACGACGGCACCGGCGAATGCGGCGGCTGTCTTCCAGGCGCGGCGGCTGGGGATTGGGAACTTTTCCCTGCTGGCCTCGCATGTGCTGGTGCCACCGGCACTGGAGGCACTGTTGCAGTCGGAGGGAAATCGCGTGCAGGGGCTGATTGCACCGGGGCATGTGTGCTCGATTGTGGGACTGGATGCGTATGAGCAGCTGGCGAAGCGGTTTGCGATCCCGATTGTGGTGGGGGGATTTGAGCCGGTGGACCTGATGGAAGCGATTGTGATGCTGACCGAGCAGTTGGAGGAGGGTCGGGCTGAGGTGGAGAACCAGTACTCACGGTCAGTGCGCAGCGACGGGAACCGGAACGCAATGCAGATGGTGGAAAGTGTGCTGGAAGTGTGCGACCGGAACTGGCGCGGGATGGGCAGGATTCCACTGTCCGGGCTGCGGGTGCGGGCGGAATATCGGGAGTGGGATGCGGAGCACAAGTTTGCCGTGACGGAGATGACGGTGGCCGAACCGGAGGCGTGTCTGGCGGCAGAGATTCTGCAGGGGCGTCGGAAGCCGGATGGCTGCCCGGCCTTTGGCAGGGAGTGCACGCCGGAGCATCCGCTGGGTGCGCCGATAGTCTCCACCGAAGGCGCCTGCTCGGCGTATTTCCAGTATCGACGGCTGGCCGAACCGGCGGTGGCGACGGGAGGCCTGCGATGACGAGTTGTCCGATTGCGCTGAAGGCGGATGCGTGCATTGTGCTGGGACATGGCTCGGGCGGGCGAATGTCTGCCGAGCTGATGGAGGAGATTTTTCTGCCTGCCTTTCGCAATGCGGCGCTGGAGGAGCGGAACGATCAGGCAACGGTGCGGGTGCCGGAGGGTCGGATTGCGCTGTCCACGGACAGCTTTGTGGTGAAGCCGCTGTTTTTTCCAGGAGGAAATATCGGCGAACTGGCCGTGTATGGGACGGTGAATGATCTGGCCGTGGGCGGGGCGATTCCGCGGTTCCTGACGGCGGGTTTCATTCTGGAGGAAGGCCTGCCGATGGAGACGCTGCGCAGCATTGTGGTGGCGATGGCGGCGGCGGCCGAGCGCTGCGGCGTGAGCATTGTGACGGGCGATACGAAGGTGGTGGAAAAGGGATCGGGCGATCAGATTTTTGTGACGACGACGGGAGTGGGCGTGGTGCCGGAGACGGTGCGGCTGTCTGCCGGCGGCGTGCAGGTGGGTGACAGGGTGGTGCTGAGCGGATCACTGGGCGACCACGGAATCACGATTCTGGCGCAGCGCGAAGGCATGGAGCTGGAGGGCGATCTGCAGTCGGATGCCGGATCACTGTTTGAGCTTTGCCAGGCGGTGCTGCAGGCGGCTCCGGGCACGCATGCGATGCGCGATTTGACGCGCGGAGGACTGAGCTCGGCGCTGAACGAGATTGCGCAGTCGGCGCAGGTGGGCATCACGGTGGACGAGGCGAGGATTCCGGTTTCGACGACGGTGCGCGGTGCCTGCGAGCTGTTTGGACTGGACCCGATGTATGTGGCCAACGAGGGCAAGATGGTGGCCTTTGTGCCGGAGGCGCAGGCAGAAGCTGCGCTGCAGGCGATGCGGGAGCTGCCGGAGGGTGCAGCGGCGCGGATTGTGGGCCAGGTGACGGATCGGCATCCGGGCATGGTGACGACGCGGACACGGATTGGCACGGAGAGAATTCTGGCGATGCTGGCGCAGGACCAGCTGCCGCGGATTTGCTGAAAGGCGATGCCATGCATGAACTGGCTCTGGCGGAATCGATTGCACAGGCTGTGCGCCGGACGATGGAAGAGCTGCCGGGCCGGACGCCGGTGCAGGTGAGGCTGCGGCTGGGCGTGCTGGCAGCAGTGGATCTGGCGGCACTGCAGTTTGGGTTTGCGGTGGCGGCGCGGGAGAGCGGATGGGACGGGCTGGTGCTGGAGGCGGTGTGCGTGCCGGCAGAGCTGCTGTGTGTGGAATGCGGAGCGCGCACGGAGACACGGGTGGCGCATGGCGACTGCCCGGTGTGCGGATCCAGCCGGACGATGCTGCATGGCTCCGATGAACTGGAGATGGAATCACTGGAGGTGGTAGATGGAAACACAGAACATGCCTCAAGGAACGACGGAGATTCCCCTGAAGCAACAGGTGCTGCATGAGAATCAACGCATTGCCGAGCGGCTTCGCAACCGCTATCGGGATGCCAACCTGCTGTGCGTGAACATGATTTCAGCGCCTGGCTCGGGGAAGACTTCGCTGCTGGAAAAGACGCTGGAGATCCTGGGGGACGAAGCGTCACCGCTGCGCGTGGCAGTCTTGACGGGCGATGTGCAGACGGACAACGATGCACGGCGACTGGCGCGCTATGGGTATCCGGTGAAGCAGATTACGACCGGGGGATGCTGCCATCTGGATGGCTCGATGATTGAGCGACATCTGGCGGATTGGGACCTGTCGATTCTGGATATTTTGTTTATCGAGAATGTGGGGAACCTGGTGTGTCCTGCCAGCTATGATCTGGGCGAGCATGACAAGATTGTGCTGCTGTCGGTGACGGAGGGCGAGGACAAGCCGCTGAAATATCCGTCGATCTTCCACAAGGCTTCGCTGTTTCTAATGACGAAGGTGGACCTGCTGGGTCTGGTGCCGTTTGATGCGCTGGTGGCCGAACAGAATGCGGCGCGGATCCATGACGGGATCGAGGTGATTCGCTGCTCGGCGGTGAGCTACCACGGGATGGAGGACTGGATTCGCTGGCTGAAGAAACGTCTGCACGCGGTGCGCGCCAACAACTGCCGGGAAACGGTGACGCACTGAGAGCGGCGGGATGAGACGCGATGCGCAGGGCGAAGGCCTGTCCGCGAAGCCGGACTGGATGCCGGACGCGAAGCCGGAGCGCATTGCAGTGCGCATCCGCGGGCTGGTGCAGGGCGTGGGCTTTCGTCCGTTTGTGTATCGGCTGGCGCAGGAAGAGCGGCTGAGCGGATGGGTGAGCAACGACAGCGATGGCGTGCTGGCGGAGATGGAGGGTGCCGACGATGCCCTGCACCGCTGCCTGGAGCGGATACGCACGGAGGCTCCGCCGCTGGCGCAGATAGAGGCCGTGGAGTGGGTGGCGACGGATGTGCGCGGCGAAGAGGGATTTGCCATTCGTGCCAGCGTGGAGTCCGGGACGGTGCGCACGGGGATTCCTGCCGATGCGGCGATGTGCGACGACTGCCGGCGGGAGCTGCTGGATCCGGAGGACCGGCGCTATCGCTATCCGTTTTTGAACTGCACGAACTGCGGGCCGCGATTCACGATTACGCGGCATATTCCCTATGACCGTCCGCAGACGTCGATGGCGGCGTTTCGGATGTGTGCGCGGTGCCAGGAAGAGTACGAGACGCCGACGGATCGGCGCTTCCATGCGCAGCCGAATGCCTGCCCGGAGTGCGGGCCGCATCTGCAATTCGTAGACAGCGATGGCAGGGAGACGGACGGCGATGAGGCGGCACTGCAGGCGACGATTGCCTGCCTGAAGGCCGGAGGGATTGTGGCCATCAAGGGGCTGGGCGGATTTCATCTCGCTGTGGATGCGGGCAACGAGGCGGCGGTGAGCCGGTTGCGGCAGCGGAAACACCGCGCGGCCAAGCCGCTGGCGATCCTGGTGGCCGATGTGGAGACGGCGCGGACGATCTGCGCGATGGATGCCGCAGAAGAGGCACTGCTGCAGGCGGTGGAGCGGCCGATTGTGCTGCTGCGCAGGCAGGCTGAATGCAGGCTGACTGTGGCGGCGAGCGTGGCGCCGAGCGTGCCCTGGCTGGGGGTGTTTCTGCCGTATACGCCGCTGCATGCGCTGCTGTTTGCCGGCAGCGGACTGGAGGCGCTGGTGATGACGAGCGCCAACCTCTCCGAGGAGCCGATCTGCATTGGAAACGAGGAGGCTGGCAGACGGCTGCGCGGGATTGCGGATGCGTTTCTGTTCCATGACCGGGAGATTCTGCAGCGATGCGACGACTCGGTGGTGGCGGTGGTGGCGGGCAGAGCGCAGTTTCTGCGGCGGGCGCGAGGGTATGTTCCGCGGGCGGTGCGGCTGCCGGATGGCGGCAGTGCCGGATGCGTGCTGGCAGTGGGCGGACAGATGAAAGCAACGCTGACGCTGACCAAGGACGGGAAGGCGTATGCGAGCCAGCATATCGGCGAGATGGATTCGCCGCAGTCGCTGGATTTTTTTCTGGAGGCGCTGGAGCATCTGCAGCGCACGTTTGCGATGGAGCCGGAGGTGGTGGCGCATGACCTGCATCCGGAGTACACGTCGACGCTGTGGGCTGCTGCGTTTGCGCGAAGCCATTCCCTGCCCCGGATCGGAGTGCAGCACCACCATGCGCACCTGGCCGGATGTCTGGCTGAGCACGGACGCAGCGAACGGGCGCTGGGACTGGCGCTGGATGGAACCGGATATGGGAGCGATGGCAGCGTGTGGGGCGGCGAGCTGCTGGAGTTTGACCTGCAGGGATTCACGCGGCGGGGACATTTGCAACCGATGCCGATGCCGGGCTCGGAGATGGCAATTCGCGAGCCGTGGCGAATGGCGCTGGGCGGGCTGGCAACGCGGGCAGAGGCCGATGCTCTGCGGCGATGCGGGCTGCTGAAGCCGCAGGGTGAACGGCTGCTGGCACAGATTGCGGCCGGGCGGTCGGGGCCATGGACGTCGAGCCTGGGACGGCTGTTTGATGCAGTGGCTGCGGTGGCGATGGGGCGACACAGGGTGGAGTATGAGGCGCAGGCTGCGGTGGAACTGGAGGCGGTGGCGGATGTGTGGGGGAAGGACTGCTATCCGACGGTGCTGCAGCGGGCCAAGAGCGACGGAACAATTGTGCTGGACGGTGGCGCGCTGCTGGAGGCAGTGCTGGCGGACAGACTGGCCGGGGTGAGCGCGGCGGTGATGGCGACGCGATTCCATCGCTGGGTGGTGGAGGGGTTTGCGGAGATGGTGCGGGATACGAAGGAGCGGAGCGGATTGCGGCTGGTGTGCCTGTCGGGCGGATGCCTGCACAATCGGCTGCTGACGGCGTGGATGGTGGAGCGACTGCAGGCGATGGGCTGCGAGGTGCTGGTGCCGCAGCAGACCAGTCCGGGGGATGGTGGACTGAGCTATGGGCAGGCGGTGGTTGCCAGCAGTGTTGCCCGTCGCGAGGGGATGCAGCCACACAGGATGGGGTGATGCGTGTCACATCGCAGAGAGGACGGACAGGCCTACCGTAACTGCGGGTTGACTGCCGCCTGCAACGCGGTGATGAGATGCGGAAGCGGAAGAGACCAGAATCCTGAGAGGTGGGTATGGGGAACGCGTCGCAATCGATATGGGGTTCCATGCAGTCGAAGGGCTACAGCCGGCGGGATTTCCTGCAGTTTTGTGCCGTGGCCGCAACCATGGCGGGGTTGGGACGCGAGGGCGTGGGCGAGGTGGTATCCGCGTTTGACCGGAAGGCCAAGCCGCCGGTGGTGTGGATGCACTTCCAGGAATGCACCTGCTGCAGCGAATCGTTTCTGCGCGCCTCCCACCCGATTGTGGCTGATGTGCTGCTGGATGTGCTGTCACTGAACTATACGGAGACGCTGCAGGCTGCGTCGGGATTCCAGGCGGAGAAGTGCCTGACCGACACGATCCAGAACAACAAGGGCAAGTACATTGTGCTGGTGGAAGGCGCGGTGCCGCTGCACGATGACGGGGTCTACTGCATGATCGGAGGCAGGACGGCGGAGTCGATTCTGCACGAGGTGGCCAAGGATGCGGCGGCGGTGATTGCCTGGGGCAGTTGCGCCTCGAATGGATGCGTGCAGGCTGCGAAGCCGAATCCGACCGGGGCAACGCCGATCCAGAAACTGGTGGATGTGCCGGTGATCAACGTGCCGGGCTGCCCGCCGATTGCCGACGTGATGATGGCCGTGGTGACGCATCTGGTGGTGCTGGGGCAGATTCCCTCACTGGACGACCAGGGAAGGCCGAAGGAGTTCTACTCGCGGCGCGTGCATGACACCTGCTATCGGCGTGCGAACTACGATGCCGGGCTGTTTGTGGAGAGCTTTGATGACGAGAATGCGCGCAAGGGCTACTGCCTGTACAAGGTGGGATGCAAGGGCCCGGTGACGTATAACGCGTGCTCGGTGGTGAAGTGGAATGAAGGCACGAGCTATCCGATCCAGTCCGGGCATGGGTGCATTGGATGCAGCGAGGCCGGCTTCTGGGACAAGGGACCGTTCTATCAGCATCTGCCGTCGTTCCCGGGATTCGGGATTGAGTCCACGGCGGACACGGTGGGCGCGGCGGTGGGCCTGGTGACGCTGGCCGGTGTGGCCGCGCATGCGGTGATGACCAACGTTCGCAAGAAGAAGATCATCTCCGAAGTGCATGAGGATGATCAGCCGGAAGTGTAGCAACGGGAATGGCAGGAGAGAGAGACGATGGCGACGAGAATTGTGGTGGATCCGATCACGCGGATTGAAGGTCATCTGCGCATTGAGGCGACGGTGGAAAACGGGGTGATCACCGATGCGTGGAGCGCGGGGACGATGGTTCGCGGTCTGGAAAAGATCCTGCAGGGTCGCGACCCGCGCGATGCCTGGGCAATCACCGAACGGGTGTGCGGGGTGTGCACGAGCATCCATGCGCTGGCCAGTGTGCGCGCAGTGGAGGATGCGATCGGCACCCAGGTTCCGCATACGGCAGAGCTGATCCGCAACATCATGCAGACGACGCAGTATGTGCAGGATCATGTGGTGCATTTTTATCATCTGCATGCGCTGGACTGGGTCGATATTGTGAATGCGCTGAAGGCCGATCCGGTGAAGACGGCAGCGCTGGCGCAGTCTCTGTCCAGTTGGGACAAGAATACGCCGTCGCATTTTCTGGACGTGCAGCGGAAGATCACGACCTTTGCCAACTCCGGGATGGGGATTTTTGCGAATGGATACTGGGGGCATCCGGCGTACAAGCTGCCGCCGGAGGCGAATCTGCTGGCGGTGGCGCACTACCTGGACGCGCTGGAGTGGCAGAAGGAGATTGTGAAGATTCATGCGGTGTTTGGCGGCAAGAATCCCCATCCGAATTTTCTGGTGGGTGGGGTTCCGTGCTCGATCAACATCGAAGAGGTGAATGCGATCAACTCGGAGCGGCTGAATCTGGTGAAGTCGCTGATTGATCAGGCGGACGAGTTTGTGCATCAGGTGTATCTGCCGGATCTGCTGGCGGTGGCCAGCTTCTACAAGGACTGGGCGGGGATTGGTGGCGGGCTGACGAACTACATGAGCTATGGGGAGTTTCCGACGCAGGGATACGGGAACCCGGACAAGTTCAAGTATGCGCGCGGCGTGGTGCTGAACCGGGATCTGACGACGGTGCATCCGGTGAATCCGCGGGACTCGCAGGAGATCAAGGAGTACATTGCACACTCCTGGTACGAGTACAGCGAGGGCGAGCATGTGGGACTGCATCCGTGGGCGGGCGAGACGAACATCCAGTATGCCGGGCCGAAGCCGCCGTTTACGACGCTTGAGGGGTATGAGAAATATTCGTTCCTGAAGACTCCGCGCTGGAAGGAGCAGCCGATGGAGGTGGGTCCGCTGGCGCGGCTGATTGTGAGCTATGCGGCAGGACACACGGACGTGCAGGAGCTGGTGAAGGACACGCTGGGACGGCTGCAGGCTCCGCAGAGTGCGCTGTTCAGCACGCTGGGACGGACGGCGGCGCGAGGACTGGATGCGAAGCTGGCGGTGGACTGGCTGAAGGAGTTCTATGCAGAGCTGATGGAGCGGGTGAAGACGAACCAGGTCTCGACCTTCAACAACGAGAAGTGGGAGCCGTCGTCATGGCCGATGCAGGCCGAGGGCGTGGGTCTGGTGGAGGCTCCGCGCGGCGCACTGGCGCACTGGATCCGGATTCGCGATGGTCGGATTGACAACTACCAGCTGGTGGTTCCGACGACATGGAATGGCTCGCCGCGGGACGTGAACCAGACGCGGAGCGCTTTTGAGGCTTCGCTGATCGGGACTCCGGTGAAGAACCTGGAGCAGCCGGTGGAGATCCTGCGCACGATTCATTCGTTTGATCCGTGCCTGGCGTGCGCGGTGCATTTGTATGACCCGGAAGGCCGGCATCTGCACCAGGTGCATGTGGAGTAACGGAGACAGCGTGGAGACGGGAAAGGAGCGGGCAGGATGAAATCGCAGATGGCGGCAACGCAAAGCACGGCCCATGCCGGGCATCCGGCGGAGTATCGCCGGGTGTATGTGTGGGAGTTTCCGGTTCGCGCCTACCACTGGATCAATGCGGTGTGCATGGTGGGACTGTGCGGGACGGGCTACCTGATCGGCGCGCCGATTCGCGTGACGACTGCCCCGGAGGCCTGGCAGCTCTACTGGTTTGGCAGCGTGCGCTTTGTTCACTTTCTGTGCGCGTTTGTGTACTTCTTCAATTTTCTGGTTCGGATCTACTGGGGGTTTGCGGGGAACCAGTATGCGAGCTGGAAGAACTTCTTTCCGTTTACGGCGGCGCAGCGGAAGGAGTTTGTGGACGTGATCAAGACGGATGTGCTGCAGGTGAAGCTGCATGGGTCGCTGTCACTGGGCCACAACAGTGTGGCTTCGCTGGTGTACCTGATGACGTTTGTGGCCTTTGCCGTGCAGTCGATCACCGGATTTGCACTGTATTCGTCGATGAGCGCGAGCTGGTTTCCGCATCTGTTTCACTGGATTGTGCCGCTGATGGGCGGCGAGATGAATGTGCGGTATGTGCATCATCTGGTGCTGTGGTTCTTTGTGGCCTTCATCATCGTGCATGTGTATCTGTCCTTCTATCACGACTATCTGGAGGGTCGCGGAACGATCTCCTCGATTGTGGGCGGATGGAAGTTTGAACGGGAGAAGCAGTGAAGCGCGAGGGCGGAAAGACGCTGATTCTGGGCGTGGGCAACGTGCTGATGGGCGATGAAGGTGTGGGCGTGCATGTGGTGCGGCAGGTGCAGAGCCATGCCCTGCCGGAGCATGTGGAGTGCCTGGATGGCGGGACGGGCGGATTCATCCTGCTGGAGCCGATGCAGGAGGCCGAGCGGATTGTGCTGATTGACGCCAGCGCCGATGCGCATCCGATCGGGACGATCCGCAGGACGACGCCGCGGTTTACGCGCGACTATCCGCCGACGCTGACGGCGCACGATGTGGGCATCAAGGATCTGCTGGATGTCTTCCACCTGACGGAAGGTGAGCGCGAGATCACGCTGTATGCGATCACGATTGATCCGCTGCAGAAGATCGGGATGGAGCTGTCGCCGGAGATTGCCGCAGCGGCCGCGGAGACGGTGCGGCAGATTGTGGACGAGGTGCAGGCCGAAGCTGCGGCAAAGGCTTGACTGGCCTGCGGCAGATTAGCCGAGAGGCGGCGCGACGGGCGGCGTGCGACCGGCGAGAGCGCGCAGGAACTGCTGCGGCTCCATGCGATATTTGAAGGCCTTGCGACCGTTGATGAAGACGACGGGAACCTCCTCGTTGAAGCGCTGCTGGAGGACGGGATCGGTGTCGATGTCGATGAGCTGCCAGCGGAAGTTGGCGGCGGATTCCAGCTGCTGCAGCGTGTGCTTGACAACATCACAGAGATGGCAGCCCTGGCGCGTGTAGAGGATGACCTCGTGCATGGGAAGATTGTACGCAACCGAGACGCACAGCAGAAAAAAATGCGGGGCGGCACGATGGCCGCCCCAATTCCTTACCAAGGAAAGAGGTGAGGATCAGAAGTTGTACTTGAGCGAAAGCTCGATGATGCGAGCGTAGCCCGCACCGGAGTACGGTGCCTTCTGGTTCTCAATGCCCCAGGCGCTCTGGTTGACGCCGAGCAGGTTGCTGTTGGTGTAGAAGGTGTGGCCGCCATCCTGCGTGCCGTACTTCAGCGTGAGGTAGTTGTTACCGCTGAAGCCCCAAAGCGAATGATTCATGAAATCAAAGGCAGAGGCACGGAGCTCGACGTTCTGATCCCCGACGATCGGGAAGATCTTGTAGAGCGTGAGGTCGGAGTCGGTGTAGATGGGACCGCTGAGATAGGGAGAGATCTGCCGTACGCCCTGGGTGCCGATGGTCGGGGCGCTGAAGCAGGCCAGATTGAGGAGTTGATGGGAAGCCGGACCACCCTTTGGATTGCAGGTGGCGACGGGCAGGATGGAGTCGGCGTCGGTGCCGAAGTAGGTACGCGAGGTGAGAGCTTCAATGCTCTTGCCGCCGGCGTCCTGCTTTTCGATGCTGAGGCCGAGGTTCTGAGAGGAGTTGGACTGGAGGTTACCGCCGGACTGGAAGGTGGTGATGCCGGAGATGGTCCAGCCGTTGACAACAGCAGCGAGCACGGGCTGGCTGCCGCGATAGAGCTTGTCAAAGCTGTAGGCATAGGAGGCATTGAAGGCCTGGGGACGATCGATGGCCAGAATGCCGTAGTTGCCGTGGACGGTGAAGGCATCGAGAGTGCTGCCGATGATGCCGAGGGATTTGGACCAGGTGTAGTTGAAGTCAAAGGAGGCATGACCGGCCTGTTTGAGCCAGGAGATCTGCAGTCCGTTGTAGTTGGAGTAGCCGACATGCTCGTGAACGGTGAGGGAGTTGGTTCCGTAACCGTAGCACGCACCGGAGATGTCACATCCACCGTAGGGGTAGTAGTCCTTGAGGGTGTAGGAGGCGGTGTTGTCAGGGTCGGACGGAGCCGCAGCACCGGAGATGGGATCTGCCTGGAAGAGGCCGCCAAGCGGAATCTTGTTGGCGTTGACCCACTCGGAGCCACCAATGCCGGAGCCGTCACTCTGACCGCCCATGAGCAGGTTGCTGGAGCTGTTGCCGACGTAGGCCACTTCGAGCATGGTGTTCCAGGGGAGCTGCTGATCGAAGGTGACGTTGTAGGCGTAGGTGGTGGGCATCTTGTAGTCGTTGTAATCGACGGCGGTGATGCTGCCGGCCGGCGCAGGATAGGATGCGCCCTTCTGCTGGGCGATCTGGTTGAGGGTGATGGCCTGTCCGCCGGGCGAGTTGTAGATCTGCATGTTCTGGGAGGTGCTGAGGGCACCTGCGTAGTCATTGAACTGGTCGTTCCAGACGTATTTGCCCCATCCGCCACGGAGGATGCTGCGTCCCTGACCGAAGAGGTCATAGGAGAAGCCGACGCGCGGGCTGGTGAAGGCAATGTGGTCCGGCGAGCCCGAGTTGGGAATGCCGGGATCGATGCCCTTCCAGCGAACGCCCGGGTACTCGACGACCATGGCCTTGGCTGCTGCATTTTCCGCAACGTCGGAGGCATAGAGCTGGGGCAGCCAGACGGCGAGTCCGGTTCCCTGGCGGTCATACCAGCGACCGACATGATCGAAGCGGATGCCGGCGTTGACGATCAGTCGCGAGTTGAGCTGCCAGCTGTCCATCATGTAGAAGGAGTTGGTGCGATAGGCCATGTCCTGCACGGGAAGCGAGTTGCTCTGCGAGAAGGAGCTGGCAATGCCCATGACGAGGTTGGCGGTGGGGTTGGAGGAACCGATGAGCGTGGAGGCAGGCAGTGTGCTGCCGTTGACGCCATTGGGAAGCGGCTGGCTGGCAAAGCTCAACTGGCCGTTGGGGAAGGCATAGGAGCCCTGCAGGTTGCCGACCAGTTCGGTGAAGACACCGAGCTTGAAGGTGTGTGAGCGCCAGACCTTGGTGAAGTTGTCCGCGAAGGAGGGAATGGCCTTCTTGGAGGGATAGTTGCCGCTGGCGGTAAAGAAGGCCGGCTGGGAGATGTCCGGGAAGCTCTGCGCACCGGCTGCGTTGAGCGAAGGGACGACCTGCGATGCCGTGTTGTAGACGGTGGCGTAGGGGTAGCCGAGCGCGGTTTTGGTGATGGCTGCAAGATTGGTGGGAGCGATGGTGCCGTTGGCCCATCCCCAGCCGAAGATGAACTCGTTGGTCATGGTCGGGCTGAGCACGTTGACCATGTTGAAGGTGGCCACGCGGGAGGTTTCCGGCTGAAGGAGATTTCCGCCGGGGTAGGCAACGTCATAGGCCGGGTTGTAATAGACGTGTCCGACGGTGACGTAGGTGGTTTTTGCCTGCTGGAAGGTGGCAAAGATTTTGTTGTTGTCGTTGATGTTGTAATCAACGCGTCCGCGCCAGATGTAGCCGTTCTGCTGATTGGTGATGTTCTGGAGGTAGTTGTAACCGCCGGGCGTGGAGAGCGGGTTGGCGTTTGCAGCCGGGAACATCTTCATGATGGCAGCCGCACCCTGGTCGAGATACTGGGAGGGGATGACGCCGCCGGAGATGGGCGTGCCGTCCGGCGCAGTGGCTCCCTGAAGGTTGTTACACCAGTTGGTGGCGTTGGCCGAGAAGCCGTTGGGGCAGAGTGCGGAGTTGCCGGCACCGCTGGGGGTGAAGTTGCCGGCCATCATGCCGGCGCTGGGGATGTAGGACTCCAGCGGAGTGCCGGCGGGCAGGGTCTGCTTGTAGTACTCGTAACCACCCCAGAAGAGCAGCTTGCGGCTCTTGTTGAAGTCGGTGTGGGGGATGAGCACGGGACCGCCGATGTTGCCGCCGGGGTAGTAGTACTCACCCTGCTGGCGGGGAATGCCGGAGTTGTTATTGAGCCAGGTGTTGGAGTTGAGCACCTGGTTGCGCGCATAGAAGTAGGCCTCGCCGTGGAACTGGCTGGTGCCGCTCTTGCTGGTGGCATTGATGACGACCGGGCCGTTGGGCGCGTCGGCACCGAAGGACTGGAGCACCTTGACCTCGGCGGTCATGTCGGGGTTGGGCACGGCGATGGAGTAGCAGTTGCAACCCGGATCAATGATGTTGGCGCCGTCCATGAGGAACGAGGTGCCGCCACGATAGGGCGCACCGCTGGGCGAGTAACCGACACCGACGGTGCTGCCGGTGGGAGCCTCCGCGGAGAAGTCGACGGAGCTGCCGCCGGAGGTTCCGTTGGGCACGGAGGTGACACCGGGCAGAACCTTGAGCAGCTCGGAGATGTTGCGGCCTTCGAGCGAGAGCTTCTCCAGATCCTTGCTGGTGAGCACCTCGGAGCGTACGCCGGAGTCAACGGGAATGATCTGTGCCGGATTGGCCGTGACGGTGACCGACTCCGTGGCGGCGCCGACGGCAAGCTGGATGCCGTTGACCGTGCGGGCGTCGCCGGAGTTCATGAGGAAGCCTGTCTGCTGCCAGGCCTCAAAGCCCTGGGCGGTGACACGGACGGTGTAAGTGCCAGGCTGAACGGCGGCAAAGGTGAAGTATCCGGCACCGTCACTGGTGGTGACACGCTGGTCCTGCGTGGCCTGGTTGAGGATGGTGATGGCAGCTTTGGGGATGACGGCACCGGTGTTGTCCCGGACGGTTCCGGAGATGCTGCCGGTGGTGATCTGGGCCGAGGCTGGGATTGCGGGGATCAGCAGACCGAAGACGGTCAGCAAACACCCGTAGAACCCCAGTCGCAGCAAGCGGCGGGTGAGCGAAAGCCCTGTCCGCATGATGTCATTCCTGCTCATTCTGGCACTCCTTGAGTCGTGGTTGAGTCTTCAAAGTATTCGGAAGCGAATGGTCGCCGCCGAAGGCGACACGGCGCGGGTGGACTGCTGAAAATCGCATGGGAGAAATCGTTTTCTTTTAGAGAGAGCGAATCTGATGCGCTTCCTTTGTTCCAATCCTGCTGCGGCGTGCGGGTCTGAACGATTGGTATGTATCGATAACGGATACGCTTGCTGTATCGTTTACTTGACCGCATTCATATTATCTTCATCAAAGTAAGCCGTCAACCGGATGGATTTCGGGACAGGCAACCGATTTCAATTGAATGAGTTGGACGGGGAGCAGTGTTCGCACGGCTGCGAACTGAAACGAGAAGCGCAAGGGAGCTGACAGGTGAGCTCAGGATTGCGCATTGGGCTGCAGGTGGAGTGGGTGGGACAAACCTGCGCTGCGGCAGGCTGGGTTTGCCTGCCGCAGTGTGGTCGCGGGCGCTACCAGTCTGTGCCGAAGTAGATGCCGGGAGCAGGGGCGAAGTAGCCGGGATAGTAGCCCGGGTAGTAGCCGCTATAGAAGCCGTAGGGGTAGATGGCCGGGGCCGGCGGCGGGTATACGGCGCGACGGCGAAGCATGGGACCACCGACGCCTGGCGCGGCTGAGGCCAGCCGCTGCGCCTCCTGCCGGCTGACCGGGGTGACGGTGAGCGGCGTGGAGAGATGGAAGGTCATGCGGAATTCGGAGGGAATCCAGACCTGAGGGCCACGCGAGACGGCCGAGGCAGCCGTGCCGCCCAGGCCGCCGGCAGTGCCGCCGATGAGCGCACCGGTGCCTCCGCCGAAGGCTCCGCCGACGACGGCTCCGAGCAGGGCTCCGCCGATGGCGCTGGCCGCGGTGTGGCCACCCTTGCCGGGACTGCGGACCTTGAAGTAGTTGGCATCGATGGGAAAGGTGTTGCCCTCAAGCTGGACGGCGTCCAGGCGCAGGGCAAGCTCGGCGTGGCCGGTGAGGCTGCCGGACTGGCGGACGTCAGTGACCTCGCCGTGAATGGTGGCGCCGCGGGGAATGGCGAGGACGCCGCCGGCGTAAATATCGCGCGCAGCGACGAAATCGATCGGGGCACCGGGCTGGGCCATATCACTGGAAAGCGACTGGGTGGTACGGACGACGAGAGCGGTTCCCTGCGGGATGGTGACGGGGTTGCGCGGCGGCTCCGGCCCGGCGGGATACTGCGGCTGATAGGGCTGCTGGTCGTCCTGCTGGCGGTAGCCCCGGGCGTAGCTGGAGCGGGCGGCGGACGACTGGGCATATTGGCCGTTGTCGGGCTGAGCGCTGTCAGGCTGGCCGGGCTGATTCTGGTATTGCTGATTCTGGTCGGGCTGCTGGGCCGTGGTCGGCGGAAGTCCGGCAGAGTCCTCCTGCGGGTTGGCGGCCTCGGGAGCAGATGCATCCGGCGCAGCTCCGCCAGCCTGCTGCGGGTTGCCAACGGTCAGGTTGTTGACGACCTTGGTGACGCCGGGAACCTGGGTGGCGAGCGAGGCGGCCAGCTCACGGTTGGCCTGGCTGGACGAGGTGCCGGTGAGCGTGACGACACCCTGCGCGGTGGTGGCCGTGATCCAGTCGGGCTTGAGCTGGGCGGCGGCGTCCAGCGCGTGGACAACGTTCATCTCAATCTGGCCGTCCGGAACAGCGGGCGCGGCCTGGGCGTGGGCCGTGGGCGCGGCCGCCAGAAGGGACAGCACCGCAACGACAAGGGCAACGCGAGAAAAGCGATCCAGCAAACGCATGAGGAGACCTCACTTTGAAGGCGATCGAAAGCACCGCACAGAGCAGGACCAAAGCACCACTTCCCTGCTCAATCGATTAGACACCAAACCGGGCCGAAGGTTGCAGCATGGCATTGCATGCAGCAGCAGCGGCCTTTGGCCGCCACGGACATCAGTGGCGCTCTCGTTGGTCGCGGGGTGGGGTGGTGGCGGACGCTGGGGAATGCAAAAGCAAAAGAAGAAGCAGATTCCCTTCGGGAATGACAAACAAAGGGGGATATTTATTTGGGGGCGCGGGGGTGGATTGGCTGGGCGTGGGTGCGGTGGCGTGGGGTGGGGTGCTGGTGGCGTGGGGTGGGGTGCGGTGGGGTGGATCGGGTTGTGGCGCTGGAGTGGGATGCCGGTCGGAGTGGGGTGAAGGGAGGGCCACAGCCGGGGGGATGGCTGTGGCCCTTGGGGTGAGTGGGCTGGGCGGCGCGGGGTGCGCGGCTCAGGATTTGGGGGTGACGCGGATGAGGTTGGGGGCAAGCTCCTGCCAGCGGCTGAGGAGGACCTTGCCGCAGGCGCTGTCGGTTTTGGCGACGTGGAGCTCGACGAGTTCGCGGATGGAGCGCTGGGCGGCGAAATCGAGGTCGAGGTAGCGCTCGGCGGTAAGGAATTCAGAGTGGTACATGCCCTTTTCGATGAATGCGGCCTTGTCGTCGTAGATCCAGGCGAGGCCGCCGGTCATGCCGGCGCCGAAGTTGATGCCGGTGTCGCCGAGGATGACGGCGAGGCCGCCGGTCATGTACTCGCAGCCGTGGTCGCCGCAGCCCTCAACGATGGCCAGAGCGCCGGAGTTGCGGACGGCGAAGCGCTCGCCGGCGCGTCCGGCGGCGAAGAGCGAGCCGGAGGTGGCGCCGTAGAGGGCAACGTTGCCGAGGATGACGTGGCGGGTGCTTTCGCGCGCGGCGCGTCCCTCGGGGCGGAGGATGAGTTCGCCGCCGCTGAGGCCCTTGCCGACGAAGTCATTGGCTAGGCCGTCGTTGCGGAGGGTCATGCCGGAGACGGCGAAGGCTCCATAGGACTGGCCGACGACGCCGCGCGTGGAGAAGGTGAGCGTGGAGCCGGTGATGGAGGGATTGCCGGTGCGGAGCAGCGCGAGCTGGCCGGCGAGGCGGGCACCGAGAGAGCGATCCTCGTTGGTGACGGGCGTGGACAGGGTGTAGGGCTGGCCGGCGCGGAAGGCTGCAAGAGCCGGCTGGACCCAGGCGTCGTCCAGCGCGGGACGGTCTTCTGGCGCGTGGGGACGATCGTTGCGGGAGCCCATCCAGCGGACGTCGGCACCGGTTTCTGCGGCGATGCGGGCGGCGGCGAGGATGGGGGCCAGGTCGAGCGAGCCGTCGTAGCGAACCTGCTCGAGGAGATCGGTGCGACCGGTGGCGGCAGCCAGCGAGGGCAGGCCGAGGGTGGCCAGCAACTGGCGCAGCTCGGTGGCCAGCTCCTCGCAGAAGCGGACGATGTGCTCGGGCTTGCCGCGGAACTTGGCGCGCAGCTCGGGCCGCTGGGTGGCGATGCCGGTGGGACAGGTGTTCAAGTGGCACTGGCGGGCCATGTCGCAGCCGAGGGCGACGAGGACGGCGGTGCCGAAGGCGAACTCATCGGCACCGAGCAGGGCGGCGATGAGGATGTCGCGGGCCGAGCGCAGGCCGCCGTCAGTGCGCAGGCGGACGCGACCGCGAAGGCCGTTGTGGATGAGCACCTGCTGGGCTTCGGCAAGGCCAAGCTCCCAGGGGTCGCCGGCGTGCTTGATGCTGGACAGCGGCG
>JAJZGG010000007.1 GCA_021804965.1 Acidobacteriota bacterium
CGGCGAGCTGCGGGCAGCGCAGGAGAAGCTGACCACGGCCAGCCACAAGATGGCCGAGCTGCTCTACAAGGCCAACGCCGAGGCTGCCGCCGCTGCGTCGGCTGCTACCGCCGAACCGGCCGCCGAGGCCAAAAAAGACGACAACGTCATCGACGCCGAGTATGTGGACGTCGACGAAAAGAAGTAAGCCGGATCAGCCACTGGCTGCACCAGACAAAGCCGGGGACCGCAAGCGGTCCCCGGCTTTGTTTTCTGGGTTCGGATCCTGGCTTGCGGACCTGCCGCGCAATGCTGGCCCCGTCAGGCAGTCTGCTCCGTCGCGCCCTGCAGCAGGGTGGCCACCACGTGGGCGGCACTGTACCCCACAGGTGCTGCCGCCTGCGGGTCAACCTGCTGTGCCTCGGCCAAACGCGGTGCCGACTGCAGGAAGGCAACCACCTCATTCACATCGTCGCCGATGGTGACCAGCGGCGGCTCCAGAAAGCCGTCAGCGCGCAGTTGCGGATGGCCCACATTGGCCAGAAGCGCATTGCACAGACACTTTCTGCCGGCGCTTTCCTCCGGCTTGCCGCCCTTGTCCTGGAAGGTGGCCTCGCGCTCGGCGGCGCAGCGGTAGGCAATCTGTCCCTCTGCGGTCCAGTAGGCCTCGCGCAGGTAACCCAGATCGCAGGTGCGCGGCCGCAGCGCGGCCACTTCCGCATCAGAGTAGGTGCCCGGCAACTGTGCCACCTTGAAGGGAAATCCCGTCGGCGAGGCCTGGGGATCGGTGAAGACCGTTGCCTCGCCGCGGATGGCCTGGGCAAGCAGTTGCTGCTTCAGGTCGTCGCGCAGCCCGGATTCCTCACACAGCGCAAAGGCCGTGCCCACCTGGATGCCGGTGGCTCCCAGGGCCAGCGCCTCGCGCAGCTTGTCGGCGCTGCCGTAGCCGCCGGCCAGCCAGAAGGGAACGCCCAGCCGCTGGAGATCGCTGAGATCGACGTTGTCGCGCTCGCCATAGACCGGCTGTCCGGTGGCGTCCAGCGTGGATTTGCCGCGTGGCGGCGCATTGTGTCCCCCGGCTGTGCGGGTTTCCAGAATCAGCCCATCCACCCGGCCCGAGGCGCGGCGCATCATCGTGGTCGCCAGCGTGTTCGAGGAGACAATGGCGAGGAACTGCGGCCGCTCCGGCAGCGGATTCACGGCATACTCGCGCGGGTCAAAATGCAGCGTCGTCTCCTGCTCGGCCGCGGTGCCGGCCGGCGGCGTGCCGCTCACGGAAAACTTGTACTCGGCAGGCTGCCCGCTGGCCAGCCGATCCAGCACGGCAGGAATGTGCAGCGGAATCCCGGCGCCCATCAGCACATAGCCCACCCCGGCCAGCATCGCGCCGTAGATGGAGGCCAGGTGCGGAATCTGCACCTTCTCCAGATAGTTGATGCCGACCTTGTGGCTGTGGCCCTGGCGGGCAAGAAAGACTTCGGCAAAGTTGCTCAGCATCAGCAGTTCGGTACGCGGGCTGCGGTGCTGCAGCATGGGCAGCGTCGGATAGGGAGCATCGGGCGATTTGCCGCCGGGAACAAAGTACTGCTCCCAGATGCGCTGCGCGATGCGCGGCAGCGGAAAAGCGTCAAAGGCGCGACGCATGGCACCATCGCGGTCACCATCGGCCAGCCGCCGCACCACCAGCTGGTCCAGTGCCGTGCCGGAGACAACGCCAAGCTGGCCGGTGCGGGAGACAGCCTGCGCCAGGCGCCAGTTGGAGACGCCGATGCCCATGCCGCCTTGAATCAATTTCGGTAAATCCATGATTGCCTGCATTGTTTCACAGCGCGTGCGCGCCAGTCCCGCTTCTCGCAACGCCGGGGGAAATAGTTGGCAACCGCAGAAAAAACGGAGCAGGCGCTGGGCCTGCTCCGTTCGAGGGTGACGCTGCCACGGACGGCAGCCGGTCTTAGCTGCAGCCGCTGGTGGAGCCGCAGCTCATGCAGCGGTAGCAGCTTCCGTTGCGGACCATGATCGCCCCGCAGGTGCTGCAGCTCGGCGCATCGCCCATCTCGTAGAGCGAGCGCATCGCGTCGGCCGCGTGGAAGACGCCGCGATCCTGCAGCGGCGGCACACCGGCTTCGGCGCTCACCTGCGGCAGCGTGGCCGCATGCTCCGGGCTCACGTTGTCCAGCCGACGGGCCAGATCGGCAACCATGCGGGCCATGGCCTGCCGGGACTCCGCGCTGGGCAACTCGGGGCCAAGCTCGGCTTCCGACGGCGGCGCCGGACGAGCCGGTGCCTGCACCGGAGCCTGAGTCTGGCTCTGCACCGGAGCCTGGCTCTGCTCCTGCGGTTCGGGCAGCTGCTGCTGCGCAACCCCGGCAAAGAGCGAAAGCTGTGTACCGGACAGGAAGCGGATCTGCAGCCAGCGGAAGATGTAATCCATCAGGCTCTTGGCATAGCCGATCTCCTCGTTGCCGGTCCAGCCCGAAGGCTCGAAGCGGGTGTGGGCAAACTTCTCGCAGAGAATCTTGAGCGGAACGCCGTGCTGCAGTGCCAGCGAGATGGCCGTCGCAAAGGCATCCATCAGTCCGGAGACGGTGGAGCCTTCCTTGGCCATGCGAATGAAGATCTCGCCCGGCTGCCCGGTGGGATAGAGGCCGACGGTGATGTAGCCCTCATGGCCGCCGATCGAGAACTTGTGCGTGATGGAGGCACGCTCCTCGGGCAGGCGATGGCGAACCGCACGCGGCGGCGCATTCAGGTCCTGACTGGTGCTCTGGCTGATGGCGCTGGCCGGTGCAGGCACCGGTGCCGCCGGAACAGCAGAAGCCGCATGCAGCCGGGCCAGTGCCGCGTCAAATGCCTGCGCCGCGGCGGCAACCGCGCGCGCATCCAGCTCCACGCGCTCCCCGGACTGGCCGACCAGCGTGGCCAGATCGGCTGCCGGAGCCGCGGCACCGCTGGCAATCGCGCGCAGGGCGCGATCCGCGGCCTGGGTCAGTGCGGCATCCGTGGTCTGGGTCTTGGTTTCGGCTGAGACGTTCAGCGGCTGCACGCCCTTCGATCCGTCGCGGTAGATGGCAACGGCCTTCAGCCCCTGCCGCCAGCTTTCCGTATAGGCCTCGGCAATCTCCTCGACGGTTGCCTCGTTGGGCAGGTTCACCGTCTTCGAGATCGCGCCGGAGAGGAATGGCTGCGTTGCGGCCATCATCTTGATGTGGCCCATGTAGTGAATCGAGCGGGTGCCTTTGGCCGGCTTGAAGGAGCAGTCAAAGACGGCCAGGTGCTCGGGGCGAATCCCGGGTGCGCCTTCGATCGTGCCCGTCGCGTCAATGTAGCTGACGATGGCATTGACCTCCTCGTCCGAGTAGCCCAGCTTGAACAGCGCCGAGGGCACGGTCTGGTTCACGATCTTGATCATGCCGCCGCCCACCAGCTTCTTGTACTTGACCAGCGCCAGATCGGGCTCAATGCCGGTCGTGTCGCAGTCCATCATGAAGCCGATGGTGCCGGTCGGGGCCAGTACCGTGGTCTGCGAATTGCGGTAGCCGTAGCGCTCGCCGTAGATCAGTGCCATGTCCCAGCACTCGCGGCTGGACTCCAGCAGCGCATCCAGCTGCGGCGTGATGAACGGCTCGGCACTGCTGCGCGAGCGGCCAATCTTGTTCACCTCCGCGCGGTGCATGCGGATCACGTCCAGGAACGGCTCGCGGTTGACGTAGAAGCCCGGGCAGGCTCCGCCCTGCCGATCCACCTGTGCCGTCAGCGTGGTGGCCGAGCCCAGCGGCGGGCAGGTGGCGGCAATGATCGACGACTGCAGATAAGCCTGTCCGCACAGAATCGCCGTCAGGCAGGCGGCATAGTCGCGGCCGGCGTCGGAGTCATAGGGCAGCCCGTTGGCCATCAGCAGCGCGCCCAGGTTCGCGTAGCCCAGCCCCAGCGGCCGGTAGTCGTGCGAGTTCTTGGCAATCGCCTCGGTCGGGTAGCCCGAGTTGTCCACCAGAATCTCCATCGCCGTGATCACGACCGAAATCCCGTGGCGATAGGCGGCAATGTCAAAGGCGCCCGACGGCGTGACGAACTTCATCAGGTTGAAGCTGGCCAGGTTGCAGGCGGAGTTGTCCAGGAACATGTACTCCGAGCAGGGGTTGGAGGCGTTGATGCGTCCCGAATTCTTGCTCGTGTGCCAGCGGTTGATGGTCGAGTCGAACTGCATGCCCGGGTCGCCGCACTGCCAGGTGGCCTCGGCAATGCGCTGCATGATGTCGCGCGCCTTGTAGCTCTCCACCGGCTGGCGATCCTTGACCGTCAGCGTGGAGAAATCAGCATCCCGCTCGCAGGCGTGCATGAACTCGTCGCTCACGCGGACCGAGTTGTTCGCATTCTGGAAGAAGATCGACGAGTAGGCCTCCGAATCCGGCCCCGACCCGTCGTAACCCGCGCGGATCAGCGCAAAGGCCTTGGCCTCCTCCTTGCTCTTGCACTCAATGAAGTCGACGATATCCGGATGGTCCACGTTCAGGATGACCATCTTGGCCGCCCGGCGGGTCTTGCCGCCGGACTTGATGACGCCGGCAAAGGCATCAAAGCCGCGCATGAAGCTCAGCGGACCGGAGGCCGTGCCGCCGCCCGACAGCAGCTCCATCGAGCCGCGGATCGACGAGAGATTCGTCCCCGTGCCCGAACCCCACTTGAACAGCATGCCCTCGGTCTTGGCCAGCGTCAGGATCGAGTCCAGCGAGTCCTCCACCGAGTTGATGAAGCAGGCCGAGCACTGCGGCGTGCGATAGCCGGTGGTCGAGAAGCGGATGCTCTGCTCCTCCGCATCCCAGTGCCAGTTCTGCGCGTCGGAGTTGGGCTCCAGCCGGTCACAGCCCACGTTGAACCAGACCGGCGAGTTGAAGGCCACGCGCTGGGAGACAAGCATCGCCACCAGCTCATCGTGAAAGACGGCCGCATCCTGCGCGCTGGCAAAGTAGCCGCCACGCAGACCCCAGTCGCGGATCGTCTCCGCCACGCGCGCCACCAGCTCGCGCACTCCCGTCTCGCGCTCCGGGGTGTCCATCTGGCCGTGCAGATACTTCGAGGCCACAATGTTGGTCGCCGTCATCGACCAGTCCACCGGAACCTCCACATCCTTCTGCTCAAAGATTGAGCGACCCTTGGCGTCGGTAATCAACGCATGACGCTTCTCCCACTGCACCTCGTCGTACGGCGACAGGCCGGGACGGGAAAAACGCCGGGCAAAGGTCAGTCCGCCGCGCGCAGACTGGGTCGCGGCAGAGGAACCGCCGGCAGCCGAAGCGGCACCGGAGGCGGCAGAAGTGGATTGCGGTTCGTACATGAAGGCTCCTCGAAATGGCGAAATCAGATGCGGGTTCAGGTCGTACCAAGCTTGCAGCTACAGGCAGCCGACGGGCTGCAACGGGATCCGGATTGGGCAGGGACGCATCTCCCTGCTCGATGGCTGTGCCCGGGTGGCAATCGACTGCTGCCAATCGGTAAAAGAGGCCGGGCAGGCACAACAAATGAAACGACAAAAAGCCGGAAGTGGGGAGCAGACCGCTCCGCAAATCTTCTACAAAAACACACTCTCGCTGCCGTCCCCAGGCCGGATTCCTCTGGAATTCCAGCCCGCAGTCCCAGCCAGAAATCCTGGGCCAATGCCTGCCCGGCTCCTGCCGCCATGCAGGCCGGAAAGCATCCGGCAGGCATGCGTGGGATTGCAGCTGCAGATGCAAAAATAACGCTGTAGCTAGTGTTGGTCAAGAAAAAACCACAATAGATTGTATTTTCTTGCGCTTGCACGGTACCCCGTACGATAACCCCGCGCCAATGGCTGTGCAAAACCCCAAACGCCGCGCAGCAGGCGGCGTTTGGGGCATGGGGTGGTGGTCGTTCTGCCGGAGGCGCGCTTGCCGCAGCCTCAGGATTTGGCTGCAGGGTGTGGCTGCAGGATGTGGTCTTAGGGCGTGGTCTGGCCGGCTGCTGCCTGGCTGGTGTAGATGCGCCGCCCATGCAGCGGCTGCGCCGGGCGGGTGTTGCGCGGAAACATCGGCGCAAAGGCCGTAAGCTGCCAGCGCGAAAGCGTGATCGGCTGCTGCAGCACATACCACTGCACACCCTCGGTGCAGGGCGGCTCGGTCAGCGAGCCGGTGTAGGTCCAGTAGGCGCGGTTGGCCGGCAGCAGCCCGTCGGGATTCAGCGGCACGGTCGTCTCCCCGCTGGCGCCCAGCTTCTTCGGCAGGTGCTCCCACAGTCCGGCAAGGATCGTGTTCGCATTGCCCTCGTCCAGCTGAACGGCCACGATCGCCATTTTGCCGTCGGCGCTGCGATGGACAAAGTGAATGCTCATGTCCGAAAGCTGGCCGGCAATCACCTCCTCGCCCGGATGGTGGAAGTGGAACTCGACCAGATCGTAGCGCGTGTTGCCAACCTGCAGATAGCTGCCGGCCGGCGGCGTCACGCGAACCGTGTGCCCGTCATGGACCAGTTTCATGGGGCCGCTGAGGTAATGGAACTGGACCGGCGGCAGATTCTTCTGGATGCGGACCTTGCGAATGTCCACAGGAGACTGCTGGTGGCCGTCGGCACAGGTGCGCCAGGCAGGATTCAGCTTGTCCCATCGTAGCGAGCCGTAGGGGCCATCGTAGGTCCAGCCCTGCGGCGGCGGCGTGGCCTGGGCATGCTGCTTGGGTGCGCCATACGCGGCCTGGGTTGCAGTCATGACTGCGGTCATGCATACGGCAACCGAAGCGGCAATCCACCATCTCTTCATCGCGGTTCTCCCCCAAATGATTCTATGCAAACAGACGCACGGCGACGCGGTTGGCATCACAGGAATGTGACCAGACTGCAAACCAGCCCCCAGATAACCCCCAGCCGGTCCGATCGATCTCCGCGGCAGATCCGGAAAACGCGCCGCAAAAAGCATGGGCGGGAGCTGAATCGCTCCCGCCCGTGCTGCATGGGGACTGCCTGAGGCTGCCGGTTACCGGGCCGCAGCCAGCGATCCAGCCTGCTCGGCCAGGGCGGCTGCCTTGTCGGTGGCCTCCCAGGTAAAGTCGGCTTCGTTGCGGCCAAAGTGGCCGTAGGCTGCCGTCTGCTGGTAGATGGGCCGACGCAGCTGCAGGCTTTCGATGATGCCCTTCGGCGTCAGCGCAAAGTTCTTGCGTACCAGCGCCGTCAGCTCCGTGGAGCTGAGCTTGCCCGTGCCAAAGGTCTCCACGCGCACGCTCACCGGCTCGGCCACGCCAATGGCATAGGCCAGCTGCACCTCGCAGCGCTCGGCCAGGCCGGCGGCCACGATGTTCTTGGCAATGTAGCGGGCCATGTAGGCTGCCGAGCGGTCCACCTTTGTCGGGTCCTTGCCGCTGAAGGCGCCGCCGCCGTGGCGACCGGCACCACCGTAGGTATCCACGATGATCTTCCGCCCGGTCAGGCCGCTGTCGCCCATCGGTCCGCCAATCACGAAGCGTCCGGTCGGGTTGATATGGTACTTCGTGTTCTCATCCAGCCACTCGGCCGGCAACACCGCCTGGATCACATGCTTCAGGATGTCGCTGCGCAGCTCGTCGTTCGAGACGCTCTCGGCATGCTGCGTGGAGATGACCACCGCATCGATGCGGACCGGCTTGCCGGCCTCGTCGTACTCGATCGTCACCTGGCTCTTGCCATCCGGACGCAGGTAGCTGAGCTTGCCGCTCTTGCGCACCTCGGTCAGGCGGCGGGTCAGCTTGTGCGCCAGTGAGATGGCCGCCGGCATCAGCTCCGGCGTCTCGTTCGTGGCATAGCCAAACATCATGCCCTGGTCGCCGGCGCCGCCGGTGTCCACGCCCTGGGCAATGTCGCCGCTCTGCCGGTTGATGGTCGAGATCACCGCGCAGGTGTTCGAGTCAAAGCCATACAGCGCATTGTCATAGCCAATCGAGGCCACCACGCCGCGCACCAGCGTCTGGAAGTCCACATAGGCCTTGGTGGTGATCTCGCCGGCGATTACGACCAGACCGGTCGCCGTCAGCGTCTCGGCGGCAACACGGCTGTAGGGATCCTGCTCCAGGCAGGCGTCCAGAATCGCGTCCGAAATCTGGTCGGCAATCTTGTCCGGATGCCCTTCGGTGACGGATTCGGAAGTAAAGAGGGTACGGTCGCTCAAATCGATAACTCCTTCAGGCACAATGCCACGGCACTGGTCTGTCTCGGTGTGTTCCGGCACTTCGCATCCCCCGGGAACGGGGGTCGCGGCAGACCGGTCAGTACTCTTTCATGGTATCGGTTCCCGGCGATCCGGGCAAAAATGCCAAGGCTCAACGGGGCGCAACCGCAGCTCAGAGGGCAGCATGGGCGGGTGAATGGTGCGCAACGGCCCCCCAAAATCTCCGGCGTGGTCTTTTGCGGGGTTGCGTGCGCCGCCCGGCGCTCAGCTCTGGGCCGGGTGATTGTGCAGGAAGCTGACCACCTGCGTTGAAACGCTGCTGAGCCAGGCATGCACCGGCAGCACCGACGGCCACCAGCCGGAGCGGAAGCCGTAGTAACGGATGGCCAGGAACGAGGCCATGGCCACCACAAACAGCAACGCAAAGGCTCCCAGCCACTTCAGCCGCAGCTGGCGCAGCTCGTGGCTACGCATCCGGGCGCGGCCCACGTTGGCCGCAAACTCCACCCAGCTCTGGTCTTCCACCGCATCCCCGCTGGCCACGCAGGCCCGCTGGAAGCGCGTGATCCAGTCGCTTTCATCCAACCCGACCACATTCACATAGGCGCGAACGATCCCTTTGTTCAGGATGCCGCCCGGCAGGGCGCGGAACTGGTTGGACTCCAGGGCAAGCAAATGGCGCGAGCTCACCTTGGTGATCTCCGTGATCTGCTCCAGCGCAATGCCGCGGCTCAGCCGCTCCATCCGCAGATCGTCGCCAAAGGATCCCATACTCATCGCAGAAGTTCCGCCCTTCCTGGAAGAGTTTTCCACAACCAAGATACGTCGGTAGATCGGCAATGGTCAAAAGAAAACGTTGAACCTGCCGCCGGATTTGTGACTGCAGGTTACAGTTTGGACATTTTTCTGCCAGCTAAACCAAATTGGAACCGGGTTGCATCCCGACGGTGTGCGAACGATACTGGATGCCTGCTGTTTTGCCGATCGCGCACGCGGTCCTGGCAATTCCATGCCACAGGCAGCACACTCGGTCGCAACAGGAGGGATTTGCCATGCGGGGCTGGCGAACACGGAACCACCGGAACCAAAATCACTCGAACCGGAACCAGCCGGGGCCGCACAACCGACCGCTCGCAGCCCGGCTTCGCCGCCTGCTGCCGGCCCTGCTGCCAGCTCTGCTGCCCATTCCGCTCTCCATTCCGCTGCTGGCCCAGAGCCCTGCCGGCCAGGCCACACCGGCGGCCAGGCCGGAGCAGCCGCGGCTCGTCCATCCCGGCAACGGGCCGAACGGCCACCCGCAGACCACCTTTCTGGTGCACCGGCTGGGCATGGACCACGCCGAGGGCATCTCCACCCTGGACGTCAACGGCGACGGCTGGCCGGACCTGCTCAGCGGGGCCTACTGGTATGAAAATCCCGGGGCCGCAGGCGGCGAGTGGAAGCGTCATCAGTACCGCCAGGTCGGCATCCTGAACGAGTTCGTCTCCGACAGCGGCGAGTGGGCCATTGACGTCAACCACGACGGACGCCCCGACGTGGTGACCACCGGCTGGATGCTCAACGGCCTCTGGTGGTTTGAAAACCCCGGCAAAGCCGGCGGCCTCTGGACCGAGCACAAGATCGCCGACAGCTATGACACCGAAGGCGGCACCATGGCCGACATCAACGGCGACGGCAAGCCCGACATTGCCCTGGCCCACTACAACCACTCCGGCATCCTCTGGGTCGACTTCTCCGGGCCTGTGCCCAAGGTGCACCACGTGGGCAAGCGCGCCCAGGACGGCCACGGCATCGGCGTGGCCGACATCGACGGCGACGGCAAACCCGACCTGCTCACCCCCTATGGATGGTTCCGGAACATCGACGCCGATCATGACAAATGGGAGTGGCACCCGGACTGGAATCTCGGCGACGCCGGCTTTCCCATCCTCGGCTATGACGTGAACAACGACGGCCGCATGGACGTGATCTACGGCCAGGGCCACAGCTACGGCCTCTACTGGCTGGAGCAGCAGGGCAGCGGCAGCTCCCGCCACTGGGTCCGCCACGTCATCGACGAATCCTACTCGCAGATCCACGCCCTCAAGCTGGCCGACATCAACGGCGACGGGCAGCCGGAGCTGATCGCCGGCAAGCGCTATCGCGGCCACAGCGGCCACGATCCCGGCTCCTACGATCCGCTCGTCGTCTACTACTACACGATCGACCGGAAGCACGGGACATTCACGCGACACGCCATCTCCGTGAACGGAACAGCCGGGGTGGGAACGCAGATTCTGGCACTTGACCTGGACAAGGATGGCGACATCGATCTGGCAACAGCCGGCAAGACCGGCGTGCACGTCTTCGAGAACCTCACCATCAACAACGTTCCCGCCGCCACCCGCGAGCAGGAGCTGCTGCTCGATCCCAACTGGCCCTACATCGGCGAGGGCGTGCGCGTGCAGCAGGAGGATGGGCCGGGCGTCGAGTAGCGTTTCCGGAAAACCCTCGGGGAAACCCGCCGGAAGTTCGTCCGCGAACGCTCAGCCTGCGGCGCGCTCCGTGCGGCAGGCCTCGCACTGGCAGTTGCGACGCAGAAAATCCCACGAGTAGATCCCGGCCGTGTGGCCGTCCTGCCACTGGAACTGCAGCGCATAGCGGCCGGTGGCCTGTGCGCTGGCCGGGCGGGCCGGCGGCTCGTAGAGCGGCAGCAGTTGCGCGGCCTTCGGCTTGGGCTGGCCCGGCTCGCGTCCATCGTTCTTGCGCTCCTCCACGCAGGTGGCGCAGGGGCAGGCATGGCGCAGCCAGGCAAAGCTCCACTGGCTCTGGTGCCCGTCCTTCCAGTCAATCTCCATCCCGGTGCCGTCGGTAATGTGGACGCGAACCTTGGTCGGGGTCAGCGCGTCGCGGCTCAGGCTGCGCGCCCGCGCCTCGTCGCGCTCCAGCTTCTGCTGCTCTTCCCGGGAAAAAAACTGTATGCCCTCGTGACTCATGCTTCTATTGTGCCTGATGGTGCGATGACGAGGGAAGCGGGCTGGCGATGTGCGCAGCCCGCGGATGGGAAGGAATTGAGAGTTGTGGGTATTGAGATGCCGGACGCGGGTTGGGAGCGAAACAGGGCCAGGCTTAATTCCCACCCGTTCCAGGAGTGGGTGCAGGCGCTAGAACTTGTAGAAAACGCCGACCATTGGCTCGTAGGACTGGGTGAAGACCTTGGTGGAGGCAAAGGAGCTGGTGAGCGCCGGGGCCCGGTGCATGAGGCCGCGATACTGGAAGCGGACGCCGATGTGCTTGCGAACGGCCCAGTCTGCCCCGAAGCCGTAGACAAAGGCCGGCGAGGTGGCGCTGCTGGTGGGCGCCGGGGTGCTGGTGAAGGCCGGATTGTCGAGAAGCGTGTAGGAGTAGAGCGTGCCCTTGGAGGGTGAGTCCATGACGATGCCTGCGCCGGCCAGGGCGAAGGTGTGCACGCGCTTGATCTTGAGGCTGAGGACCCAGTCGCCGGTGATCTGGTTGGCGGCCGAGGAGACGCTGGCCGCGTAGGGCGCGAGCGGACAGCTGGCACCGGCGCAGGAGATGGGGTTGCTGTACTCCTGGTTGTCGCGGTTGTAGCCGTAGGTGACCTCGTAGCCGATGAGCGGGCTGGAGATGCGGCGGACTTCCAGCATGGCGCCGAAGGAGTTGGCCGGAATCTGGGCCAGGCCGCTGCTGAGGTTGGATGTGGTGTTGAGCCAGCCGTAACCGTTGAGGGCGACACTGGTTTCCGCAGCGCGGGCGGTACAGAATGAGGCGGTCGCAAGCAGTGCGGCGACCAGAAGGTTTCCCACAGTTTTCCGTGACATCCAGCAACTCTCCGAAGAAGGATACTCGTCCTGATTGGGATGATGGGACGCTGATGAAGGTTGGACGTATCCCAGCAGCAAGGATAGCATCCGACGCCGGGCGCGCGGATGGCATCGAGCGTCAGTACAAGGCCGGAGAAGAGAATCCCCAAAGTGCTTCCGGGCCCTAGAAGCGGAAGTAGGCACCGATCATCGGCTCGGCGGTGTTCATGAATGCCTTGGAGGAGCCAAGCGCGTTGGTAAGCTGAGCTGCTTTGGAGACGTTGCCGCGGTACTGGAAGCGCAGGCCGATGTGCGGCAGCAGACCCCAGTCGAAGCCTGCGCCATAGACAAAGACCGGCTTGAAGGCGTTGGAGGTCGTGAACAGTGGAATTGTCGGAGGTCCAAACGAAGAGGACATGCTGAAGGTACTGTATCCGCCAGTTGGAACGTCCACGAGAAGTCCAGCACCTGCCAGCGCGAAGGGGCGCAGATTCAGGGCCTTGACGGAGACGACCCAGTCGCCGGTGAACTCGTGGGCATTGGCCGAGGCGGTGGCCGAAGGTGCGCAGTTGCTAGGCGGAATATTGGAGGGGCAGCCGTATGTATTGACGTAGTTCTGGTTGGCGCGGTTGAAGGAGTAGGTGGCTTCAAAGCCCATCCAGGGATGGACGATGTGGCGCAGTTCGAGCATGGCTCCGGCGGCGTTGGCCTGCCGCTGATAGGTGTAATTGCCGGTGGTGCTGTTGGTGAAGGTGCCGAAGATGCTGAGTGCGGCGTCGGTCTGCGAGGCGGCGCGGGCGGGAAGCGTCAGCAACAGGACGAGCAGCAGCAAAAGTGGAGTACGCGGCAGAGGGGTACGCGGGGGGATGGGCATGAAGTTGCTCCTGCAGGGAGAGTGGACTGCGGCTGCGAGCGGCGGATGCTATGCCAGCGTAGACGCGGCGCGGGGGGAAATGGATGCATGCGGCGGGGGAATTTGTGCGGGGAGCGACGGGCGGCTGGTCATGGCGCTGATTCGGCTCAGTTGACGAGCAGGCTTAGTTGACGAGCAGGGTGACGTTGACGGAGTGGGAGATGCCGAGGGTGCTGGCGACGACGTTCACGGTGTAGGTGCCCTGCTGTGCGTTGCCCGAGGTGCGGACCTGGCTGCTGGAGCCGCTGGCGGCAGCGCAGCCAGACAGATTCAGGGTGAGCCCGACCGTGGCGAGGACGAGCAGCATGGCCAGCAGGCGGAGCCTGCGGCGACCCACCCAGGGCAGCAGAAGCAGCCCGGCAAGGAAGACTCCGGCGACGCGCGAGCCCGGCGGCAGGGCGGCGCTGGTGTGACTGGGACTGGTCTGCCCGGAACTGGTCTGATCGGGACTGGTCTGGCCGGAACCGGAGTTGCGGACACCGGGCGTTCCCGCGACCGGGGCTGCGGTGGAGATGGCCAGGGCGAACTGTACCTGCGAGCCGATGGGCAGGGCCGTCGGTGCGGAGGGATTGAAGAGGCAGAGCATGCCGGGCGGGGCGTTGGGACAGGTGAGGGTGAAGTTGCCGGAGGTGGCACCGAGAGCCTGGAGGGTGAGGGTGAAATTGGCGGTCTGGCCCTGGACGACGCTGGCGCTGAGGGTCTGCCCGCTGAGGGTGAAGTCGAAGCCGGTGCCGGTGAGGGTGAGGCTGACGGGGCCGTTGGCGCTGGTGAGGGTCAGCGAGCCGTTGAGCACACCGGAGGCCGTGGGAGTGAAGCCGATCTGCAGGGTGCAGGTGGCTCCGGTGGCCAGCGAGACGGGCCGGCTGGAGGTGCCGCAGGTGCTGGAGGCAAGGAAGAAGCCGAGGGACTGGCTGGCCTGCGGCAGCGTGGCATAGACGCCGGTCAGCGTGCCGGAGGTGCCCGCGTTGGAGAGGGTGACGGTTTGCTGCTGGGCGGCCAGTCCGACGGAGGTGACCGGGAAGCTGAGTACCAGCTGCGGGGAGACGGCCAGCGTGGGCGGCAGGTTGACGATTCCGCTGAGGGCAACGGAAACGGCGGAGACGCCGGGCTGGCCGGGGGCGCTGGCCGTGAAGCTGCCGGTCTGGGTGGCTCCGGAGCTGCCGTTGGTGGGGGCATAACGCAGGGATGCGGTGCAGCTGGCCGAGGCAGCCAGCGTGGCGGTGCAGGTGGTGGAGGCGATCTGGAAGGGACCACTGACGCTGAGCGAGAGATTGGGGATGGAGGACTGGCCGGTGTTGGTGAGCGTGATTGCCTGCGCTGGGCTGGTCTGGTGGACGAAGGTGGCCGGGAAGCTGAGCGATGGCGGCGCGACGGCGAGCTGGGCCGGAGCCAGAGATGTGCCGAGGAGCAGGGCGCTGCCCTGTGCCACGCCGCTTGTGGTGGTGGATGCGGTGAGTGTGCCCTGGCGTCCACCGAGGACGGTGGGCTGGAAGACCAGTTGCACGGTGCAGCTGCCCTGGGCGATGAGCTGGCTGGGACAACTGGTCTGGAGAATGGAGAAATCACCGCTGGCGGCCAGCGTGAGTCCGCTGACGGGGCTGGCACCGGGGTTGGAGACGACGACGGTGATGGGGGCGCTGGTGGCTCCCAGGGTGGTGTTGGGGAAGCTGACCGGATTGGGCGAGATGGCCAGCGAGCCGCCGGGAAGGCCGGTTCCGGTGAGCTGCACGGTGAGCGGGCCGACGCCGAGGGAGGTGGTGGTGACCGAGAGCGATCCGGTGAGCGATCCGGTGGTGGTAGGCGCGAAGCTGACCTGTGCGGTGCAGCTGGCTCCGGCGGCAAGCTGGAGTCCGCAGGTGCCGGATTGCACGAGGAAGGGCGGCGCGGCGAGCAGCGTGAGTCCGGTGACGGGGGCGGTGCCGGAGTTGGTGAGGGTGACGGGCATGGGAACGGAAGTGGTGCCGATGCCGGTGGAGGGAAAGACGATGGCGGCGGTGTTGGCGGCCAGTGCGGCGGAGGGCAGTGCGGTGCCGCTGAGGGCGATGGAGACCGGGATGTTGTTCTGGGAGGCGGTGAGTGTGGCCGAACCCTGGCGGCTGCCGGGCTGGGTGGGGGAAAAGACGAGGTACAGGGTGCAGTTGTCGCCGGCGGCAATCTGGCTGCCGCAGGTGCTGGTGGAGAGCGCGAAATCCCCGACGATGACCGGCTGGGGCAGGGTGAGCGCGGTGGGTCCGGTGTTGAAGACGGTGACGGCCTGAGCGACCGAGGGCTGACCGATGGTCTGGGTGCCGAAGACGAGGAAGCTGGGACTGACCTCCAAGGCTCCGGGAGCCAGTCCGTTGCCGGTAAGGGTGGTTTGCAGGGGGTTGACGCCGACGCTGGTGGAGGTGATGGAGAGCGATCCGGTGGAGTTGCCCGCGGTGGTGGGGGTGTAGGCGACGGTGACGGTGCAGAAGGCGGCCGGAGCCAGGCTGGTGCCGCATCCGTTGCCGGTCAGCGTGAAGGGTCCGGTGGCAGCCAGATTGAGGCCGTTGAGGGGCGCGGCACCGGCGTTGGTGACGGTGAGCTGCTGCGCGCCGGAGGTGGTGCCGACCAGAACGCTGCCGAAGCCGAGCGTGGGTGCGCTGGTCTGGAGCTGGCCAACGGCCAGCCCGTTGCCGCTGAGGGGAATGGAGACGGGCGTGAAGCCGGGCGTGATGCTGGAGACGGTGAGCGTGCCGGATTGGGTGCCAACGGCTGTGGGGGTGTAGACGATGGCTGCATTGCAGCTTCCGGCGCCAAGCAATGTGGTCCCGCAGGTGGTGCGGCTGGGAATGAGTTGAAAGGGACCGGAGAGCGCAAGGGAAAACTGGTTGAGCGGCTGCTTGGTCAGTTCACTGAGGGTGATGATGGCCGGCGAGGACGGCGTGGCGACGAAGGTGGCCGGGAAGGTGACGCTGGACGGGGAGCTGGTGAAGTCGATGAGCGAGGTGCCGATGCCGAGCAGGCTGACGGAGGCGGATGCGGGAATGGCGTTGGAGCTGGTGAAGGTGAGTGTGGCCGACTCCTGCCCGACAAGGCTTGGGGTGAAGGTTCCCTGATAGGTGCAGGTCTGCCCCGGCACAACCTGATGATTGCCGGTCAGAGGGCAGGAGGACTGGACAAAGGCAAAATCCGCCGCATTCAGTCCGCTCAGGGTAAACGTTGGAGGATTCATCGGCACCTGGCCGGAGTTGGTGATCGTCACGATATAGGGACCACTGGTGTAGTTGACCTTCAGCAATCCGAAGTTCAAAGTCGCCGGACTCGGCAGCATCGACGGCGGGGCCAGACCCGTGCCGGTGAGCGCGATGGTTGCCGGCGTTACGCCGGGAGCCGGTGAAGAGATGGTCAGTGTGGCATTCTGAGCGCCTGTCGATTGCGGATCGAAGACCAGTTTGAGTTCGCAGGTCGCACCCGCAGCAACGGAAGCTCCGCAGGAGTTGCCGGCGATCTGAAAGCTGGCCGCGCCGGGTCCGGAGAATGTTGGTGTGGCGTTCAGCAAGGGCGATCCGCCGGTGTTACTGAGCGTAACGCTCAATGGGCCGATTGTGAAATTCACCTGCTGATGGCCGAAATTGAGCGAGGAACTCGACAGTGTAATCACCGGCCTCGCCAGACCGGTGCCGTTGAGTGCGATGCTTTGCGAGCGGAGCGCATCGCTGACGGTGAGCGAGCCGTGGGCGGTGCCGATTGCAGTGGGCGAATAGGTGATGCTGAAGGTGCAGCTGGAGCCTGCCGCCAGCGCGCCGCCGCAGGTGCTGGCAACGGCAAAGGGTCCGCTGACCGAGGTGCCGAGCGAGGAGAGCGGCTGTCCGCCGGAGTTGGTGAGGGTGACGGTGAGCGGAGCCGAGGTTTGCTGGATGACGGTGCCGGGAAAGTTGACGCTGGTGGCAGACAGAGTGTCGGTGGCAGGGGCGATGCCGGTGCCGGTCAGCGGTGCGGTCTGGGTTCCGGCGCTGTCCACCAGGGTCAGGGTGCCGGATGCGGCTCCGGTGGTGGTGGGCGAGAAGGTGATGGAGATGGCGCAGGCATTGCTGGAAGGCAGCGAGCTGCCGCAGCCGTTGGAGCTGATCTGAAAGGGTCCGGTGACGGTGGCCGAGGTGAGCGTAAGGGTGTTGCCGCCGGTGTTTTCGATGGAGATGGCCTGTGCCGATGCGGTGGTGCCGGTCTGCTGCGGCGAGAAGGCCAGCGTGGAGGGCTGCAGGGTGACGGCAGCCGGAGCGACGGCAGTGCCGGTGAGTGCGGCCTGGAGCTGGCCGCCGGCGACGTTGGCAAAGACGGTGAGCGAGGCGGTGCGGGTGCCCTGCTGGCTGGGGGCAAAGTCGACCTGGATGGTGCAGGTGGATCCGGAGGGGATGGTCTGGCCGGAGCAGGTGTCGGATTCGGAGAAGTCGCCGGGGTTGGTGCCGGAGAGGCTGACGGAACTGGGGGTGAGCGGCAGGGAGCCGGTGTTGGAGACGGTGATGGTCTGGGTGGGGCTGGTGGCGCCGACGCTGGTGGAGGCAAAGGTGAGCGTGGACGGAGCCAGCGAGGCAGTGGCCACCGAGGCGGAGGTGACGGCCAGCGGAATCTGCCAGATGCCGCGGCCATAGGTGGCGGCGGTGAGCGTGGGCGTGGCGGCTCCGAGTGGGGTGGCAAGCAGCTGGGTGATGGGAGCCAGCGGCAGCCCGGAGCCGTAAAACGCAAAGCAGGAGGCGGTGGCGCAGGTGCTGACCTGATGGGTCAGGTAGACGCCGGTGTCCAGCGCGACGTAGAGGGTGTTGGCATCCTGCGGATCGACGACGATGGAGTTGGCCGGAGCCGGTGGCAGGTTGGAGGCGATGGCGGTCCAGCTTTGTCCTCCGTTGGTGGAGCGGTAGAGCTGGGGTGAGCCCTGTGCGCCGGAGGAAAAGCCTTCGATGGCGACGTAGACGGTCTGGCCGGTGGTGTCATGCGGGTCAATGGTGATGCCGGCGACGTCGTAGCCGAAGGGATTGAAGCCGTAGGGGGAGTTGGTGACCGGGCTGAGGGCGAGATCGGTCCAGCCGGTGATGGAGCCGGTGGATGGCTGGAAGACGGTGGTGAAGAGATGGCCGGGAACGGAGCTGGTGCCGCCGGTCATGCCGACGTAGAGGGTTTCCGAACCGTTGGCGTTGGCGTGGACGGCCAGCGAGCGGATGAGGGCGTTGCTGACGCAGGCCGAGTCGGGCAGGCCGTCGAGCGGGCCGCTGAGCGCGCTGGCCGCCGACCAGTTGCTGCCGTTGCCGGCTCCGCGCCAGATGCGGCAGGTGGCGACGAGCAGCTGCGAGGGATCGAGGGCATCCTGGACGAAGGCTGCGGGGAAGTTCATGGCCAGCCCGTCGTTGTTGACCTGCGATTCGCTGATGACGGGTGAGTTGCCCCAGGCGCTGCCGGAGCAGAGGCTGGTGGAGGTGCAGTGATAGATGGCGACGCCGGCGGCAAGGTTCGCGTACCAGTTGTTGACGGTGGAGGTGGGGTCGATGAGCACCGGACC
This sequence comes from Acidobacteriota bacterium, assembly GCA_021804965.1. GTDB lineage: Bacteria > Acidobacteriota > Terriglobia > Terriglobales > Acidobacteriaceae > Acidicapsa. Next base: position 18,354 of record JAJZGG010000007.1, read on the forward strand.
ACCTTCACCGCTGAGCAGCTGGGGCCAGACGGTGGGCGAGGGCGCAGTGTTGACGATGCCGGCCGAGCCGGTGCCGGCGACACCGGCCAGCAGGGTGTCGGGCGTGGCCGGACTCTGGGCCAGTGCGGGGATCTCGGCCAGCGGGCCGAGAGCGGCGTTGAGGTTGGCGAAGTGCGAGGCGTCGGTGGAGTTGCAGGCGCTGCCGGTCTCGGCAACGGCGTCGATGGAGCGCCAGAGGCCGCTGTCATTGCCGACGAAGACGAGCAGCGGATTGGCGGTGTTCCAGGCGAAGGCATGCTGATAGGCCCCGACGCCGGAGCTGCCGCAGGTGGTGGCGTTGGTGGTGTTGCGCCACTGGCAACTGTTGGCCAGCGAGCAGCGGAAGAGATCGACGCCGCCGGCAAAGAGAAGCGTGTCCTGATTGGAGGGGACGGCATCGAGGGTGAGGTTGTAGTCGCCACTGGGGATGGTGGCGCTGCCGCCGGTGGTGGAGGTTTCGAGCGCCGCGGTGTTCCACTGCGTGGGGAACTGAAAGGGCTGGGTGGAACAGATGCCGCCGGAGAGCGCGCAGGGATCCTGCCAGATGCCCTGGTCCTGCAGGTTGACATCGACGGTCCAGGTGAAGGTGTCGCCGGTCTGGGGATTGACGGCGATGGCACCGCGAAAGATGGGGCAACCGGTGGCTCCGGGAAAGCCGGATTGCGAGGGGCAGTGGATACTGGTGAGTCCGGCACCGGGCTGGTTGGACAGGCGCGACCAGTGGATGCCGTCGCTGGACTGGTAGTAGCCGTGGTAGCGAATGGCGGCCAGAAACAGATGGCGCTGCGGGTTCCAGACGACGGCGGTGGCCGGGTTGCCGTCGGGCGGGCTGAGGGCATCGGCCGGGCCCTGAATGTCCTGGCCGTTGGGGTCGGTGACGGTGGCCATGTGCCAGGTGGCCCCGCTGTCGGTGGAGTAAAAGAGTCCGGTGTAGCTGGCCGGGCTGCCCTGCAGTCCGTTGACCTGTCCGCTTTCATAGGCATGGCTGACGGCGGCGACGACCAGCAGGGGATTGGTGCTGCTCCAGGCAAAGCCGGCAAAGCCCTCACCGACGAAGGAGACGTCCTTGCCGGCCAGCCCGGATTCGAGGTCGCTGGTCTGGGCGATGAGCGACCAGGTGCTGCCGTTGTCGGTGGAGCGAAGCAGTCCGGCCCCATAATAGCTGTCGAGAGCGTCGTTGGGATCGCCGAGCCCGGCGAGCAGGACACCGGTGGCCCCGGGCTGAAAGCTGATGGCACCGACGCTGAGGCTGGCCTCTGCGGCAGTGGCCAGGGCGGGAATGTTGTCGGTCATCGGGGTGAAGGGAACGGTGGTGCTGGCCTGGGAAAGATTGGTCTGCCAGAGTCCGCCGCCGGTGGTGCCGACGAGCAGGTGGTTGCCGGTTGCGTCGGAGGGGTCAATGGCAAGCGCCGTGATGCGGCCGGAGATGAGCCCGTAGTTGGGGGTGTCGATGGCCTGCGGACCGATGGGGTTCCAGGCGGGGTTGGATGGGCTTCCGCTGGCGCGCGGGCGCAGCAGCGGTGCTGCCAGGCGGGCCGGCGCGGAGCCCGGATGCAGGCGCTGCGGCCAGCCGCGACGGGCAAGAAACTGCTCGGCGGCGCGCTGCTGCGGGGCGAGGTTTCGCGGTGCGAGCGTGGTGGTTGCAAGCGGCGAGGTGGATACAAGCGGCGAGGTGTTTGCCTGCGCAGAGCTGGTCTGTGCGGTGGCCGGGGTGAGCGGCGCGGCCAGCAGGCACAGGATTGCGGCAAGGGCCGGATGGCCGCGTCGTTGCCTCAGGTCCTGTGGCCGTCTATGCCGCAGCATGCGCTGTCTCCAAGGGAGAACGGTCGCAGCCTGGGGTGGAAGTGCATCCTGTGTATCCATGAAGAGCGTCTGCGGCCTGTACCTGAGCTTCGCGTCGGCTGGCGGAGGTTCCGGAAGCTAGACCGATGCGCGAGAGAATTCAGGGGCTCAGCCGCCTCGCGGAAACGCCGGTCTGTGAAGCTCGAAACGACTGCACCACCCTGTTTCCATGGAATGACAGAGAGGGCAGGGATATCGAGTGCCGGATGAGGATTTCCGTGAGACTCTTCCCAACTTCTAATGTGTGTTTCATTATAGAACTCAAATTTTCCAAACGATGTATGAAAATCCTGCAGCCGGAGGGGGTGTGGTGCGGACTCCGATCCTGGGCTATGCTGAAGTCGAAGCGAGAGGAAAGGAAACCAAGCACGTGGCTCTGGACCCATGGAAGAACGCGCGGATGAAGAAGGTGGTGGCCAGCCTGGAAGGCAACTGGCAGGCGGAGATGAGCGGTTACCACACCTATCTGGCGCTGGCGGATCGGGAGACGGATGTGGTGCGGGCGCAGGTGCTGCGGCATCTGGCGCAGGCGGAGCTGGACCATGCGGCGCTGTGGGCCGGACGGCTGAAGGAGCTGGGCGCGCCGGAGCCCGTGTACACGGGAGGGCCGCAGGGCGAGGCGGATTCGCTGGCCAATCGCGCCGGAGGTCCGTTGATGGCGCTGCGGCGGCTGGAGATAGAGGAGAGCCGGGATATTGCGCGCTACGGCGGGCAGTTGAAGGATCTGGGCGATGAAGGATCGATTGCGATTCTGCAGCACGTGATTGAAGACGAGAAGGAGCACTATCGCGAGCTGGGTGGGCTGCTGCGCGGGCATGCGCCGGCCAGCACGGCGGATGGCAAGCCGATTGTGCATGCGCAGGGACTGCTGGATGAGATGCTGGCGCGGCGCGATGAGGGCCGGTCGCAGGCGGGAAGCTGGATCGGGGATGCGATCTATGGCGTGAACGACGGGCTGGGTGCAATCTTCGGCATTGTCTCCGGGGTGTCCGGTGCGACGGCCGGCAATGGGCACTATGTGCTGCTGGCCGGACTGGCGGGCATGATTGCCAGCGCGTTGTCGATGGGCTCGGGAGCGTATCTGGCGGCCAAGAGCGAGCGCGAGATTCATGAGGCGGAGGTGCATCGCGAGCGCGAGGCGGTGACGATGAATCCGAGCGAGGCGCGCGAGCTGCTGTCGCTCTACTACCAGGTGAAGGGACTGCCGCATGACGATGCCGAGCGCGTGGTGGAGCACCTGGCGCGCGATCCGGAGCAGCTGCTGAAGGCGCTGGTGGCCGAGCGGCTGGATACGGGCGAGGATGGGCTGAAGGTGCCGTGGGTTTCAGCCGTGTCAGGCACGATTTCAACGGCCATTGGAGCGACGATTCCGATTGTGCCGTTCTTCTTTATGAGCGGGGTGCCGGCGGTGGTGGCTGCTGCGGTGGTTTCGCTGGTGGCCCACTTTGCGGTGGGCGCGGCCAAAAGCCTGATTACGGTGCGCTCGTGGTGGTCCAGCGGGCTGGAGATGACGGTGGTCGGCGCGGTGGAAGGCGCGGTGACCTACGGCATCGGCTTGTGGATGGGGCATCTGGGCGCGTAGCCGGGATGCTTGATTGGGATGCCCTGGCGAGGATGCTGCGCGCAAGTAGAAGACGGGACCTGCCGATGCGGCAGGTCCCGTCCTGTTTTTGCGCGGGTGTGGCCTGAACCGGCCCTAGTTGGCGCGGGTGGGCACGGATGCCGCCGATGCGGTGACCGAGGGTGCGGTGACTGCGCGCATCGGCGCGCCGGTCAGCGGACGCTGCACGGCACCCATGGGACGAAGACCCATGGACGGCTGCGCGGCCGGTGGCTGGTGCATGGTGACGATGAGCGCCATGGCCGGGGATTTGCCGGCGCAGACGTAGGCGTGCGGAGTGCTGGCGTCAAAGTAGACGGCATCGCCGGATTCCAGGGTGGAAACCTGGTCGCCGTGGCGGATCTCCAGCTCGCCCTTGAGGATGTAGAGAAACTCGAAGCCGGCATGGACATGCGGACGCACGTCCTGGCCCTTCTTGAGCGGGATGAACTCGGCGAAATAGGGGTCCATGTGACGGTCGGGCACCATGTAGCCGAGGCTCTCGAAGAAGTAGGTCGGATCTTCCGTGCCGCTCTGGGGCAGGCGGACGCGCTCCTTCTGGCGATGGATGCGGAACAGGGAGTGGGGTTCGGTTTCAAAGAAGTAGGACAGGTCCTTGGAGAAGACCATGGCGATGCGGGCCAGGTTGCGGAGCGTGGGAACGACGCGGCCGGTCTCCAACTGCGACAGGAAGCTGGCGGAAAGCCCGGTGTGCTTGCCGAGTTCGACCAGACCCATGGATTTCTTGAGGCGCAGGCGTTTGATGCGTTCGCCGATGTGTTTCTCCGAGATGAAGTTTTCGGCGGTCTGGGAATCAATCTGCGCGGGAAGGATTTCTTCGGTCGGGCTGGCTTTGGCTTTCGTCATGGCAGTGTTCTCTCCGCAATATGGATGCAGGAGAAATGCAGTTTGTTGCTGAAATCAACAGATTTTTTTGCGAAATTGAATTCGTGTGTGAAAAACCTGCGAGAGTGAGGGAAGATCCCGACTGGATAGGAATGGAGATGCGGGAGTAGGCGGGGAGGGATGGGGATGACGGAAACTGCAGAATCAAAAAGAAATATGCCGATGCGCAGCGTGCTGCTGAGCGGGGCTTCAGGGTGCATGGGGCGGCAGCTGGCGGCCGAGCTGGCGCGGCGGAAGGTTCCGGTGCTGCGACTGGTGCGGCGGGAGCCGAAGGCACCGGAGGAGCTGCGCTGGTGGCCGGGAGCGGATCGGGATGGGCTGGTTGCTGCAGGTGGACGGGGCGGCGGGTGGGTGGCCGAGCCGGAGCGGCTGGAGGGCGTGGGCGCGGCGGTGCATCTGTCGGGCGCCAGCATTGCCGGGCGGCGCTGGACGGCGGCCTGGAAGCGCGAGATGTGGAGCAGCCGGGTGGAGTCGACGCGGCGGCTGAGCGAGACCCTTGCGGGGCTGCGGCAGCGGCCACGGGTGCTGGTCTGCGCCTCGGCGATTGGCTTCTATGGCGACCGGGGGGATGCGGTTCTGGATGAGGATGCTGCCGGCGGCACGGGATTCTTTCCGGCGCTGTGCGCGGCCTGGGAGGGTGCGACGCAGGCTGCGGTGGAGGCGGGAATCCGCGTGGTGCATCTGCGGCTGGGCGTGGTGCTGAGCCGGGCGGATGGGGCGCTGGCGAGGATGCTGCCGGTCTTTCGGGCCGGGTTGGGCGGACGGCTGGGCGATGGGCGGCAGTGGATGAGCTGGATTGGCGAGGAGGACGCGGTGCGGGCGTTTCTGTGGGCTATGGAGCAGGAAACGCTGCGCGGAGCGGTGAATGCGGTGGCTCCGGAGCCGGTGACGAATCGCGAGTTTACCGGGAAGCTGGCGCGGCAGGTGCGGCGCCCGGCCTGGCTGCCGGCACCGGGTTTTGCCCTGCGGCTTGCGCTGGGCGAGATGGCGGATGCGGCGCTGCTGGCCAGCACGCGCGTGCTGCCGCGACGGCTGGAGCAGTCGGGATTTGTGTTTCAGCAAGCACGACTGGAGGATGCGCTCCGGGCGATCCTTGGCGCTCAGGCCTGAGGCGCGCTGCGGGCCGTCGGGCTGCGTCGGCAGATGCCCGTCCGGTTGAGTAGACTGGAAGCGCATGAGGACCAGAATGCCGAGGGTGGTCGGGCTGCGCGGGCAGTGGGCGCGATGGGCGGTGGGCGTTGCCTTGGGCGGCGCGGCGCTGCTGGTGGCAGGCTGCGGGATGCCGGGCGCTCCACAACCGCCGACGCTGCGGCTGGCCGAGCCGGTGACGACACTGACGGCTTCGCGGGCCGGGGACGTGGTCACGCTGCGCTGGACGAATCCGACGAAGACAACCGATGGGGTGACGATTGCAGGCTTTGCGTCGGCGATGGAGGCCGATCTCTGCCGGGTGGAGGCGGCGACGGTGACGGCGGACTGCCAGCCGGTGCTGCATCGCAGCGTGAAGCCGGGAAGCCAGACGGAGATGGCCGACGTGCTGCCGCCGGCGATGACGACCGGGCCGCTGCGCGCCCTGCGCTACGCGGTGGTGCTGCGGAATGCAAAGGGCAGAACGGCGGGGCTGTCCAATGTGGCGCTGACCGCAGCCGGCCAGGCACCCGGCATGGTGAGGGAGCTGACGGCGCAGGCAAGCGGCGAGGGCGTTGTGCTGCGCTGGCTGGGGGATGGAAGCGCGACTCCGGTGCGGCTGGAGCGGCATCTGCTGAAGGCGGCAGACCGGGCGAAGCAGGCGAAGAACAAGCAAGACGGCGCGCTGGGAGGCGATTCCGCCCGGCCGGAGGACAAGACGCTGGTGGACCAGTCGCTGATGGTGGATGCGCCGGCCAGCAGCGGACGGGCCGGGGCAGTGGACCGCCAGGCGGAGTTGGATGCGGTCTATCGCTACACGGCGCAGCGGGTGCTGCTGCTTGCGCCGGATGCGCTGGGCGGTGCCGGGCAGGCAGCGCAGACGAGCCGGACGCATGGCAGCGCACGGCGGGGATCTCTGCGGCATGCAACGCATGGGCTGGCATCGGGTTCGGTGTCTGGCTCAGCGACGGGTATGACCGGAAGCGATGGGGGCGCGATTGCGGTGGCCAGTGCGCCCAGTGCGCCGGTGGTGGTGGATACGCGGGATGTCTTTCCGCCGGCGGTGCCGAGGGGACTGGTGGCCACCTACAGCGAGACCACGCATAGCGTGGATCTGTCGTGGGCACCGGATATGGAGCCGGATCTGGCGGGGTATGTGGTGGAACGCAGCCGGATGCCGGAGGGCGCGAGCCAGGGCGAGGCTGCGCATTGGACGCGGCTGGCCGAGGGTGTGGCGGTGCCGGGATACTCGGATGCACAGGTGCAGCCGGGCAGGGAATATCGCTACGCTGTGCGTGCCGTGGATCGGCATGGGAATACGAGTGCGGCCTCGCCGAGCGTGAGTGTGCGGACGGAGCCGTAGGCGGATTGGGTCGGTCGGGATTCGACGGAGTCAGGATTGGTAAGTCAGGACAGGTGAAGGAGGGTGCGATGCAGTATTGCCGGATGGAGTGGGCGGGAAGTGCGGCTTGGGGACTGGTGGAGGAGCGCGATGGCGCGTTGTGGGTGACGGCGCTGCTGGCCTCGCCTTGGAGGCCCGACCCGGAGCAGGTGCTGGCCGAGCCGCTGCTGCTGGACAGCGCGAAGCTGCTGGCACCGGTCACGCCGTCGAAGATTGTCTGCGTGGGGCGGAACTATCGTGACCATGCCAAGGAGCTGGGCAATGAGGTGCCGAGCGAGCCGCTGCTGTTTCTGAAGCCGCCGTCCTCGCTGCTGGGCTGCGGGGGCGTGGTGGAGATGCCGCAGGTTTCGGCGCGTGTGGATTACGAGGGTGAGCTTGCGGTGGTGATTGGCCGGAGGATGCGCCGGTTGCAGCCGGGCGAGGATCTGCAGCCGTATCTGCATGGCGTGACGGTGGCCAACGACGTGACGGCACGCGACCTGCAGAAGAAGGATGGGCAGTGGACGCGGGCCAAGGGGTTTGACGGATTCTGCCCGGTGGGTCCGGTGGTGCAGACGGCAGTGGGCGAGGCGGAGATTGCCGCGGGTCTGGTGGTGGAGACGCGCGTGAATGGCGAGCTGCGCCAGCATGGAACGACGGCGGATTTTCTGTTTTCCCTGCGCGAGCTGCTGACCTATATTTCGGCGGCGATTACGCTGGAGCCGGGCGACCTGCTGCTGACGGGGACTCCGGCCGGAGTGGGCCCGGTGCAGGCGGGAGACTGCGTGACGGTGAGCGTGGCCGGGGTGGGGACGCTGCGGAATTGCTTTGCGGCGGAAAAGCCCTGAGCCGGGCGGGGATGGCCCAAATTGGGATCGGAAGCAGACGCGATTTCATCGTTTGGCATCCAAACGGGAGTAGACTTTGAGGCAGCGGTCTGCAGGAAGCAAAAATTCCCCCTGAGGAGGAGAATGTGGCGAAGAATCTGCTGGAACAGTTGCGGGCGATGACGGTGGTGGTGGCCGATACAGGCGACATTGAGGCGATGGAGAAGTTTCGCCCCCAGGATGCGACGACGAATCCGTCGCTGATCACGGCCGCGGCACAGCTGCCGCAGTATCAGTCGATCGTGGACGGGGTGCTGCTGGAGGCGCGCAAGGAGCTGGGAGCTGCAGCCGATGAGGCGAAGGTGGCCAATCTGGCATTCCGGCGGCTGGCGATTGCCTTTGGCAAGAAGATTCTGGCGATTGTGCCGGGCCGGGTGTCGACGGAGGTGGATGCGCGGCTGTCGTTTGACACGGAGGCAACGATTGCCCAGGCGCGCGAGATCATTGCGCAGTACGATGCGGCCGGGATTGGGCGCGAGCGCGTGCTGGTGAAGATTGCCTCGACCTGGGAGGGCATCTGCGCGGCCGAGGTGCTGGAAAAGGAAGGGATCCACTGCAACCTGACACTGCTGTTTGGTCTGCATCAGGCGATTGCCTGCGCCGAGGCGCGGGTGACGCTGATTTCCCCGTTTGTGGGCCGGATTCTGGACTGGTACAAGAAGGATACGGGCAGGGAGTATGCCGGAGCCGAAGACCCCGGCGTGCACTCGGTGACCACGGTCTACAACTACTACAAGAAGTTCGGCTACAAGACCCAGGTGATGGGGGCAAGCTTCCGGAATATCGGCGAGATTCGCGAGCTGGCCGGCTGCGACCTGCTGACGATCTCTCCGCAGCTGCTGGCCGAGCTGGAGGCGACAGAGGCCGAGCTGCCACGGAAGCTGGATCCGGAAGCAGCCAAGGGACTGACGATCGAGAAGATTGCGATGGATCGGGCAACGTTTGATCGCATGCACGCCGAGGATCGCATGGCAACCGACAAGCTGAAGGAAGGCATTGAGGGCTTCAGCGCGGCGCTGGAAAAGCTGGAGGCCCTGCTGAGCCGACGCCTGACGGAGCTGGAGGCAGTGGGAGCCCGCTAGCGCTGCTGCCAATGCAGGAGGCCAGTGGCAGGAGAAAGTCTCCGGGCTACTGGGGAAAAACAAAAACGGCAGGCCGCTCCGCGTGGGCGGCTTTGCTGTTTTTGCATGAGTTGCTGGGGGTATTGCGGAATCGTGGTAGGCACGATTGGATTCGAACCAACGACCTCTACCGTGTCAAGGTAGCGCTCTAACCAACTGAGCTACGCGCCTGTTGAAACCAGTGTATCGCATTTGGCGCGGGCTGGCACGTGGGGCCGGTTGCGGGCCGGGTGCGGGTGTGTCGGGCCGTGGTCAGGATTCGGGGTGTTCGTCACAGGGAAAACAGGTTGCAATCGTGTAACATGCTGGGGTATGGGAATGGGCAGTGAAGCGTCGGGGATGAGCGTGGCCGGCATGCCGACGGAGCGTCGTCTGAACCCCCTGCGCACGGCTCCCAACCTGCTGACGATGCTGCGTGTGGTGCTGACGCCACTGCTGGTGATGGCCCTGCTGGAGCGGGAGTTTCAGGCGGCGTTTTTGCTGTTTGTGGTGGCCGCGCTGACCGATGCGATGGACGGAACGCTGGCGCGATGGCTGCAGCAGCGGACGCGGCTGGGCCAGTATCTGGACCCGATTGCCGACAAGATCCTGCTGAGTTCCCTGTTCCTGGTGCTGACGGCGATGGGCGTGCTGAAGCCGGAGATTGCCGCGGTGGTCTTCGGGCGGGATATCGGCATGCTGTGCGTGGCAGGCATTCTTTACTGGAGCACGGACCTGCGGGATTTTCATCCCACGATGCTGGGCAAGGCCAACAGCCTGAGCCAGGTGCTGGCGCTGGGCATGGTGCTGCTGTGCCGCATGACAGGTTCGCCGGCACACGGGAGCTGGATCGGCGTGGGTGCCCGCTATGCGCTGAGCGCAACGATGCTGCTGACGGTAATCTCCGGCTTCCACTACGCGCTGGTGGTCTCACGACGGATTGGCGCGGTGACCGGAGCCAACCCGGAGGGACCGATCCCGCGCGAAGGGCAGCGGCGCGCGGCCTGAGCCGGAGTGTTGTACGGCTCTAGCTGGCTTCGTCGGAGGCGTCTTCGCTGGTGGATTCGCTGTCTTCTTCCGCAGCGATGTCCCTCAACTCGGCGGCATCGAAGACCTCACCGCAATTCACACATTCGACAAACTCGGCGTCTTCCTCGCGGGAGACGAAACGGACTTGCTGATGCCTGCAGGGAGCGCTCATAAGGGTCTTCAGCACCGGAACAAAAGGGTGTCGTTGCGCACGATTGTAAAGCCCACAAGGGACAAGGGGAAGCGGCTTCTGCGAAAAAAAGAAAAATAGTTTTCCGGGGGATTTGCGATGCAGAAAGTTGATTCCGGATGGGAGTCCGGTGCATCTCTTGAAGTGCGACAAATTTAGTCCTATACTGAATCAGGACTGAACTGGTCCGGTTTCTGCCCGGGGAATCGTCGGGATGTTGGCGGTGAATGGGCGGGAGCCGGATTGGGGAGCAGGGTGACGGCGTGCTGCGATTGACGAAAAAGGCGGATTACGGGTTGATGGCGCTGAAGTATCTGGCCGAGCACCCGGACTCGGTTTCCGTCAGCGCCAAGGATATTGCCGACACGTATGGGATTCCGCCGCAGCTGCTGGCCAAGGTGCTGCAGCGGCTGACGAAGGTGGGCCTGTTGCGCTCGCATGCGGGAATGAATGGCGGCTATGCGCTCTCGCGGCAGGCGCAGCAGATTTCCGCCTTTGAGGTGATTCACGCGATCGATGGACCGCTGTTCATCACCTCCTGCACGAAGGGGAGCAAGTCCTGCGACCTGGAGCCGAATTGCACGATCAAGGAGCCGCTGGCGCGGGTGAATGAGAGCATTGCCGGGGTGCTGAAGAGCATCAGCGTGTATGACCTTGTGGATGCCGATACGGCCGCAGCACGCGGTCAGGATGGTTTGGTGACGCTGCTGCACTCCCAGGCAGTGTGAGGCGGCGCGGACGAAGCGACAAGTTTGCGCGGAGCCGGGATGCAAGGAGCTTCGCGACAAGGATGGAGAGAACAGCGATGAGTGATGGGACGATGAGCAACGGGACAATCAATCCAGTGGTGCCGGAGGGCGTGACCCTGCCGATCTACATGGACAACCATGCGACGAGTCCGATGGACCCGCGCGTGCTGGAGGCGATGCTGCCGTATTTCGGCGCGAAGTTTGGCAATGCGGCCAGCCGCAACCACTCGTTTGGCTGGGAGGCCGAGCAGGCCGTGGAGCAGGCGCGCGAGCAGATTGCGCGGCTGATTGGGGCGACGGCCAAGGAGATCATCTTCACCTCCGGCGCGACGGAGAGCAACAATCTGGCGATCAAGGGGATTGCCGAGATGTATCGCGAGCGCGGCAATCACATCATCACCCAGGTGACCGAGCACAAGGCGGTGCTGGACACCTGCAAGCGGCTGGAGAAGTACGGCTATCGGGTGACCTATCTGCCGGTGAAGGCCGATGGCCTGATCGATCTGGACGACCTGCGCCGGGCGATCGACGACAAGACGATTCTGGTGACGATCATGAGCGCCAACAACGAGATTGGCGTGCTGCAGCCGGTGGCCGAGATTGGCAGGATCTGCCATGAGAAGGGCGTGATCTTCCATACCGACGCCGTGCAGGCTGTGGGCAAGGTGCCGGTGGATGTGCAGGCGATGAACATCGACGTGCTGTCCTTGACGGCGCACAAGATTTATGGCCCGAAGGGCGTGGGCGCGCTGTATGTGCGGCGCCGGAATCCGCGGGTGCAGATTGCTGCGCAGATTGACGGCGGCGGCCACGAGCGCGGCATGCGCTCCGGCACGCTGAACGTGCCGGGAATTGTGGGCCTGGGCAAGGCCTGCGAGATTGCGATGCAGGAGATGGCGACCGAGGCCGAGCGTCTGCGGGCGATGCGCGATCATCTGCGGGCACGGATGGAGGCCGAGCTGGACTACGTAGAGGTGAATGGATCGTGGGAGCACCGGCTGCCGGGCAACCTGAACATGAGCTTCATCTACGTGGAAGGCGAGAGCCTGCTGATGGGCATCAACGATGTGGCGGTTTCCAGTGGTTCGGCCTGTACGTCGGCGACGCTGGAACCCTCCTATGTGCTGAAGGCCCTGGGTCTGGGTGATGATGTGGCGCACAGCTCGATCCGCTTTGGGCTGGGCCGGTTCAACACGATGGCCGAGTGCGATTATGTGGCCGACAAGGTGATTGGCATTGTGAAGAAGCTGCGTGAGCTTTCCCCGCTCTACGAGATGGTCAAGGAAGGCATTGACCTTTCGAAGATCGAGTGGGCTGCACACTGAGGACGACGGAATTCCGGCGCAGCACGGGCTGCGCCGACCAACAGGACAGAGACAACCGGAAGGAGCAGGAATCATGGCATACAGCGACAAGGTAGTAGACCACTACAACAATCCCCGCAACGTGGGCACGCTCGACAAAAGCACCAGCGAAGTGGGCACGGGCCTGGTGGGCGCACCGGAGTGCGGCGACGTGATGCGTCTGCAGATTCGCGTGAACCCGGAGACGCAGGTGATCGAAGAGGCAAAGTTCAAGACCTTCGGCTGCGGCTCGGCGATTGCCAGCTCCTCGCTGGCGACCGAGTGGGTGAAGGGCAAGACGGTGGCTGAGGCGCTGGAGATCAAGAACACCGACATCGTGAAGGAGCTGGCGCTGCCGCCGGTGAAGATTCACTGCTCGGTGCTGGCCGAGGATGCGATTCGCGCGGCGATCAGCGACTGGAAGAAGAAGAATGGCGTGGCCGAAACCGAGGCCGTGGCCGCGCAGTAAGGTGGGCTGGCGCAGGCCGTACGGGGTGAAGACGCGATGGAACAGATGGTACAGATCGGAGCTTCTGCCGCAGTGGCCGAAGTGCCGCAGGCGGGCAAGGGCATAGCCGTGACGCCGCGGGCCGTGGAACGGATTCGCTCGGCCATGGCCAAGGAAGGCATTTCGCCGACCGAGGGCGGACTGCGGCTGGGCGTGTTGGGCGGAGGATGTTCGGGGCTTTCCTACAGCATCCGCTTCGATACGCAGCCACGGGAGCGGGATCGGATTTATGAGTTCGATGGCGTGCGCATCTTTGTGGACCCGAAGAGCTTTCTGTATCTGCATGGGATGACGCTCGATTATGAGCAGACGCTGATGCGCCAGGGCTTCAACTTCATCAACCCGAACTCGACACGATCCTGCGGTTGCGGCTCGTCGTTCTCCTGAGCAGCCACGCGCAGTCATCGCGCGGACAGCGCGCAGGTGAGGCGGGCCATGCGCTGCGCCGGAGCCCGGTCCGGATCCTGGTACGGGGCATCCGGTGCTGGGTGATGCACACGGCGACAGACTGGCCCGTCCATGGGATCGGTCCTCTGCGGACGGGCGTGGTCAACCGGATCCAAAACACGAGGAATGCATGGCAGATTGCGCACAGTGTGGGGTTGCGTTGCAGGGTTCGCCGCTGATCTGTGGCGGCTGCGGAGCGGTGCAGCCGGTGGCGGCGACGGACTACTTTGCGGTCTTGGGGCTGGAGCGCAGGCTGGGGCTGGATGGGGCTGCGGTGGAGCGGGAGTTTCATCGGCTGAGCCGCAGGCTGCATCCGGATCGCTTTGCGCGCGCCTCCGAAGCGGAAAAGCAGAATTCCCTGGCAGCGACGGCGTTGCTGAACGATGCCTGGCGGACGCTGCGTGATCCGGTGGAGCGGGTGGAATATCTGCTGAAGCTGGAAGGCTACGCGGTGGGTGAGGAGCATGCCGGCAAGGGGAAATCGGCCGAGCGACAGCCACCACCGGATCTGCTGGAAGAGGTGTTTGAACTGAACATGCAGCTGGAGGAGTTGCGCATGAGCCAGCGCATGGGCGAGACGGCGGACGCGGAGGTGGTTGCCGACCTGGCGGCTGCCGAGAAGCGGTTTGCGGCGATGCTGAACGATGTGGATGCGGCGCTCGTGGCCGAAGGCGCACGGTGGGATGGCGGACAGGGCCGGGCCGAGGCGGCTGCGCGGATGATCGAGCTGCTGGACAGACGGCGCTATGTGCGGAACCTGGTGCGCGATGTGCGCCAGTCGTTGACGGTTACAGCCTAGGGTTTGCAGGAGAGTCATGGAATACATTGTTGGGATTGATCTGGGAACGACGAACTCGCTGGTGGCTTATATGCAGGGCGATGAGCCGGTGGTGATTCCCGGAGTGGATGGGTCGAATCTGGTGCCGTCGATTGTGACGCTGGACCCGCTGCCGACCGGTGGCGAAGAGGCACCACGGCCCACGGTGACGGTGGGAAATTCGGCGCGGCGGGCACTGATTGCCACGCCGGAGCGCGCGATCTATTCCGTGAAGCGGCTGATGGGCCGCGGCGTGGAAGACATTGCCGAGGAGCTGAAGCTGTTTCCGTTTCGCCTGGCAGCCGACGTGCAGCCGGGCGAGGTGCTGCGGATTCAGCTGGGCGAGATGAGCTTTACGCCGAGCGAGATTTCGGCCTATATTCTGCGCCAGCTGAAGCGGAATGCGGAGCGCTTTCTGGGTGCGCCGGTGAAGAAGGCTGTGATCACGGTGCCGGCGTATTTCAACGATGCGCAGCGGCAGGCGACGCGCGATGCCGGGCGCATGGCGGGGCTGGACGTACTGCGGCTGGTGAATGAGCCGACGGCGGCGGCGCTGGCGTATGGGCTGGATCGCGGCGGGGAAAGTGCGGCGCGGACGGTGGCGGTCTACGACCTGGGCGGCGGAACCTTTGACGTCTCGATTCTGAAGCTGAATGACGGCATCTTTGAAGTGGTGGCGACCAACGGCGACACGCACCTGGGCGGGGATGATATCGACAACCTGCTGCTGGTGGTGGCGCTGGACGAGATTCGCGCCGAGCATGGGGTCGATCTGCGGCAGCAGCCGGATGCGATTCAGGCGCTGCGCAAAGCGGTGATTGAAGCTAAAATTGCGCTTTCGACGGAGCCGGTGGCAAAGCTGGACATTGAGCTGCCGGGCGGCGACCGCTACCAGCGCGAGATTCCGCGCGAGGTTTATGAGCAGCTGATTGCGCCGGTGCTGGGGCGGACGGCGGGACCGTGCAGGCAGGCGCTGGCCGATGCCGGGATGGCTCCCGAAGAGATTGACGAAGTGGTGCTGGTGGGCGGCTCGACGCGGATTCCGGCTGTGCGCGCGCTGGTGGACGAGATCTTCCATCTGAGCGCACGCGGACGCAAGCCGCATACGGAGCTGAATCCGGACGAGGTGGTGGCGATGGGTGCGGCGGTGCAGGCCAGCATTCTGGAGGGCAGCTCGGCGGCGACCGACCAGCTGCTGCTGCTGGACGTGACCCCGCTTTCGCTGGGGATTGAGGCGCTGGGCGGCGTGGTGGCGCGGGTGCTGCAGCGCAACTCGACGATTCCCGCCTCAGCGACCGAGCACTTTACCACCGGCGTGGATGGACAGACGAATGTCGCGATCCATGTGGTGCAGGGCGAGCGCGAACTGGCCAAGGACTGCCGTTCGCTGGCGCGTTTTGACCTGAAGGGGATTCCGCCGATGCCGGCCGGACTGCCGCGCATTGAGGTTCGCTTCCTGATCGATGCCAACGGGATTCTGCAGGTCTCCGCGCGCGAGCAGCGCTCGGGAACCGAGGCGCAGATTGAGGTGAAGCCGACCTATGGGCTGACCGACGATCAGGTGGAGGCGATGATTCTGGACTCGTTTGATAACGCGGAGTCGGACTTTGCCGAGCGGCAGCTGATTGAGGCCAGGCTGGAGGCGGATACGATTCTGGGCGCGGTGGCACGGGCGCCGGAGAATGCGGCCTGGGCACGGCTGAGCGCGGACGAGCATGCGGCCGTCTTTGCCGCACGCGATCATCTGATTGCCGTGCATCCGGGCAGCGACCTGAAGGCGATTCGCGAGGCGACAACGGCGCTGGATGCGGCCACGCGGCGCTTTGCCGAGCTGATGATGGACGATGCGGTTTCGCAGGCGATGCGCGGCAAGACGATGGAGTCTGCCGACCAGACGCTGAATGCAGGACAGGCCGAGATTCATGCCCCCCACCCCTTTGCCCCGGCGCAGATGGAAGAAGCAGCCGTCGCACAGACAACCGGAGAAAGCCATGACTGAAGCAAGCAACGAGAAAAAGCCGATCCCTGCCGACAAGCTGGTGCGCGTAACCTTTGAGCCGGAGGGCCGCACGGTGGAGTTTGAGTTTGGCACGCTGCCCTATGACCACCACGGCAAACCGATGTCGTTTCTGGACGTGGCGGAGAACTTTGATGTGTTTCTGGACCATGCCTGCGGCGGCTCCTGCGCCTGCACCACCTGCCATGTGTGGGTGAAGCAGGGCGAGGCGGGCATCAGCGAGGCCGACGACGATGAGCTGGACCGGCTGGACATGGCCGCAGACCAGCAGCTGAACAGCCGGCTGGGTTGCCAGGCCGTGATTACGCAGCCGGGCAGCTATGTGGTGGAGATTCCGCGCTGGAACCGGAATTACGTCTCCGAAGGCAAGCCGCTGACGCTGGCGGAAAACAAGTGAGGGAATGGCGATGCCGCGTGAAATCGACTGGACCGATGCCGAGGAGATCGGCATTCAGCTGTTTGAGAAATATCCCGACCTGGACCCGCTGACGGTGCGGTTCACGGACCTGCACCGCTACGTGGTGGAGCTGCCGGGGTTCTCCGACGACCCGAACAAGTCCAACGAGGCCCGGCTGGAGGCGATCCAGATGGCCTGGTATGAGGAATATCAGGACGCCTGAGGGGATGCGTGGCCGGGCGCCGGAACGCTAGTCGCGGTAGCGATGCGGCCGACGGCGGTCGGTCCAGCCGAAGGCGTTGCGGCGCAGCTCGATGGTGGGGTTGCCGTCGGGCAGCAGATAGACCTCGGCGATGTCGAAGCGGGTCTTCTGCGGACGCAGCGCTGACGGGATCGATCGGAGATAGAGCCGGGCCATGTGGCGCAGCATGCGGCGCTTGCCGGCGTGGACCGAGAGCAGTGCGGGAATCCAGCCGCGGCTGGAACGGGTTTTGACCTCGATAAAGCTGAGCGTGCTGCCCTCCATGGCCACCAGGTCCAGGTCGCCATGCTCGTGGGGACTGCGCCAGCGGCGCGCTAGCACCTTCCATCCCCTGCCCTGCAGATGCCAGTAGACGAGATCCTCGCCGCGCTGGCCAAGCACGAGGTGGGCGGGGCTGCGCCGGGCCCCCGGCAACCGCCGGTTGACGGCAGCCAGCACCGAACCCAGAGCCTGCACCATCCCGGCCCAGAGCCGCGCTGCAAGGCGGCTGGAGGCGGATGCCGGCTGCGGCCGGTGCCAGGCGTGCAGCAACTTCTGGCGCTGGCCGTGGCGGGGCCTCATTGGCTGCCACCTGCCACCCGCAGCAGGGTAGGCAGCGCGAGGCAGCGGGTGGGTGGAGTGGGCATGATGGGATGGTTCCATAGTCGGCGGCGGCTGGCAATCCCCCCGGCTGGAGGGTGCTGCGCTGCCGGGGAGTCCAGCCCGGTCCAAGAGTGTGGCCGGTCCAGGAGCTCTGCAAGGCGTGGTACGCAGGAGGGCCAGAGCTTTGACAGTCCAGAGGCAAGTTGTTAGCCTAGAGTTGAGCGCGTCTGCGCTTGCCTGCCTCACTGCGTCCCCGTCGTCTAGCCCGGCCCAGGACACCGCCCTTTCACGGCGATAACACGGGTTCAAATCCCGTCGGGGACGCCAAGAAGACAACAGAAAATAAATAACTTAGCAAAACAGGCCAAAACCCATACTTAAAATCTACTTAAACTAGCGTTGTCTGTCAGCATTCCCGCGTTTAAGCCCCGCGAGCCTGTTTAAGTTCGCCGCTGCGCTCCAGCCCCGGCAGATTCGCTGGGCATAACGCAGCTTCCATGTTAACGTCACGGCAAAAGGGGGTAAGACAGACATGAAAAGGCGAGTACGCAAGCCGCCGTGTGATGGATGCAGCGAAGTCCATTCAAGGGATGCCATCATTGAAACGGGACTAGAGGCAACAGGGATCTGTAACGTATGCAAAGAGGATGTGCTATTCGATTCTCTTGGCAACGGCAAGTACCGGCCTCAATACCATCTGCCGAAGAAGCCGCGCCGCGCAACTCAACTTCCGGGCCAGCGACGAATGTATAGGCGCTCACGGTAGGCATCACAAACACGGATTGCCGGTACGCCGTTGCCACTGCTCAAAGGCTCTATTCAAGGTGTCTATTCACGGCTAAAAGAAATGGCTTAAACTGTAGCTTGCGGGCTACAATTGGGCTGTGATTGAGATTCGGGAGACTGAGACGTTCTCAGGCTGGCTGCGGGCGCTTCGGGACTCCCAGGCAAGAGCGAGGATTGCTGCGCGGATGCGGCGTCTGGCATTCGGCAATCCAGGAGACGTGAAACCTGTAGGGGAAGGTGTCAGCGAGTTGCGAATTCACTACGGGCCGGGATACCAGGTGTATTACATCCAACGTGGTGCGGTATTGATTCTCCTACTTTGCGGTGGAGACAAGAACACCCAATCAAGGGATATTGAAACAGCCAAGCGGCTGGCAAAGGAGACGGAATGAGCGCAGTAAAGACAAAACCGTTTGACCCGGCTGAGTACCTTGACGATACCGAATCCATTGCTGCCTACATGAGTGAGGCGCTGGAGAGTGAAAACCCGGCGTTTATCGCGGATGCGCTGGGCGTTGTAGCCCGTGCTCGTGGAATGAGTGAAGTTGCGCGGGAAGCTGGAGTATCGCGAGAGAGCCTTTATCGTGCTTTGAGCGCAGATGGCAACCCGGAGTTCGCCACCGTCCTGCGAGTGGTGCGGGCATTAGGTCTACAGCTCTCCGCTATTCCAGCTCAACAACGGAAATCCGCGCAAACAACGCAGTGAGTGAACGCAGAGGGCCGAGAAAATTGCTACAGGCCGTATTCGCCTGCCCACGGAACTCTGCCAGTTGAACCTGAAGTTCTCTCCGCATGGAAGCAGGGCTAATGGGCTGGGCGGGAGCCGGCGATGAGGATATCCACGAGGCGGCGTGCGCTTTGCTGCCATTCTGTGGTGTCTGTGACGTGGGCGACGCCGACCAGCGCGCGTAGGAGGTCGGCAGGCTCGGTATCCGGGCGAAGATCGCCGGTTTGGATGGCGCGCGCGACGAGGGCGCTGACGGCCTGCTGGATTTGCAGGTAGGAGGCCTCGAAGATCTGCTTGGGATCCTCGACCAGCTCCTTGAGGGCGGGCGCGATGAGCTGTTTGGCGGCGATGGCTTCCACGAACAGGAGCAGCCAGGCGCGGAGAGCCTCGAGGGGTGGCAGGGTGTCGGCGAATCGGCGTTGTGCTGCGGCCAGTTTTTCCATTTCTGTGCGGTAGACGGCCTTGAGCAGGTCGGCACGCGTGGGGAAGTGTCGATACAGGGTTCCGGCGCCGACCTGGGCCTGACGGGCAATCTCATCGAGACTGGCCGAGGCGCCGGCGCGGGAGAAGACCTCTCTGGCCACGTCGAGGATGCGCTCGCGATTGCGCAGAGCATCGGTGCGAGGCTTGCGGGGTGGTTGGGCTGCGGCGCGTCTGGATTTTTCTTTTGCCATTCACAAACTTTCTGCAACCGGAGGAGCCGTTTGGCAATCTGAAGTCATGTGACTATGCGGAGACTGTCTCCGTTTTGTAGGTCATCGCGGTGATGTCTTCACCACCGTACACATTGGGCAACGGAAGAATCAATCCAGTTGGAGGAAACGATGCGGGTTTTTGTGACGGGTGCGACGGGATTTGTTGGCTATGCGGTTGTGCAGGAGCTTTTGGGGGCCGGTCATACGGTCCTTGGACTGGCACGCTCGGAGCCGGGAGCGCAGGCGCTGATGGCTGCCGGTGCTGCGGTGCAACGCGGTGATCTGGAAGACCTGGAGAGCCTGCGGCGTGGAGCGGCGGCATCGGATGCCGTGATCCATACTGCGTTCCGGCATGACTGGTCGCGGTTTGCCGAGAGTTGCGCACTGGACAAGCGTGCGATTGAAGCGATGGGCGAGGTGCTGCGGGATTCCAGCCGCCCGTTCCTGATCACGGGTGGGCTGGCCGTGATTGCTCCGGGGCGACCTGCCGAGGAGGAGGATCCGCCGGTACCTGTATCCGGCTCATATCCGCGCGCCTCGGAGGCGACAGCAGCGGCTCTGGAGGCGCAGGGCGTGAGCACGGCGGTTGTGCGGCTTCCGCAGGTTCACGACACGGCCAGGCAGGGACTGGTCAGCTATCTGATTGCAGTGGCGCGGGAGAAGGGTGTTTCCGCCTACGTGGGCGAAGGGCAGACGCGCTGGGCTGCGGTGCATCGCGCGGATGCTGCGCGGCTCTACCGGCTTGCACTGGAAAAGCATGCGACGGGGCGGCGGTATCATGCGGTGGCGGAAGTGGGAGTCACGCTGCGGGAGATTGCGGAGGCGATTGGCGAGGGATTGCAGGTGCCGGTGCGCTCAATTCCGCAGGAGCAGGCGCAGGAGCATTTTGGATTTCTGGGAGCCTTTGCGGGGATGAATCTGCAGGGCGCCAGCGGGAAGACACGCGAGTGGCTGGGATGGAATCCGGAAGGCCCAGGCCTGATCGCGGATCTGAAACAGATGGACTATGGGCAGGCCATAACAAGGTAAGTTGTGTGCAGCTGCGAACTCAACGGAACAGAGCAGGGGAAGGAGAAATGAAGATGAAGAAGACATGGTTGATTACCGGTGCATCGCGAGGCTTTGGTCGCATCTGGGCGGAGGCAGCCCTGGAACGCGGCGATCAGGTGACCGCGACGGCGCGCAAAGTGGAGGATGTGGCCGACCTGAAGGAGCGCTTTGGCGATGCGGTGCTTCCGCTGGCCCTGGACGTGACCAATGCCGAGCAGGTGAAGCGGGTGGTGCCGCAGGCCTTCGCGCACTTTGGCCGGCTCGACGTGCTGGTGAACAATGCGGGCACGAGCTTTTTTGGCGCGACGGAAGAGGCGAGCGACGAGCAGATTCGCGATCTGTTTGATGTGAACTACATCGGCATGATTCGCGTGCTGCGGGCAGCGTTGCCGCTGCTGCGGCAGCAGGGCAGCGGGCATATTCTGGGTGTTTCCAGCGGATTGGGCATCACGTCGATGCCGCTGATCGGCTACTACTGCGCCACCAAATGGGCGGTGGAGGCGATGCACGAGGCGCTGGCGCAGGAGGTGAAAGCCTTCGGCCTTCACGTGACCCTGGTGGAGCCGGGAGCGTATGCAACCGAGTTTGGCAAGGACTCAGGGATTGCCGATGGCATGGAAGCATACGCGGAGTTCCGGAAGCGGTTTGTGTCGATGCTGGCCGGGGTGGAACGCGGCGATCCGGATGCAACGGCAGAGGCAGTGCTGAAGCTGGTGGATGCGGAGAATCCCCCCTTGCGACTGGGGTTGGGGTCTACGATTCTGCCGCGGGCACGCGCTGCCTATGCCGAGCGGCTGGCCACGTGGGAGGCATGGGATGACGTTGCCAACGCTGCGATGGGCGTGCCGAAGACGAAGAGCCTTGCCTGGGTGGATCGGTTGGTTCAGGAACAGGCATGACGCTGGAATTGCAGGCTGGATTCCAGATGCAGAACCAATCACGGGTCGTGGGAATGCATGCACCAGCGACCCGTGAGTGTGCAATGTGTCCGGCATCACCGCGGAGTTTGCTCCGAGGGTGCGACACATGCAGATTGCGAATTGAGTGAATCAGGCAGGGATGGCCCGATGTTGGGCTAGGGCCGTGCGAAGTACGGCGGCGACGCGTTCCTGCTGATGGGGCTGGATGCGATTGAAGAAGGGAAGAGCCAGTGTGCGGCGCGCCAGGGATTCGGTGAGCGGGAGCGGTGCAGTGTGGCCGTACTGCTGCAGGGCTGGCTGCAGGTGGATGGGTGGAAAGTAGCGGCCGGTGGCTATTCCGTGACCAGCCAGTTCCGCCTGTACCGAGTCGCGATCGACGGACTGTGGCAGGCGCACGACGTAAACAAACCAGCTGATCTCCCGGTGCGGCAGGGCGAGCGGCGGCAGCTCGAGTTCGGGGATGTCTGCAAGCAGAGCGTGGTAGCGGAGAGCAACGGCGCGGCGCTGCTCCAGGATCTGATCGAGGCGCTGCAACTGCACACGACCCAGGGCGCATGCCAGCTCAGAGAGCCGATAGTTGTAACCCGGCTCTGCGTGATCGAGCCATTCGCTGCCGGGGTTGCGCCCCTGATTGCGCAGGCGGCGCAGGCGGGCGGCGTATGCCGGATTGCGGGTGAGGACGGCGCCACCCTCGCCGGTGGTGATCTGCTTGTTGGGGTAGAAGCCAAGAATGGCAAGGTCGCCGAGGCTTCCTGCCTGCTGGTTGCAATACCGTGCGCCGATGGCTTCGCAGGCGTCCTCGACCAGGGCGAGATGATGCCGCTGGGCAATGGTGCGGAGTGCATCCATGGGCGCGGGCACGCCGAATGTGTGCACGGCGAGAATGGCGCGCGTGCGCGGAGTGATGGCCTGCTCGACGGCTGCGGGATCGAGATTCAGAGTATGGGGGTCGATCTCTGCGAAGACAGGCCGCGCACCCACCTGAAGCACTGCTCCCGCAACGGCGACAAAGGCGAAGGATGGAACGATCACTTCGTGGCCTGCGCCGATGCCCAGGGTGAGCAGCGAAAGATGAAGTCCGGCAGTGCCGCTGCTGACGGCAATGGCGTGCTCGACGCCGTGTGATGCGGCAAGCTCCGATTCAAATGCGGCAAGTTCCGGGCCAAGGCTGAGATGAGGTGTGCGGAGAACTGCGACGACGGCTGCAATTTCAGCTTCGGTAATGTCGGGCGCGGAGAGCGGAATGCCTGCAGTCATATGCACTCCGAAGGCAGAGCCGCGGCAGGCACGGGTACCGGCTGCTTGATCAGCAGTTCGGAGAGCGGGACGGACTGGAGCACGTCTGCAATGGTGCAGGCGGCAGTGCCGTTGCCGTAAGGGTTCTGCATACCGGCCAGACTGCGACGAAATGCCGGATCAAGCGCGCGGGCAAGCGCGGTGCAGATGGCAGCAGGCTCGGCGGGCACACTGAGGGTGTTCTGCGCACGTTCGCGTCCCTGTTGGCGCATGCCCACGTTGACGACAGGAAGAGCGAAGGATGCGGCTTCCATGATGCCGCTGGAGGAGTTGCCGATGAGCAGGTCAGCCTGGGCAAGCAGGCTCCAGTAGGTGACGGGATCAAGGTTGACGAAGACGTGGGTTTGCACGCGGCGGGAGGCCAGTGCACGGGTGCGCTCGACGAGAGCGAGGCCACCGGCATCGGCGTTGGGGTAGACGAAGAGAAGCTGACCAGGTGCCTGCTCGATGGCGGCAAAGAAGGCGTCGGCCTCGGCATTGGTGTCGCGAAGGATGGTGACAGGATGCCAGGCGGCAACGATCGTGGGGTGTGCAAGGGAAATGCCAAGTCGGGCTTCCAACTGCGCACGATTGAGAAGTGGGGAGCGGCGCAGATGATCGAGCGAAGGAGCGCCGGCATGGTGGACGCGCCAGGGCTCTTCTCCCATGGCAATGACGCGCTGACGCGCCGTTGGGGTGGAGGTGAAGTGGACGTGCGCCAGCTTGGTGAGGGCGTTGCGAACCTGATCGTCGATGGCACCCTGGCTGACCTCGCCGCCTTCAATGTGGGCGATGGGGATGCGGAGTGCGAGTGCGGTGGCCGCGGGTGCGAGCATCTCATAGCGGTCGGCGATGAGCAGCAGAATGTCTGGCCGCCAGTGGGTGAGCGCATCGGCAAGACCGAGAATCGCAATGCCGATGGTCTTTGCCATGCCTGTGTCGGTGTCGGAGTTGAGAAGGCATTCGATGCGGGCCTGGATGGGAAATCCATCGTGCTCGATTGCGGTTACGGTGCTGCCGAAATGCGGCGAAAGATGGGAGCCGAGGACGAAGACTCCAAGCTCGACTTCCGGACGGCTGGCCAGTTCGCGCAGCGGCCAGTAGAGATGGCTGTAGTCGGCGCGTGAGGTGGTGACGACTCCGATGCGACGCCGTGCCGAGGGTGCGGAATCGAAGCTCATGCGTGGCTCCATTGCTCCTGCAGCTGTCCGTGAACACGCACGGGACTGCTGGGGTGAAAGTCGGGAACCAGTGTGCGCAGCGCAGACAGCGAAGCAACGCAATCCCGGTTGCGGTGCGCATGGTAAAGTTCGGCGAGGTGGATGGAAGAGTCGTCGGGAGATGCCTGCGCGGAGTGCAGGGAGAGCAATCCGTCAGCAACGAGCTGGGTTTGCTCCGTTTCATCCCAGAGTCGCTCGACAAGTCTTTCGCCGGGCCGCAGGCCAATGCAGACGAAAGGAAGTTCGCGGCCGGGTGCGAAGAGATTTGCAAGGAAGCGCGCCAGATCGACGATGGCATGATCGGCATCGAGGGCAGGAGCCAGCAAGGCTGCGGAAGCTGTGCTGGTTGCGTTGTGTGCCGCAGCGATGAGCAGATGAGCGGCTTCATCGAGGGTGAGAAAAAAGCGTCGCGCGGCGGAATGGGTAATGGTCAGGGGGCTTCCCTGCAATGCCTGCTGGGCAAAGATCTCCGCGACGCTGCCACTGGAGGCGAGGATATTGCCGAGCCGGAGAGCTGTGCCACCCTTGGCGAGCACAATCATCTCAGCGATGCGTTTGGTGGCGCCCATGACGGAAGTGGGCTGGACGGCCTTGTCCGTGGATAGCATGACGAGGCTGGCCTGATGTCGTGCAGCTGCACCGGCGATGCGGTCGGTGACAAAGATATTGTTGGCGATGGCGGCAAGCGGCTGCTGCTCCAGCATGGGGACGTGTTTGTATGCAGCGGCATGGAAGACGATGCGTGGCTTGTGGATGGAAAAGAGATCCTCCAGCAGAACGGCATCGCCTGCGTCTGCGAGGATGAGTTGTGCTTTGGCGTTTGTTGCGTATGCAGCAAGCTGCTGCTGCAAATGGTGGAGGTGACCTTCGCTGGCATCGAGCAGAAGCAGACGGGATGCACCCAATTGTGCCAGATGCAGAGCGAGCGCGGATCCAATGGATCCGCCTGCACCCGTGATCAGGATCGGCATTTCGACGATGGCCCTGGAAGCTTCTGGCCGAGGCGGGAAGATGGGTCGGGCAAGAAAGTCGTGCCAGTCGATGCGATGCAGAGGCGCAAACACAAATGCAGTATAAATTGGTTGCGAAATACGAACGCCGATTCGGAAATTGCGCTGCAGGCGACAGGACCGAGCGGGAGATGGAGCCAGTTGTGAACATGCCATGTTCATTCGCAGCGCAATTGCGGAAAGTGCAACTGCGGGCTGCAGGCTGAGGACGCGTGATGAGGCACACGCGGGAGTCAGCTGCAGCTTCCGTATACTGATGGGTTCCAGCAAGGGAGAGTAACTGCGGTGAATGCGCAAAAAATGCGGTGTGTCCGTTTGGGACTGAGGATGCTGCTGTGTGGAGTCAGTGTGTTGTGTGTGGCCCAACCCTCTGCCCATATTCAAGCGATTCGGCTGAATAATCGCGGAGTTGCGCTGATGAGTCAGCAGTTTACGCAGCGTGCCGCGGATAGCTTTGCGCAGGCGTTGCAGGAGGATCCCACGCTGACGCAGGCTGCGATTAACGAGGGGATAGCGCTGCTGGTGCTGCAAAAGGTGGACGAGGCGAAGCGGCTGTTTCAGCAGGTGATTGCAACGGAACCGAAGAATCCGCAGGCATGGTACAACCTGGGACTGGCGCAGCACACGGACAATCAGCTGAGCGCAGCGCTGGCAAGCTTTCAGCAGGCAGTCAGGCTTGATCCGCAGGATGCGGACTCGCTGTACTATGTGGGCGCCTGCTACCAGGAGATGCGTCAGTTTGACCGCGCCATTCCAATCTACAGGCAGACGCTGGCACTCAACCCATTGCATGTCTCGGCAGAGTTTGGACTGGCCCGATCCCTGCAGCGGACAGGCGACACGGCAGAGGCAAGAAAGTGCTTTGCCCGCTTCCAGCATTTGACGAGCACCAAGATTGCTTCACCACTCGCATTGGCATATGGGGAGCAGGGACATTACTCCACGGTCAAGGCGGTGGCAGAGCCGAAGGCAATTCAGCACGGGATGATTCCAGTTCGATATGAGATGCAGCCGATGTTGACCGCATCGACGGGAGGGCTGTCGGGAGCAACCGGCGGGGCCTGCATGATGGACGCGACGGGATCGGGACGGATGGACCTGGTGCTGATGCTGTCGGGCAAGCAGTCGATTGCCGTGCTGCACAACACAGGTGGAGCTACGTTTCAGAGGCTGGATTCGGATGCAATCGGGTTGCATGCCAGTGGTCATGCCGTCGCATGTGCGGTGGGTGACTATGACGGTGATGGGCGCAATGATCTGGCTGTTGCGATGGAGGATCGACTGCTGTTGTTCCGTAATCTGGGCCAGGGACATTTTGAGGATGTGACGGCGGCTGCAGGACTACTGCCGCGCAATCGCCCGACAGGCCTTACATTCGTTGACTACGATCATGACGGTCATCTGGATCTGTTCTTGACCGGGGATCCGATGCAGGTAGGCGGCGAGGCGAATGTGTTGTGGCGCAACAATGCCAACGGAACGTTCACGGAACGCACGGCAGAGACTGGTCTCGGCGGAGCGGGCAAGACCGAAGCGGCTATTCTTACCGATTTCAACAATGATCGAGCGGTGGATCTAGCGGTGACCGGTGATGCTGCCGCGCCAACACTGTATGTGAATCCGCGCGAGGGAAAGTTTCCCACACAGCCGATCTATGCCAGCACAAGCCTGCCATCGGCGTTGGGGATTGCAGTACTGGACTTCAACAGGGATGGGTGGATGGATATTGCCATGACGCACACCGGTGCGCCGGGGATCACGCTATGGCAGAATGATGCGTCGACGAGTGGCACTGGCAGACGCTTTGCACGCGTTCCATTGCCACTTGCGGATGCCACGCGCGGATGGGGTCTGACACCGATTGACGTGGATAACGATGGATGGCTGGACGTGGCCGCAATTGTGCAGACGCGTGTGGGCACGCAGGTGCGCGTCTTCCGCAACATGGGTAACGGCAGCTTTCAGGATGTGAGCCATAAACTGGGCCTGGACCGTATCCGATGGAAGGCGGCACGTGGCCTGATTGCTGCAGATGTGGATGGGGATGGAGCAACGGATCTGATCGTGACGCAGAAGGATGCTGCGCCGGTTCTGCTGCGCAATCTGGGTGCAAACAGGAATCACTTTGTGCGTCTTGATCTAAGCGGACTGGCGGATAACAAAACCGGCCTGGGAGCGAAGGTGGAAGTGTTTGCCGATGGTCTGTGGCAGAAGTGGGAGCTGGCGGGAGCATCCGGCTACCAGACACAGGCTCCGCCGCAGATTCTGGTGGGACTCGGAAATGCGAAGAGCATTGATCTGCTTCGCATCCTGTGGCCGACAGGTGTGCTTCAGGATGAAATTGATCTTCCACGCAAGCCGGTGATTGCGATGAAGGAGGCGGACCGTCGGGGAAGTTCCTGTCCGGTTTTGTTTGCATGGAATGGACATCGGTATGCGTTTATTACGGATGTGATTGGTGCGGGTGTGGTGGGCCACTGGTTCACGCCGGCGCGACGCAACACTCCCAACCCGGAGGAGTGGGTGAAGATTGACGGAGCCAGCGTAAAAACCTTCAACGGCAAAGTGAGTGTGCGTTTCATGGAGCCGATGGAGGAGGTGAACTACATCGATCAGCTGCGCATGGTGGCGGTGGATCATCCGGCCGATGTAATGGTGAATCCGGATGAGCGCTTTCTGGACGATCCTCCCTTTGCCACTGGACGGGTGATTGCCAGTGTGGGCGCACATGTTCCCGCAGGCGCATGGAATGACGAAGGGAAGAGTGTGCTGGAGCGGCTGAGCCGACAGGACCATGTGTTTGTGAGCGACTTTGTGCCACTTCCCTACGACGGCTTTGCGAAGATGCATGCACTGACACTTGACCTGGGACAGCGAGAGCCCGATAGACCCCTGCGTCTGCTGATGACGGGCTACGTCAACTACTTCAGCGCGACATCGCTGTATGCGGCATGGCAGGCAGGCATACGGGAGATTCCACCATATGTCGAAGCAGAGTTGCCCGATGGTCGCTGGCAGCGGATTCCAGGCTTTGCGGGATTTCCGGCGGGGCTGGAGCGAACGATAGTGGTGGACCTGACGGGAAAGCTGCCGGCGGGAACTCGACGCATTCGGCTGAAGACGAATCTGCAAATCTACTGGGATCAGGTGCTGGTGGATGAAAGCAGGAATGCACAGGCGCGCGCCACGGAGTTGCCGCTGGCCACAGCAAAGCTACATTTTCGCGGCTACCCAAAGGAGATGGACGGAAGCAGCGAGGGCGATCTTTCCTATGACTACAATTTGGTTAGCCTGACCGGACCATTTCAGCGCGAGCGCGGAAGCTACACGCACTTTGGCAATGTTACTCCGCTGCTGAAGCGTGTGGATAATCGGTTTGCAATCTTTGGGAGTGGCGAAGGCATTGCTGCGGAGTTTGATGCCACTTCCTTGCCTGCTCTGCCTCCGAACTGGAAGCGGGATTACTTCTTTTACGCCAATGGATTTGTGAAAGATATGGACTGGTGGGATGCGTCCCCGTTCACTGTGGGACAGTTGCCGTTTCATGAAATGTCGCAGTATCCGTATCCGAAACAGGAACAGAATCCTGACGATGATTCGTCGCTCGACTACCGATTGGAGTGGAATGACCGCTTCCACTCGGGTGATCCGGAAGGCTTGCACCACTTCCACTATGAGCCCAGCCCATCCACACCGCGCGATGATCTGCAGCATGATTCGGCACCGGAAGTGCAACGATGAGCGACGTTGTGCTGGCTCCGGCAACGAGGCAGCTTGCGATGGTGCGCTCCGGCGAGATTTCAGTGAGCGAGCTGGCCGAAGCTCACATACAACAGATTGCGCGGGTGAATCCGCAACTGAACGCATTTGCAGATTTTGATGCAGACCGAGTGCGCGAGCAGGCGCGAAGGCTGGATGAGATGCCTGAGCCGCGCGGACCGCTGCACGGCCTTCCGGTTACGGTGAAATCCTCCATTGCGGTAGCAGGCTATCGCTGCGAGATTGGCAGTCTGCTACACAAAGACGAAATTCCGGATGCAGATGCATGCGTCGTTGCGCGACTGCGTGCTGCAGGAGCACTGCTATTGGGCACGACAAACTGTCCGGAGTTCCTGATGGCGTATGAGACGGCCAATCTGCTGCATGGCCGTGTACACAACCCGTGGGATCTGGATCGGACGCCTGGAGGCTCGAGTGGGGGCGAGTCGGCAGCCATTGCAGCGGGAATGTCCGCAGGTGGATTGGGCAGCGATAGCGGAGGCTCGGTGCGGGTGCCGGCACACTTTACGGGGATCTGCTCACTGAAGCCGACTCCGGGGCGTATTCCGGGGCGCGGACATCTGCCGCCATGCGTGGGGCCGTTTGCCACGCTGGGCGCAATTGGTCCCATGGCGCGTACTGCAGAGGATGTGGCGCTGATGTTTGAGGCGCTGAGCGGACAGGACCCCATCGATCCCATCAGTCCACCGATGCTGTATCGCGAGCGGAGCCTGGCGGAACTGCGATCACAACGCGTCGGATTTTTTGAGGATGACGGCGTGATCCCGGTGACGCCGGAGACGCGTGCTGCTGTACGCCAGGCGGCGGAAGCATTGCGGGCATGTGGATTGGATGTTGTCCCATTTCGTCCACGCGCGCTGGAAGCGATGCGAGAACTGTGGTGGAAGTTTTTTGTGCAATGCGGAGCCATGTTCTACCAGCCCTCCATTCGCGGCAGGCACGAACTGTTGAGCCCGATCTTCCGCGAATTTCTTGGAATTGCGGAAGCTTCAAAACCTCTGACGGCAACGACGCTGCTGGAGGCATGGGCAGAGATGGACATCGTACGCGGAAGGATGCTGGAAGAGATGCAGGAGTATCCGGTCATCCTGAGTCCAGTCGCGGCGATTCCTGCCTTCCGGCATGGGGAGCGCAGTTGGCAGATTGACGGAGTTCCAGTTCTTTATCTCGATGCGCTTCGCTACACGCAATGGTGGAACACAATGGGCGCACCGGCAGCGGTGGTGCCGGTTGGCTGCTCGCGTGAAGGGCTGCCCATCGGTGTGCAGATTGCTGCGCGACCCAATGAAGACGAGACGGCGCTGGGCGTGGCGAGACTTCTGGATGCAGCGTTTGGATATCGTCCACCATGGATCGCGCGGGGTTGAGTGCATCTTCCATCCATGGATGGAGGCGCACAATTTGTTGAAACGCTAGACTGACTCTTCGATTGATTGTTTGCAAGAAGAGGAGTTCTGCGTGCAGAACAATAGGCAGAGTGAATTTGCCGACAGCCCCGATGTACTTCTTGGCGCAAGTGGTGTACAAACCCAGATTCCAGTGAGCAACTTTATGGTGGCTGGTGACGATTTCGTCATCTTGGCTGGGCCGTGCTCGATGGAGACCGAGAGCCTGTTCGTGTCCATGGCACTGCATGCGCAGCAATGGAGGACGCGGGTGCTGCGTGGAGGAGCATTCCAGCCGCGCACTTCGCCGTATGCCTTTCAAGGTCCGGATATGGATCGACTGAAACTGCCGGACCGTGTTTGCTCCGAGAAGGGGCTGGCGATCGACACCGAGCGGATGCCGTGGATTGCTCTCCGCTCGCAGCAGGCACAGTGCCTGGATATGTTGCAGAGGGCAGGTGGAAGCGTGGTGGTGGCGGAATGAATCCGATTTCCAGCAAGGTTCTGTTGTGTGCGGCGATGCTTTCCTGCACGATGTGGCTTGGTGTTTCCTCTGTATCTGCGCGTGCGTCGACTCCGGATTTCATCGTGACGGCCGCACCGGTCTACAAGCCTCTTGCAGAGTTGCGCGGAGGTGAGCGTTTTCCTGAGGGAGCGCAACTGCTCCTGGTTCACGAGGGAAAAGCGACGCTACTGGTTCCTGATTTTGTCGCAAGTGCCGACGCGGATCTCTCCTATGACGGGAAGTCGTTGCTGTTCGCAGGCAAGCGGACATCAGGAGATCGGTGGCAAATCTGGGAACTGAATCTGGCGAATCATTCTGTCCGCAGGGTTGTTTCTACAGCGACGGATGCAGAGCGTCCGCTGCATCTTCCCGGCGGTCGGCTGGTGTGGGCCGAGCGAACCGGACAGATGTTTGAACTCGACTCCACCGACAATGGTCCGAGCCGGAAGCCGGCACCACGCAATCCGACTGCTGATCCGGGCCCACTGCTGTTTACTCATCTGCAGGGCAGTGCATTTCCTGTGGCTGTGCTGCGGGATGGCAGGATTTTGTTTGAAGCCGGATATCCGCTGGGTTCTGGATCCATACCGGAGTTGTATCTGGTGTATGCGGATGGGTCTGGTGTGGAGTCCGTACGTTGCGATCATGGTCGCGCACGCTGGGGTGGTACGCAACTGGAGTCCGGCGATACGGTCTTTACGCACGGCAACTCGCTGGCGCGCTTTACCTCCGCGCAGGCCAACGAAGTACCCGTGGCGGCGCCGCGCGGCGAATATGCCGGATCAATGGCGGAGATCGCTCCTGATCTATGGCTGATGAGCGCAAGGACTGGCGCAGAGAAGCACTACACGATTCGCGCCTGGAAGCCGGGTGATCGTGCGATGCAGACAGTCCTTGCCGAGCATGGAAGAGATCTTGTGGAGCCGGTTCTCTTCGCACCGCATGCGCGGCCCAATCGGCATCCTTCCGGACTGCACCCGTGGGATTATGCCAACCTGCTGGCATTCGACTCACGACTGTCCCGTGCGGGCGACTTGAAAGCAGCGCCAGCTTCCGTGCGATTGGAGATGCAGGATCAGAGTGGGAAGACAGTTGCAATGGGAACTGCGCCGGTGGAGAAGGATGGTTCGTTCTTCGTGAAAGTTCCGGGAGACAGACCGCTTCGGTTTGTGCTGCTGGATAAGAATGGTGCGGTTCTGCGACGTGAACGTGGCTGGTTCTGGGCTCGCGGCGGAGAGCAGAGAATCTGCGTGGGCTGCCACACAGGACCGGAACGATCCACGGAGAATCGGGTACCGGAAGTGCTGCTTCGTTCAACGACCCCTGTTGATCTGACGGTTCCCATGAAGTCTGCTGCACAGCATCGTGCGGGCAAGGAGGGCAACTGAGATGCGGAAGATCATGGCATTCCTTTTCAGCGTGGTCACGGTTGCTGCAGCACAGCCAGGACCCGCACCATCGACCTTGACTGTGCGATGCGGTGACTCTGGGCAAAACACGGTTGCGGCAACATCAACAACCACGCCGGGCAGCTGCAATGGCACGGTGTCGCAGGAGCATGCGGCCATTCGCTTTGAGGATGCGACTGCGAAATCCGGCATCCATTTCACGCACAGCTTCGGATCCGCACGGTTGGGATCGCTGCTCGAAGGAACCGGAGCCGGCTGCGTATGGTTCGACTACAACAACTCGGGAAGGCCTTCGCTTTACGTGGTGAACGGACGCCCGCTGGAGGATGCGATGCATCCGTATCCGCTCAAGGTGAAGCCCAGTACGCCGCCGCACAATCATCTGTATCGCAATGATGGCAGCGGGCGATTTACCGACGTGACCGAGGAGTCCGGCTTGAATCCGGAGATGTATTCGATTGCTGCAACCGCCGGGGATTATGACAACGACGGCAAGGAGGACTTGCTGGTTACAGGTTACGGAAAAGTGGTGCTTTACCACAACGATGGCCAGGGACACTTCCAGGATGTGACGGCCAAGGCTGGAATCAAGGTTGAGGGCTGGAGCATCAGCTCCACCTGGCTGGATTATGACAGGGACGGATGCCTGGATCTGCTGGTGGGACGATATGTGAAGTTCGACCCCAAGTACCGCACGTTCTACGCGGCAGACAACTATCCAGGGCCGCTCGCCTATGCCGAACAAACCAATGTGTTGTTTCACAACAACTGCGACGGTACATTCACCGACGTTACTGCGAAGTCGGGGATGGGATCTGTTCCCGGGCGCACGATGGGCGTGACTGCGGCAGACTTTGACAACGATGGATGGGATGACCTTTACGTTGCCAATGACAGCACGCAGAACTTTCTGTTTCGCAACAAGCACGATGGAACCTTTGAGGAGATTGGCAATGAATCGGGTTCGGCTTACGGGCAGGATGGAGAAGCAACCTCGTCGATGGGAGCCGTGGCTGCAGACTTCTGGAATCGCGGAGTGCTGGATCTGTGGGTGACGGATGGCAGCTTCAACCGCTTTCTGAAAAATCTGGGTGCGCCGCCACTGGGGACATCATCGTCCGGGTCGCAATCGGAGTGGAAGGGCTTTGAAGATGTGACCGCCGAGGCGGGAATTTCCCAGACCGATGCGCAGTATGTGAGCTGGGGATCCGGTGTGTATGACTTCGATAATGATGGCCAGCTTGACATGCTGGTTTTCCATGGCGGGCTGATTCAGTTGATTCCGCAGGAGCACACGCTGTTTCGCGGAGTTGGACAGGGGAAGTTCGAGGATGATTCCCGCAAGGCAGGAGCCGTGCTGGACGCGCGCACGGTGGCCCGTGGTGCCTGCTTTGCTGATTACGCGAACAATGGCAAAGTGGGAGCATTTCTCGTCAATCTTGGAGCCGAGGGCAAGCTGATCGAGAATGTTTCGGCTGGCACTGGCCACTGGATAGACATCCAGCTGATTGGTGCCATGCGCGATGGCGATCACGGAACACCTCCTGGTCCGGGTGCGAGGAGTAATCGCGATGGAGTAGGCGCACGCGTAGAGATTGTGTCCGGAAGCAGGAGATGGACGCAGGAGAGAGTGGCCAGCTCCGGCTATCTGTCAGAAAACGACGGACGGCTGCACTTCGGTCTTGGAGCTGCGAATGTCATCGACAAGGTAACGGTGCGTTGGCCCAGCAGTCGCGTGCAGACACTGGAGCATGTCAGCGTGGATCGCGTTGTGATTGTGGAGGAGCCACGATGAATCAACGCGTGGTCAACCGAGGATGGCGCTGGGCGGGCAGCATCGCTGTGGGCGTTACGGTGATGATGCTGGTTGCGCTGCTGCCAAAGACGACGATGGCGGCATACAACGCAGGGGAACTGCTGAATTATGCCTCGCCGGTGGAGATGCTGTATTCGCCGGATGGAGCCCGGCTCTATGTGCTGGCAAGCCAAAGCAATGAAGTGCGCATCCTGAATGCCACCAACTTTACCCCCATTGGGACGGTGGTGGTGGGGCATGTGCCGCGCGGATTTGCATTGTCTGCGGACGGTAGCAGGCTCTACGTGGCCAACTCGTGGGATGACACGGTATCGGTGATCAACACGCGGTCGCTTTCAGTGGTGGCCACATGGCATGCAGGGATGGAGCCACAGAGTGTGCTTGCCGATCCAGCTGGAAAATATGTGTTCGTGGCCAACCGCATCTCCAGCGATGTGGCCGTGCTGGATGCTCGGACCGGCATGGAGTTGAAGCGGCTTGTGGCTGGACGCGGAGCGAGCTATATGGCCATGTCGCCGGATGGGAAGCGGATCTATGTGACGCATGTCTATCCCAATCCAGGCCCGGAAAGAACGCCGCCTGAATCGGAGATCACCGTCATCGATGTGGCGCGGGTGCAGGTGGTGGATCGCATACCGCTTCCAAGTGTTGCCGGGGTGTTTCATGTGACAGTCTCCTCGGATGGCCGCCTGATGGTTGCAGCGGAATTGCATCCCAAGAATCTGGTGCCACTGGCTCACCTGGAGCATGGGGGTGCGTTCGTGGATACGCTGACACTGTTTGGCTCTGATGTGGGGGCCAAGCCGGTCGAAATTCCACTCGATGAGATTGAGCACTATGCTGCGCGTCCTTTTGGTGTGGCGATTACTTCGGATAAGTCGCGCATGTTTGTCAGCTGCGGCGGTTCGGAGGAGGTGCTCGTGATCGATCTTCCTCGCCTGCTTCATTTCATTCATACGCATCGCGGACCATTTGCGGAGAACCTTGGGGCAAGTGCCAACTACGTGATTGCGCACATCCCGGTTGGGCATGATCCGCGCGGGGTTGCCATCACGCCGGATGCACGCAGATTGCTGGTTGCCAATCGACTGGATGACAGGATCAGCGTGATCGATACACATTCCAGTCGTGTGCTGACAACAATTCCGCTCAGCGGCTCGGAGCAGCTGTGGTCATTGCAGTTCAGCGACCGGATATTTTCCGCCGTAAACGATCAGCCCAATGGGAAACGGCAATGTTCGCAGTGCCATATCGACGAGCAGCACCGGAATGCATTCACGATGGACTTCAGTACAAGGAAGCGGATACAGGCGCTGCGCAGAGGAGAGCAGATTTTTTATACCTCGCGCTATTCGTTTCAAGGCCAGTTGGCCTGTGCCAACTGCCATTTTGACTCCACCTTCGACGGGCTGGAGTGGGATCTGGAGCCGGATGGATTTGGCCGCAACATCGTTGACAACCGGCTTCTGGAAGATCTGCGCGACACCGCACCGTACAAGTGGAACGGCGGGAACCCTGACATCCCGACAGAGTGCGGGCCGCGCACGGAGAAGTATTTCTGGCGTTCGGAGATTTATGACGATACCAAGCTGGCGGATCTGGTGGGATATATCCTCAGTCTTCCCGCAAGGCCGAACCGGTGGCGGCTTGCTTCCGGCGCGTTGACGCCTGCGCAGGAGCGAGGGAAAGCGATCTTTACGCGCACCAGGGATTCCTTTGGGTATCCCATTCCGCAGGCAAACCGCTGCAACTATTGCCACAGCGGACCGATGGGGACCGATCAGAAATCCTTTGATGTGGGAACACGAAGAGCGACCGACGACACCGGCCGCTTCGATACGCCACAGTTGACCAACATTGCGCTCACTGCGCCCTATCTCCATGACGGATCGGCACGCTCGCTGGAAGAGATCTGGACCCTGTATAACCCGCAGGACAAGCATGGACGCACAAATGATCTGACGAAGGATCAACTGAACGATCTTGTCGAATACCTGAGGACACGATGAACGATTGCAGGATGCACTGGATTTCGATGCGCATGCTGGTTGCCGTTGCAGTGGTGAGTGGGCTTCTGTGCGGTATGTCTGGCATTGCGCAGCAGCCATCAAACAGACGCACTGCCTCAGTGCATGCGGCAATCCCCCAGATGCCTCGATTCCGTTTTCAGAACTTCACCACAGAGAATGGTCTGCCGGACAACCATGTGTATGCCGTGCTTGTGGATGGCGACCGGATATGGGCGGGTACGGACAATGGTTTGGGTCTGTATGAACACGGCAAGTGGAAGGTCTTTACGACCAAAGATGGGCTGGCGCATCGTGCCGTGCTTTCTCTGGCGGTGGACAAGCGTACCGGAGATGTGTGGGCCGGTACGATGGGCGGGCTGAGTCGCATCTCGGCCGGTCGCATCGATTCGTACACCCAACTCAATTCCGGGCTGAGTAACAACATCGTCTACGGCGTTGCTGTGGAGGGAGAGAATGTGTGGGTGGCAACCGCTGCCGGTGCCTGTCGCCTGAATCTGCGTACGGGTGCATGGTCGCTGTACAACGAGCGCAATACCCCGATGCGCGAAATCTGGGTATACGGCGTTTCCGCCCAGGCAGACAAGGTGTACTTCGCGGTATGGGGCAGCGGACTGCTTGAGCTGACCCAGCAGAGTGATCGCTGGGATATGTATGACGATCCGGATCACGAGACCGAGCTTGTGCTTTTCAGGAATCAGGGGCTGATCCACGACGTTGTCTCTTCCGTCAGCTATGTCGACGGCACGGTATGGGCTGCAACCTACTTTGGAGACAGTCGGTATGACGGCAGGTATTGGCGCAATTTCCTGACCAAGGACAGTGGCCTGCCATCGAACTTTACCAACTACGTGAAGGGCGTCGACGCCAATCACGCATGGTTCTGTACAGACAAGGGCCTGGCCTATTACGACGGCGTGAACTGGGCAGTGTATACGCCATCCATCCCCACGGGCAGGCCGGAGATGTGGGTGCGCGATTCCCGGGGACGCGTCACACAGATTCCGGTGACTACAGCGCCGGCCAACAACTATATCCTCGGCATCGATTTCCAGGGTGACGATATCTGGGTTGCGACAGCGAAGGGATTGAGTCACGGAATTCGTCAACAGTCCATCCATTCCAAACCACTTCCAAAGGAGCCATTGAAATGACCGCACTTACTGAAATTCTGGAGACCATTGCCAGTGCACCCATTGAAAAGCGCGCGATGACCAATCTGGGCGTATTGAACGAAGCCTACTGTTACGACAAGCCGAGTTCGTTTTCGCGCGGCATGCGGATCGACATTGGCGAGGTGACAATTCTGCTGATCTCCGGTACGGCGTCCATCGATGAGCAAGGCGTGACGGTGCATGTGGGGGATTTTCGCGCACAGCTCCGGCGCACGTTTTCCAACATCACCGGATTGCTGGCGAGCGAGGGCTGCACCTGGCACGATATTGTGCGGACCACCTGTTACCTGCGTGATATCGAGCGGGATTACGAGGCATTCAACGAGGAGCGTACGCAGTTCTTCAAGGAACAGGGACTGGATCCTTTGCCTGCCTCCACCGGCATTCAGGCGATTCTCTGTCGTCCGGATTTACTGATCGAGATTGAAGCCATTGCCATGTTCCGAACAACGAAGGGCAGCAGCAAGGAGTAACGACGATGCGAAGGGCATTCCAGTGGGCCGCATGTTGCATTTGGACAATGTGCGGCGCGGCTACGATGTTGTGTCAGAACGAGCACAGACAATCTGCGCCGCATGCAGATCCGCAGTCTGCGACCTGTCCATGCGGGACCCATCCCCCGGGTCCCGAACAGGCGTGGACAGCTGAGCCCTATGCCAACGAGCCTGACGATATGCGTCCTTTCGCCAGGTTTGCCAAGCCGTATCAGTCGAACTATCTGCAGCCGACCATCTGGAATGGCCCCGGCCGCGAGACACCCGATCCCAAGGGACTGAGCGAGGTGCGTCTTGGTTTTGTGGGGCCAATCTCGCCGGAGGATCCGGACTATGCGCTTGGGATGCGCATGCTGCACGGAGCGCAGATGGCGATGGACGAGGCCAACTCCCGTGGCGGATACAACGGCATTCCCTATCGGCTGACGCTGAACAGCGACTACAACAACTGGCAGGCGAATGCAGTTGCCGGAAGTCGGCGGCCCACCGATCCGGAAATCTGGGGGTCGGCAGCAGATGTGGCCGTGCATGTGATCTATGACGACAATGCCTGGGCTATCTTTGGCTCCATCAATTCCGAGTCCACGCACATCATGCTTCGAGTGGCGCTGAAGGCGGAAATTCCCATCGTCAACTCCGCCTCCACCGATCCCACCATTCCGGAGACATCCATCCCCTGGTACTTTACCGATCTGCAGGATGACCGCGTGCAGAGCTATACGCTCGCGCGGCGCATGTATACGGAACTGGGGCTCAGGCGCGTTGCCATTCTGCGCGTGAGCAATCGCTACGGCCGCATGGGGGTTGCAAAGTTTCGCGATGCATCCCGCCGCATGGGCCACCCCGTGGTGATGGAGCAGGATTTTCTCTCCGGCGAGACAGACTTCCATCGAGCACTGCGGAATATCCGCGACTCCGGCGCAGACGCGATTGTGCTCTGGACCGATCAGGCTCCGGCAGCGATGATCCTGAAGCAGATGCGTGCCATGGGCATGCAGCAAAGGGTCTTTGGTTCCTATCGCACGCTGGGGCCGGAATTGCTTGCCCAGGCGGGCCCGGCTGCAGAGGGATTCGAGGCGGTCTACCCGTATGATCCGACACGCAAGGATCCGCGGTGGATCGCCTTCAACCAGCGCTTCCAGTCGCGCTTTCATGCGTCCCCCGATCCGTTTGCTTCCCTTGCCTACGACGCGATGAACATTCTGCTCGATTCGATCTGCAGGGCTGGACTCAATCGGGTGCGCATTCAGGATGCGCTGGACAATGTTCGCCAGTTCGACGGAGTGACGGGCGCAATGCGCTTTGACCCGAACCATAAGAACCTGGCTCCCATGTACTTGGGCACGGTGCATGACGGCAGCATCACCTATCGGCTTGCCCACATGCGCAAACCGCAGGGTGCAAGCGCGATATCGGCTGCTCTGCCAGCCGCTGCGCCTGCCCCTTATGCCCGCGTTGGCGAGGATGGAGTTGGTCTGGCTCCAGGGGTACGGCGTGCGCAAGCCACACGCGTTGCGCCTGTGGTCGTCTTTGGCCCGAATGCGGTCCGCGAAGTCCAATCCGCTTCCGTGCTGGATGTCTTCCGCGAGCGGATGGCAGACGGAGGGCAGTGGACTCTGGTGCCGATCGAGAGCAGACAAAACTGGGGGACGGCCTCATCGCAACTGGTGCATGCGCTGACGGAGGAACACGCCGTGGCCATTGTGGCACTGGACCGGGATGCAGCGCACCTGGCGGAGCAAATGGCGCTCAAGTGCTTCCTGCCGGTGATTGCTTTGAGCGACGACCGATCGCTGACCTCGGCAAACATTCCCTGGATCTTTCGCCTGCCGGCCGGAACCAGGCTGGGAGCGGCGATTCAACTGATCCAGCAGGCGGCAGCGCGCAACGGCAGCGATCCCGGGCAGATCCGGGATGCGCTTGCCTCCGGCCACAGCATAGCCGGGAACGCATTCCTGGCAACCGGCGAGAGACGGCTCCCGTGAGGGCATCGTCTGCGGCCGGCTGGAGCTGCAGGCCCTAGTGGGACTGGCGGACGCGGACCAGTCGTGCGGCGTCGTAGCCCTTGCCGGCGAGGCGGCTGGTGATGCCTGCATACAGCTCGGGGTCCATCTGCGGAGTTCGGCTCAGGATCCAGAGATAGTTGCGTCCCGGCTCGCCCACCACGGCATAGCGATAGTCCGGGCTCAGGTCCAGAATCCAGTAATTGCCGAAGAAGGGCCAGAAGAAGGTGACCTTGAGCTTTGCAGATGACTGCGGATCGGCAACCCGCGCCCATCCGCGAGCCACGGTGCGGCTGCCGTCGCTGCGCAGGCAGGCATTCTCCACGCCGATCCTGCCGCCAGGCCGCAGGGTGTAGGTGGCCGTGACGTTGCGGTCACACTTGCGCTCAAAGCGGTTCGGGTAGCGGGCAATCTCATACCACTGGCCTGCATAGCGGGTCAGGTCCACGTGCGCCACGGTTGCCAAAGGTGCCTGAGCCAGAGCAGGAATCATGCCAGCCGTCACTCCCACCAGCAGGATACACACCCGCCAGATCCCGCGCACAATCGTCATGGATTTTCCGCCTTTCAGCACGCATGCCAGGGCATGCGCTGCCACTCGGCCACCTTCTTTCCGGTACGAGTTGCCGCGGCT
This sequence comes from Acidobacteriota bacterium, assembly GCA_021804965.1. GTDB lineage: Bacteria > Acidobacteriota > Terriglobia > Terriglobales > Acidobacteriaceae > Acidicapsa. Next base: position 58,489 of record JAJZGG010000007.1, read on the forward strand.
TCGACCTCCGCAAACTCGGCGTCGGTGAGCCGCGTCGCAATCGACTTGGTGCGATTACCTTCGCTCGTCGACACAGCAGGAGCCACAGGCGGAGCGGCGGTAGGCGTTTTGCCATCTGGGGAGGTCATCGGCGGATACCTCGGTACGGAAATTGTAGCGCCGTTCCCATGAGACACGATTTGCTCGAATTCGGATAACCCTTTACGCAAGGACTTGTTTACGCACAGAGCGCACCGGAACCGCTCAGTCTATCGTCGCGTTTACGTCTGTAAACGCAAAATGCTATTCGATTGAATATAAGCATGTTAACAAAATCGCTCAGTCGGTATACTTACAGCAACCCTACTGGGGATGACGTGTCAACGTTCATCCGCTGCGCAAGCAGCGTGCACAACGGCTCCAGGTGAGGAGTGATGCAGATGAAGAGCGTTAACGTACTCGCAAAACTGGACGCATTGAAAAACCATCTGAACGAACTTGCGCCAAACGACGCAGCATTCGTTGGCGAGATGGTGACCCTGAATGAGAGAGGACAGGGGCTGAACAAACACCAAATATTGCAAATCGTGGATATGGTGATTCCTGGCGAGCCACCGGAACAGCCGGACGTTCGCACCTTCGGTCTGATCAAGACCGTCTTTGTAGCACCCGACAAAAAGGTTTGGCGCTATATGCCCCTCGAACAGTTGTTCGCCCTGCTCTCAATGAAGGCGCTCCACTTTTCACCTCTGTCGGTCATGGAGGACATCACTGAAGGCCAGTTGCCGGGGCGCGCGTGGGAAGAGTCAAAGAACCAGTTGCCGCAAGAGATCCTTGAAGGCAGAGGCAGCATGGGCGCGGACACCATGATGGCTATTATGGTCGCCCAGCGGAGAACTGACGCCTGCATCAACTGCTGGTACATGGATGGTTCAGACTCTCTGAAGATGTGGAAAGAATATGCGCCGAAAAATGGCGTTGCCATCCAATCAACCGTTCATCACTTGGCGACTTCTCTACAAGGCAGCAACATGCCCGTGACCATTAGTCCGGTAGCATACTTCGCCCCCGAGGATGAAGAGGGTTATATCAACGAAGCGTTCTACGGTTCCCTTTATATCAAGCGCGAGCCGTTTCGGCACGAAAAAGAACTTCGTGCGCTGACGTACTACGTTAATCCCGGACACGGTGTTGACATCCCGGTGGACATCGAGATTTTGATCGAACGTTTGGTACTATCTCCTGAACTAAAGGACTGGGCTGTACCGTACATCACCGAAGCCATTCGGCACTTTGGGTTTCATGGTTGCATCGAAAAGTCCACTCTTACATTTTCCGAGCATCAACAATATCCTCATAGTCTTTTGCAACGTCTAGCAAAAACACTTTGGACACGGCTAACCCATAAACGCGAGTATCACTCTGGGCGGGCGGGTGGCCCACTCAAGCATCTTTTGCTTGAGTGGGGTCGCACAGACACCAAATGCGGCTCGGATTATAACAAGTAGTGTTATGATGGATTCGAGTGAGGCTACGGTGACGGGCGAAGCACTCAGGGCGGGGCGCGTGGGCGCCAAACTGACGCAGCAGGATGCAGCGGCACGGCTGGGTCTGACGCAGGCTTATCTGTCCATGCTGGAGCGGGGGCGTCGGCCGGTGACGGCGGAGGTTGCCATGCAGGCGATGGAGGTATTCCCGCTGCCGCCGACGTCGCTGCCGCTGGACGCAGGTGCGCACTCCGCTCTGGGTGAGAGTGCGTTCGCAGCCGAGCTTGGCGCGCTGGGGTATCCGGGCTTCGCCTACCTGCGCGGGAAGGCTCGAACCAATCCTGCCCGGCTGTTGTTTCTTGCGCTGGACCGGGACGAGCTGGACCGCAGGGTGGTGGAGGCGCTGCCCTGGCTTGTGTATGCGTATCCGGAGATGGATTGGGAGTGGCTCACCCGCAACACCAAGTTGAATGACCGTCAGAACCGGCTGGGGTTCGTGGTGGACCTTGCGGAGGAGGTTGCAGAGAGGGACGGCGACGCATCGCGACGGAAGAGCCTGGCGCAGAAAAAAGCTGTGCTGGAGCGTTCGCGACTGGCCAATGAGGATACGCTCGCACATGCATCCATGACGCAGGCCGAGCGCAGGTGGCTGCGCCAGAATCGCCCGGCAAAGGCGCGACACTGGAATCTGCTCACGGATCTGGACGTGAGAGACTTGGCCTATGTCCACTCGTGACGCGATTCCGGAGCCGTGGCGGTCGTTCCTGAACGAGTTGGACCAGATGGCAACGACGACGGTGCGTCTCGACTGTTTGGGCGGATTTGTTGTGTCTTTGCTCTATGGCTGGAGTCGCCCAACGGCGGATGTGGATGTGCTGTAGATTGCTCCCCGCGAGGCGGCAGAGGCTTTCTCCCAGGTTGCCATGCTGGGCGGCCCGCTGTATCGAAAATATGGAGTGTATCTGGATCGGGTGACGGTTGCGCAGCCGCCCTACGACTATGAGAGTCGCCTTCAGGAGATGTTTCCTGGAGCATTTCAAAACTTGCGCCTGATGGCGCTTGATCCTTACGATCTGGCGCTGACAAAACTCGAGCGCAATATAGAACGCAACCGCAGCGATGTGCGGTACCTGGCTCGCTCCATACCCTTTGATCTGGAGCTGCTTCGCGACCGCTATTAGCAGGAGCTTCGTCCGTACCTGGGCAATCCGGAGCGCGAGGATCTGACCATGAAGCTGTGGGTGGAAGCGATCGAGGAAATGAGATTGCGGGAAAAGAACTGATCGCAGTTTAGCCATGTGTTGCAGCAGGCAACAGATGGAAATACAAACAGCTGAAGTGCAAATCTTCCTCAGGCTGATTCCCCGAATAAGAGACCACTATACGAGGTATGGATTCTGCGATTCTGTTTGGTGCCTGGAGGGGGACTTGAACCCCCACGGCCTTGCGGCCTGCGGATTTTAAGTCCGCTGCGTCTGCCAGTTTCGCCATCCAGGCGGCGGCGTGCTTGCTGTCATTGTAGCGGCTGATGGGCTGGGTGGGGATGCGGGCTTGCGGCGGTGAGAAAAGGCTTGGGGCTTGGGGTGGGAGTGTGGTTTGCTGGGAGGGATGCGAGAGGCTCTGGAGCGGTATTTCGAATTTGAGCGGTTGGGCACCAACTGGCGCACGGAGCTGCTGGCCGGGGTGACGACCTTTCTGACGATGGCCTACATTGTGCTGGTGAATCCGGCGCTGCTGGCGCAGACGGGGATGCCGCTGGCCGGGGTGACGGCGGCGACGTGCCTGTCGGCGGCGGTTGGTTCCGTGCTGATGGGGGTGGTGGCGCGGTATCCGATTGCGCTGGCGCCGGGGATGGGGCTGAACGCGTACTTCACGTATACGGTGTGTCTGAAGCTGCATGTGCCGTGGCAGACGGCGCTGGGTGCGGTGTTTGTGAGCGGGGTGCTGTTTCTGCTGCTGACGGCGGTGGGTGTGCGGCAGCTGATTCTGCGGTCGATTCCGCGGGAGCTGTATGCGGCGGTGGCGGGCGGAATCGGGCTGTTTCTGGCGCTGATCGGGCTTTCGCGGGCCGGGGTGGTGGTGGCGGATCCGGCGACGATGGTGCGGCTGGGCAATGTGCGGGATGCGCAGACGGCGCTGGCGCTGGCGGGGCTGGTGCTGATGGCGGCGCTGGAGATTCGTCGGGTGAAGGGCTCGATTCTGCTGGGCGTGGTGGGCGTGACGGCGGCCAGCTGGATGCTGGGGCTGAGCCACTGGAGGCCGACGCCGGTGGGCTGGCATAGCCTTGGCGCAACGGCGATGCAGTTGGACGTGAAGGCGGCGCTGCATGCCGGATTGCTGGAGATTGTGTTTGTCTTCTTCTTTGTGGACCTGTTTGACAACGTGGGGACGCTGGTGGCGGTGACGCAGCGGGCGGGTTTGCAGGAGGCGGATGGGACGATTCCGCGGCTGAATCAGATCCTGTTTGCGGATGCGACGGCGACGGTGGTGGGCGCGCTGACGGGTACCTCGACGGTGACCAGCTATGTGGAGTCGACGGCCGGGGTGGCGGCAGGCGGGCGCTCGGGCGTGACGGCGATTGTGACCGGGCTGCTGTTTCTGGCTGCGCTGGCGGCGGCGCCGTATGTGGGGGTGGTGCCGGCGGCGGCGACGGCTCCGGCGCTGGTGCTGGTGGGGTCGATGATGCTGGCCACGATTGCGGAGATTCCGTGGCGGGATCCGCTGGTGGCGGTGCCGGCATTCCTGACGCTGGTGATGATTCCGCTGAGCTACTCGATTGCGAATGGGTTGGGCTTTGGGGTGATTGCCTGGGCGGTCTTGCATGGGTTGACGGGCAGGCTGCGGCGACGGGACTGGTTGTTCTGTCTGCTGGCGGCGCTGTTTCTGGTGCGGTTTGTCTACATGGCGGCAGGATGAACGAAGGGGAGCCGCGGCGGTGTGCAGCATGGTTCCTGCATGCAGGCCGCACGGGATGGATGCGCGCGATGCGGCGGTTCTGCTGCTTTACAATTAAGCAGCGTCGCGACGGGTGCGGCGGGATCATCGCGAGGATGCGCGTGCAGAGAATGGACGGCCAGAGCGGGCGGCAGCGGGGCAGGCGAATGCGCAGCAAGAGTGCGCTGGGGCTGTGTGCGGTGCTGAGCCTGGCGGTGGCCCTGGGGCTGGCGGGCTGCGAGCATGTGCAGGGCTACTCGGCGGTGAGCCTGGTGCGCGTGATTGACGCCTCCTACAATGCGCCGGCACTGAATGTGTACATTGGCGGCTCGCTGGTAGCGACGAATCTGGGGCAGGGCGAGATTACGCCGTATGGGACGTATGGGCCGACGGCGAGCACGAAGATTTCCGTAACGAGCACGCAGAACACGAATGCGCTGGTGACGACGACGGGAACGCTGCAGGCAAACCAGAGCAGTTCGGTGCTGATTACCGATATCAATGCGACGTATCAGGTGACGCTGCTGGCGGACCAATCGACGCCGGCGCCGAGCGGACACTCGGCGTATCGGGTGCTGAATCAGGCGCCGTCGACCGGACCGGTCGATGTGTATTTTCTGGCGGGGACAACGGCGGCCGATTATGCGGCAGCCAAGCCGGTGATTACGTCACTGGCCGTGGGGGCAACGTCGGGCTATGTGACGATCCCCTCCTCGACGCTGTACATGGTGATCGTGGCGGCGGGAACGACGCTGACCACGACGAGCACCAGCATTTATGTCTCTCCGGCACAGACGCTGATCGGCGGTGAGGTGCGGACAGTGCTGGTGGTCGATCCGCTGGTTACTTCGCAGCCGGTGCAGGTCTACATTGCCAAGGATGTGAATTAGGGGAGCGGCGCAGGGATGCAAAAAGGCCCCGTCCGGAGAGCCGGATGGGGCCTTTGTTCTGGGCCTGGGAGTGGGGATTAGTCCTGCTCCTTGCGGGCCTTTTTCCGATTCCGTTTGCGCGCCAGCGCTTCCTTCACGCGACGCTTTTCGCCCGGCTTCAGGTAAAAGGAGTGACGCTTGACTTCCTTGATGATGTCTTCCTGCTGCACTTTGCGCTTGAAGCGACGCAGTGCATTCTCAAGGGGCTCGCCTTCCTGTACTCGAACCTCTGCCATGCTGTAATCCACCTCCTGACCCGCCAAACCGGCTCTTTCCAGAATACGGGAGATTGGGGCCGGTGGCAACCGGGTGCGGCGGCAAAGGGGTGGTTGAGGAGAGTGGCCGGGGTGGGCGCTATACTCGTGCTTTGCGCGCGCCTTGATGGGAAATGTGGGCTTTGCGCGAAAGGAGCAGGTGGTGATCCGAAGCTATCAGGGGTGCTGGCCGGTGGTGGCCGAGGGCTGTTATGTGGATGCCTCGGCGCAGGTGATTGGCGATGTGCGGCTTGGGGAGCGCTCGAGCGTGTGGATGAACGCGGTGCTGCGCGGGGATGTGCACGCGATCCGCATTGGGAAGGGATCGAATGTGCAGGACTGCGCGGTGCTGCATGGGCAGCGGAACCTGTATGCGGTGACGGTTGGGGATATGGTCACGATTGGGCACAATGCGACGGTGCATGGCTGCACGGTGGAGGATGCGGTGCTGATCGGGATTGGGGCGCGGGTGCTGAACAACTGCCGCATTGGCGAGGGATCGATTGTGGCTGCAGGAGCCGTGGTCCCGGAGGGTACGGTGGTGCCGCCGCGGACGCTGTGGGCCGGGGTTCCGGCTCGGATGCGACGCACGCTCGAGGACAAGGATCGGGAGCTGATCCTGCAGTATGCGCGGAATTATCTGGACTATACGGCGGTGTATCTGGCCGAAGGAAAAGCGGCCCAGGCTGAGCGTGAACGCTGAGCCTGAACCGCTTTTCGAGGGTGGATCGTAGCGTTAGACGCCGGCCGGGCGGGGGTTGGCCTTGTCGTACCGGGCCACCTGAATCTTCCAGGCTAGTCCGACCTTGCTCAGGAGCCAGATGAGCCAGAAGTTGGGGTCCAGCTCATACCAGACCAGTCCGTGACGGGCCGAGACCGGATGCGCGTGGTGGTTGTTATGCCATCCCTCGCCGCCGGTGACCAGGGCCACGAGCAGGTTGTTGCGGGAGTCGTCGCGGGTGGGAAAGCGGCGCTTGCCCCACATATGGGTGGCGGAGTTGACCAGCCAGGTGGCGTGAAGGCCAAGCGTGACGCGCAGGAAGATGCCCCAGAGGACCAGTTTGAAGCCGCCCATCAGGCTGTGATCGGCGATGGAGCCGCCGGCCAGCAGCAGCAGGCCGCAGACGACCAGGGTCATGTAGTGGTACTTGCTGATCCAGACATGGAAGCGATCCTTGGCAAGATCGGGTGCGTAGCGGGCAAGGGCCGTGGACTGGGCATGCATGCTGCGACCCAGCACCAGCCAGCCGATGTGTGCCCACCAGGGACCTTCCTTGGGGGTGTGCGGATCGCCGGGGTGGTCACTGTTCTGGTGGTGGACGCGATGGACGGCAACCCAGAAGATGGGTCCGCCCTCAAGCGAAAGCGTGGCGCAGAGAGTGAGCAGGTATTCGACCCACTTGGGCGTCTGGAAGCCGCGATGCGTGAGCAGGCGGTGGTAGCAGACACCGATGCCGAAGTTGATGGCCAGCAGCCAGAGCACGGCGGCCACCGCCAGGCGCTGCCAGCTGAAGCAGAACAGTGCGGCCACGGCGCCGATATGGAAGATGACAATGAAAATCGCAGTGATCCAGTTGATGCCGTGTCCGTTGACATCACGGCCCATCCGCAGTTCGTCGCGCTTGCGTGAGGTTGTGTCCTGTTGCTCAGGCAGGGCGTTGGGGTTCAGGCTGCCTGGTGCAACCATATGGGAGGGTGATGACGGCATACTTCGGTGTTCCTGCTTCCTTACGTTGTTGTGGGATAGTCCCCTGCCTTGATTGTACCGGGGATGGGGTGGGAGTCCAAGAAAATCCTGCCAGATTGCATGGGAACTCCCGAGGGGGGTTGTTCTTCCGGGACAGGTTCCGGCTTTTCCGCATTCGGCGCGCAAAAAGGGCTCCAAAGGAAGGAGCCCGTGTGGATTTGAGGCGGGTCAGGGCAGCAAAGCGCTCTGGGAAGGCGGAAATTGCTGCCGAAATCAGTGCATGGCGATATCGCTGTTGCCGCCGGCCGGCCGGTTCTTGCTGAGCAGGAAGGCGAGCAGAATCATGCCGATGGACATCCAGAAAAGCATTTTGAAGACATCCACATAGGCCTGCATGGCAGCCTGGCGGTTGAGCTCGCCGTAGATGGAGGCCATGGCCGCAACACTGCCGTTTGAGGAGCCGAAGCTCTGGTTCAGGAGGCCGGTGCTGCCGCCGAGAGCATTGGCATAGGGAATGCGCAGGGTCGTCATCTTCTCCTGCAGCAGGGCCTGGTGGTGCATGGACTGGTTGGTGACGGCCGCGCCGGTGATGGCGATGAAGATGCTGCCGCCGATATTGCGGACGAAGTTGATGAGGCCGGCGACCTGGTTGCTCTGCTCACGGGGAATGCCGACGTAGGCGGCCGTGGTGATGGAGATGAAGCAGAAGGGGATGGGTAGCATCTGCACGACGCGGAGCATGGAGGCGTTGAAGAAGCTCATGTCCAGCGTGAGCTGCCGCGTGGTGTACCAGTAGGAGAGCGCAAAGAAGAAGAAGCCGACGGCGGCGATGTAGCGGGCCGGATACTTGCTGGTGGTCCAGCCGGCAAAGGGCATGACAAAGACCAGGGCCAGGCCGCCTGCGGTGAGCGCCTCGCCGGCGTTGGTGGCCGTGTAGCCGAGCAGGGACTGGAGCATCTGCGGCTGAAGAACGGTGCTTGCGTTGAGCACGCCGCCGACCAGCGCCATGAGGAAGCAACTGATGGCGAAGTTCTTGTACTTGTAGAGGCGCAGATTGATGAGCGGATTTTTCTGGCGCAGCTCCCAGACAATGAGCGCGATGAGCCCGCCGACGAAGAGAACGGCAAAGAAGCGGATGAATCCGGAGGAGAACCAGTCATTCTCCTCGCCCTTGTCGAGCATGATCTGCATGCCGCCCATGGCAAGACTGAGGAAGGCCAGTCCCATGAAGTCCATGTTGAAGAGGTGCTTGCGGTCGGGAATGATCCAGGGCGGATCGTCGACCATGCGGGTGACGAGCACATAGGCCAGGATGCCGACGGGGATATTGATGTAGAAGATCCAGCGCCAGGAGTAGCTGTCGGTGATCCAGCCGCCGAGCGTGGGCCCGATGGACGGGGCAAGGACTGCGACCAGTCCGTAGAGCGCGAAGGCCTGCCCGCGATGCTTTTCATCGAAGGAGTCTGCCATGATGGCCTGGGCCATGGGCTGAAGTCCGCCACCGCCGGCGCCCTGCAGCACGCGGCAGAGCAGCAGGATGGGCAGCGTGGGCGCGATGCCGCAGAGGAAGCTGGAGACCGTGAAGATGGTGATGCAGAGCAGGAAGAAGTTCTTGCGGCCCATCAGGTTGGAGGCCCATCCGCCGAGCGGAAGCACAATGGCGTTGGAGACCAGATAGCTGGTGAGAACCCAGGTGCCCTCGTCGGTGCTGGCACCCAGGTTGCCGGCGATGTGCGGCAGGGCGACGTTGGCGATGGAGGTGTCCAGCACCTCCATGAAGGCAGCCAGCGCGACGGTCATGGCGATCAGCCAGGGATTGGCACGCGGCTTCCAGTGGGCGTGCAGATCAACGGAGGGATTGTCTACGGTGCGTTCCACCGCGGCGGCGGAGTCGTCTGCCGGGATGTCGTCACGGGTGGTAGCCATACAAACTCTAGCCTCAATAAAAGCCGGGCTGGGTGATGCCCGGGCTGCGCACGGCAATTCCGGTGCGCGAATGGAAGTGCTTCATCCTGAAAATAGGCATGCCTGACGCAGAGAGCACGCAAGGCAGCCGCAAAGATGGACTGCAGAATGGAGCACCGCTCCTGCAATGGGACACATTGCAGGAAGCAGCTGCGTGGAGGCTTGTCCGAAGTACCGGCTGGAACAGCGGTTGGCCCCGCTCTGCTGCAGTGTTTCTGTACTAAGGAAGAGATGCGCAGCAGCAGGCGGGGATGCAGAAATCCGCGGTTCTACTCGACGTGATAGTTGGGAGCTTCGCGGGTGATGATGACATCGTGGACGTGGCTCTCGCGAAGTCCGGCGCTGGAAATGCGCACGAACCGGGCATTCCGCTGCAGCTCATCGATGGAGGAGCAGCCGAGATAGCCCATGCCGGAGCGGAGTCCGCCGACCAGCTGCTGCACCATGGCCTCCAGCGGTCCGCGATAGGGAACGCGGCCTTCAATGCCTTCGGGGACAAACTTGGCCAGGCGGTTCTGGCTGGAACGCTCGCGCTGCACGACATTTTCCGTGCCGTCCTCGCTGCCGTTGCTCTGGAAGTAGCGTTCGCTGGAGCCGAGTGCCATGGCCGTCAGCGAGCCCATGCCGCGATAGCTCTTGAAGGAGCGGCCCTGGTAGAGGATGGTCTCGCCGGGGCTTTCATCCACGCCGGCAAACAGGGAGCCAATCATGACGGAGCTGGCACCGGCGGCGATGGCCTTGGTGATTTCGCCCGAGTACTTGATGCCGCCATCGGCGATGACGGGAATGCCGCGCTCCTGGGCTGCGCGCCAGGCCTCGGCAATGGCTGTGATCTGCGGCATGCCGGCGCCGGTGACCATGCGCGTGGTGCAGATGGAACCGGGGCCAAAGCCGACCTTGATCGCGTCGGCACCGGCATCGATGAGGGCCAGAGCACCGTCATAGGTGGCCACGTTGCCGGCCAGCAGGCCAACCTCGGGGAAGGC